>NZ_RAWB01000041.1 GCF_003612055.1 Corallococcus llansteffanensis
GGGCTCGGCGGGCCCCGCGATGGGCGGCGCGAGGGCCTGCCAACGTCCGCTGGGGGTCCGGATCTGGGGAAGCTCGGGCATGGATGAGGGGGGCTGCGGGGCTCGCTGAGGCGTCACCCGGACGGAGAGGCCCGGGGGCACGGACTCGCGCGGTGCGGCTTGAGGCGGCAACACGGTGGAAGGCGGAAGGACGGGGCTTGCGGGAGCTTGCGGCTCCGGCGTGGCTTGGAGCGTCAGGTCTTCGGAAGGCGCGTCGGGTTCGGGATCGACCTGCAGCTCGACCTCGACGGAGAGGACCACCTCGGTGTCATCGGGCGCGGCGGCGCTCGACGTGTCCGGGGGCGGCGGCTTCGCGTCGACGGGCGCCGCGGTGGGGGCGGCTTCGCGCGGGATGACGGGGACTGGAGGAGGTGTCGCGGGCGCGCTGTCCTTGGGCTTCGCCCGGGACGTGGTCGGCGTGCCCTTTCGCGCGTACAGGTCCGCGAGCATCTGCTGCACGCCCTGGTGGGAGGGATCCAGCTCGAGGATGAGCTTGCTCGCGGCGATGGCGCGCGGCAGAAAGCCCTCCCTGGCGAAGCCCTCCACGGCGGACTGGTAGGCGGTGACGGCCCGGTCGCGCTGGCCTGCCTTGGACCAGGCATCGCCCATGCGCAGGCGGCTCTGGTGGTCCTTCGGATCAGCGCGGCAGCACTCCGCGTACAGCTCGGCGGCCTTGGCGAAACGGCCCTTGGTGAAGGCCTCCGTCGCCTTGTCCTTGAGCTCGCGCAGCTCCATTCACTGCGCCCCGCCAGCAACCGGGGCGTCGTCCTTCAAGGGCGCGGCACCCGCGGCGACGCGGACCTCGCGGAAGTAGTCGCCCTTGAGCGCCTCCAGCGGTTCGGCCTCCGCGCCCGAGTTCATCTTGCGCAGCGCCGTGGCCGCCGCGGCGCGGATCTCCGGAAGGTCGTGGTACAGGTCGCGGCCCACCGCCTCCGCCGACTTCGCGTCGCCAATGGCGCCTAGGGCCAGCAGCACGTCGCGCCGGGCCACGCTGTTGGAGTCGTCGAGCGCCTTGAGCAGCGTGGGCACCGCGTCCTTCGCGCCCATCCGGCCCAGCAACATCGCCGCGACCGCCGCCTCCGCCCCACCCTCCTTCACCACGCCCTGCAGCACCTCCGAGGCCGACGCGGGTGGCGGTCCCACGCGCGCCAGCGCTCCCAGGACCACCAGCTTCTCGCTGCCCATCTTCGGCAGGGAGGCCACCAGCGCGAGCTGGCCGCTCTCGCCCTGCTCGGCCAGCGCCAGCGCCAGGGTCTTCTGCAGCTCGCGGTCGGGCTCCAGCAGCGCCGCGCGCGCGATCTCCACGCCCTCGGGCCCCGCGTACGTCAGGCCCACCAGCGCCGCCGCGCGCAGCACCGGGCTCTGGTCATTCGCGTAGCCCTTGAGCAGCTCCAGCGAGCCGGGGGCCTTGAGCGCGCCCAGCCCGGTCAGCAGCGTGGCCAGCGGCTCCAGCTTCGCGGCCTCCACGTCGTCCCCCAGCTCCGAGGGCACGCGCGGCGGGACCACGACCCGCCCGGCCTCCTTCGCGCGGGCGGCGTTCAGCGCCTGCAATCTCTCGAAGAGCTGCGCGTGCTTGCCGGTGCGGTTGTCGTCCTTCGCTCCCGGCGCGCGCGGAATCGAGGGATCCAGCTCCGGGCTGTACTTCAGGGGAAGCGCCTGGGGGATCCAGTCCGCGCGCAGCGCCGTGATGCCGGCGATCTCTTGCTCGTAGAGCTTCTGGAGCGTGGGCGCCACGGAGGCATCCCCCACGCGGGTCACCGCCTCCACCGCGAGCGTGCGCAGCGTGACGTCCGGCTGGTTGAGCCACGGCGTCACCTTGGGCAGGAGCGCCTTCGCGGACGGGCCCAGCCCCGCCACCGCCTGGAGCCCCGACGCGGCGGAGACCGGCTTGGCGAGGCGCTCCGCGATGGGCTCCGCGGGGCAGCCTCCGCGTGAGCGCATGGCGCGTCCAGCGGCCAGGGCCTCGGCGCGCGCACCGTCGAGCGCGATGGCGCACAGCGCGGCATCCGTGGCGGGCGTGCGCTGGAAGGTCAGGATGGCGTCGGTGGCGAGCGGGCTCACCGCGCTCTTCTCCACCGCCACTGCCTGGAGGCGCGTGGCGGCCGTGGGATCCTGCAGCTTCATCAGCGCGCTGATGGCGGACTCGCGCAGCTCCGGGAAGCTCTCGTCGAGCAGCAGCGCGATGGGCGCGACGGCGCGCGAATCACCTGCGTCTCCCAGGCCCCGGACGGCGGCGGCGGCAAGGATGACCTGGCTGTCGCGCACCATGGGCAGCAGCTGGTTGACGGCCGCGGGACGGCCGCTCTTGCCCAGCTCCTCGGCGGCGCCCACGCGTTCGGGGAGCGCGCCTTCGGTGAGGGCCAGGAGGTTGCGATCCCAGAGGCCCTTGGACTCGGCGGCGACGACGGTGGCCATGGGGGTGGCGACGTTCGTGCTCTTGAGGGCCTGGACGATGACTTGGCGGGTGGCGCGCCCCCGGCGTCCGTACTGGAGCGTGAGGTACGCCTTGGCCTTGTCGTTCTTCACCTTGGCGAGCGCCAGGGCGGCCTGGCCCTGCACGGCCTCGTCCGGATCCTCGAGCAGCTCTCCGAGCAGGTCCACCACGCGCGCATCCTGGCTCTCACCGAGCGCGGCGGCGGCCTCACCCCGGACGATGCCGGAGAGGTCCTTGGCCGCGCGCGTGAAGAGGACCAGGTCGTCCGCGTTGTTCTGGGCGGCCAGCCTCTTCACGGCCGCGGCGCGGATCTCCGGACGGGGGTCCTGGATCTCCGCGAGGAGCTGATCCCGGTTGCCGTTGCACCCGACGAGCAGGGTCAGGGCGAGGAAGAGGGGGCGCACGCGGATTCGCATCGTTCTCCCGCAGAGGCGGACGGTGGAGGTAGGCGGCGGTTATATCAACGCCCCCCCGGGCCGCCCACCGACGGCACGACCCGGGAGGAGGGATGGTTCAGCGAGGACGGCGGGGGCCCCGCGGAGCCGGGCGACCGGCCGCTCCGCGAGGTGCCTTGCTGGCACCCTCGTCCGGAGGACCCTTCCGGATGCCCGCGCGCACGATGCGCTCGCCCGTGGGCCGGGCCGAGTCGCCAGGGCGGCTCGCGCTCGACGTGCGGCCTACGCCACCGCGACGCTCACGCGGAGGACCCCGGCTGCCGGAGTCCTCGCCACGCGGCTTCCACTCACGGCGCTCGGGACGACCCGCGCCGCCCGCGGACTCGCCGCGGGGCTTCCATTCACGACGCTCCGGACGGCCTTCGCCGCGAGAAGCACCGCCGGCTGGCTTGCCGAAGCGAGCGCCGCCACGGGGAGCACCGCCCTCGCCGCCACCGAAGCGGCTGCCGCCCGCGGGCTTGCTGCCGAAGCGGCCACCAGCGGCGGGCTTGCCGAAGCGAGCGCCTCCACGGGGAGCGCCACCCTCGTCACGGCCGAAGCGCCCTGCCCCGGCCGGCTTGCCGAAACCGCCAGCGCGCGGAGCACGATCACCGTCCGGCTTGCCGAAGCGACCACCACCCGCGGGCTTGCCGAAACCACCCGCGCGCGGAGGACGACCCTCGTCACGGCTGAAGCGACCCGCCGGCTTGCCGAAACCACCGGCGCGAGGCGCGCGATCTCCGTCCGGCTTGCCGAAGCGACCACCACCCGCGGGCTTGCCGAAACCACCCGCGCGCGGAGGACGGCCCTCGTCACCACCGAAGCGGCTCGCACCGGCCGGCTTGCCGAAACCACCGGCGCGCGGAGGACGACCCTCGTCACCGCCGCGACCCGCGGGCTTGCCAAAGCCGCCAGCGCGCGGAGGACGACCCTCGTCACCACCGCGACCCGCCGGCTTGGCGTAACCACCGGCGCGCGGAGGACGACCCTCGTCACCGCCGAAGCGGCTCGCACCGGCCGGACGACCCCGAGGCGCACCACCCTCGTCACCACCGAAGCGGCTCGCACCGGCGGGCTTGCCGAAACCACCGGCGCGCGGAGCACGACCCTCGTCACCGCCGGAGCGGCCCCGAGGCGCATCGTCACCGCGTCCCGCGCCCGTATGCGCCGGCTTGCCGAAACGCCCTCGCGGAGCGCCTTCGTCACCGCCGCGACCGGCGGGCTTGGCGTAACCACCCGCACGAGGCGCACGGCCCTCATCACCACCGAAGCGGCTCGCACCGGCGGGCTTGGCGTAACCACCCGCACGAGGCGCGCGCTCCCCGTCCGGCTTGCCGAAGCGGCCACCGCCCGCGGGCTTGTCACCGAAGCGGCCACGCGGAGCGCCTTCGTCACCGCCGCGACCCGCCGGCTTGCCGAAGCGAGCGCCACCACGAGGAGCACCGCCCTCGGCGCTACCGAAGCGCCCTGCCCCGGCCGGCTTGCTGAAGCGGCCACCGGCCGCGCCCGCGGGCTTGCCGAAACCACCCGCGCGCGGAGCACGGCCCTCGTCACCGCCGGATCGACCCGCGCCTTCCGAAGCACGTCCAGCGCCGCGGCGACCCTCGGCCTTCGGCTCCGCCACTTCCTCACCGTCGTCGTCGAACGTCGGCACCTCCGCGTCATCGAGGTCCTCGTCCTCCGTGGGCAGCGTGGCCCCCCGCACGGCGAACTTCGGCGGACGCGTGCCACCGTCCTGCACGCCCTTCCAATCCTTGCGCTCTGGCCGGGCCTCGCGCGTCTTCGGACCCGTGGGCGCCTTGCTGCTGGCGGCCTTCTTGTCCGGACGCTCGGCCTTGCCCGCGGACTTGCGCGGCGGCATCGGCGCGTCGTCGTCCATGGACAGCTCGGTCTCGTCGTCGTCCGGCCCGTCGAAGCCCGGCGCCGCGCGCCCGTGGCGCCGCGGCGGCAGCTTCATCTCCGCTTCCGCGGGCTGCGCGCGACCCTCCGCCACCTCGTTGAGCTGCATCACCTCCGACAGCTTCAGCTGACGCAGCTGGCCCGGACGCAGCCCTTCCACGCCCACGCCCGCGTAGGCCGGACGGAACAGGCGCACCACCGGGTGGCCCACCGCCGCGCACAGGCGCTTGATGAGGTGCGGCCGGCCTTCGGCCACGACGATCTTCAGCCAGGTGTTGCGCTCGGCCTTCTCGAAGAGGCCCACGTACACCGGCGTCGCCATGCCGTCTTCCAGACGCACGCCGCCGCGCAGCTTCTCGATGGTGGGCATGTCCGGCAGGCCCTTCACCTTCGCCAGGTACGTGCGCGGCACCTGGAAGCTGGGGTGCGTGAGCTTGTGCGCCAGCGCCCCGTCATCCGTGAAGAGCAGCGCGCCCTCCGCGTCGTAGTCCAGGCGGCCCACGGGGAACAGGCGACGGCCCGTCTCCTCCACGTAGTTGGCCACGGTGGGACGGCCCTGCGGATCCGACAGCGTCGTCACGACGCCAATGGGCTTGTACAGCAGGTAGTACGACGACTCTTCTGGCGGCGTGACGAGCTTCCCATCCACGGTGACCAGGTCCGTGCCCGGCTCCACCCGACTGCCCAGCTCCGTCACCGTCTGGTTGTTGACGCCCACCCGACCGGAGGTGATGAGTTCTTCTGCGTGCCGGCGCGAAGCAACTCCCGCGCGAGCCAGGTACTTCTGCAAACGTTCCGCCGCCATTCCTTGCCTTCTTCCATTCCATTGCCGCCCGTCACTCGGGCTTGGGGCCCTCGCTATCACCCTTCCCGGGTGATGGGGGGCTTTCCAGGACGCTGGAACTGACCTTCTGGCTCCGCTCCGCGGCCGCCATGGCCTCTTCCAGCTCCTCCAGCGCGGCCTCACTCGCCGCCTCGTTCTTCTCCATCCGCTTCGTGAAGCCCGGGTCCGACAGCGCCGCCACCGTCCCCGATGCCACCGGCACCGGCGGCGCCGCCTCCTTCTCCACGATGTCCCGGTGCTCCTGGGTCAATTCGTGGAATTCCCGCAGCGTGGGCAGCGCCGACAGGTCCTTCAGCGCGAAGAACTCCAGGAACTCGCGCGTCGTTCCATAAAGAATGGGGCGGCCGACTTCTTCCCGCTTGCCCAGGATTTTCACCAGCTTGCGGTCCATCAGCGCCTTGAGCACCGCGCCGCAGTCCACGCCCCGGATGTCCTCCAGCTCCGGCCGGGTGACGGGCTGCCGGTAGGCGATGATGGCCAGCGTCTCCACCGCCGCCCGGGTGAGCCGCTGCGGCTTCACCCGGAGGTAGCGCCGCACGTATTCCGCGGAGTGGGGGTCCGTGCGGAACTGCCACCCGCCCGCCACCTCGTAGAGCACCACGCCGCTGATGCCCTCGCGGTGGATGCCGGAGAGCTGATCAAGCGCCTGGGTGATGGCGTCCCGATGGATTCCCGTCGCCTGGTACAGCTCGTCCACGGACAGGGGGCGCTCTGCGACGAAGAGCACGCTCTCCAGCACCGTGCGGATGCGGTCCACGGACAGGTTGCGGCTCTTGGAGACGAGCTTCTCGAAGGAGCTCTGGAGGTCGGGGACGATGTCGTCCGAGTCCTCCTCGATGGCGGCGGGCTCCACCCCGTCCAGCTCCGCGTCGTCGGGGCCGGGGCCGGTGACAGCGGCGATCTCCTCCTCGGAGAACTGCCCGGGGCCTCCAGGTGTGCCCGGGGCGGGCGTCTCGTCACCGTCGTCGGGACCGTTACCGGTAGTCACTCTCGTCGACCTCCGTGGGGAGCAGCTGTTGCAGCGCGTCCCCGTTGGGCGTCACCTGGATGGGGCCCAGGGGCTCCTCCTGGAAGACCTTGATGAGGCGGCGCTTCACCATCTCCAGCATGGCGATGAAGGTGATGACCACCTCCTGGCGCGTGGCCGCCTCCGTGAACAGCGCCTCGAACACCACCGTCCCGTCCGCGCGCAGGCGCTCGGCCAGCCGGAGGATGGCCTCCGACAGGCTCACCCGCTCCAGCACCACCTCGTGCTGCACCTTGGGCGTCAGGCGCTCGAGCACCCGGTCGAGCGCCTCCACCAGCTTCAGGACGCTGATCTCCTGGAGGCCGATCTCGTCGTCCGGGATGGGAACGGCTTCCACCGGCACCCGGCGCGCGAAGACGTCCCGGTCGAGGATGTCCTGCTTCGCCATGTGCTCGGCGGCGTCCTTGTACTTCTGGTACTCCAGCAGCCTGCGCACCAGCTCCGCGCGCGGGTCCTGAACCTCCTCCACGGCGGCGAGCGCGTCCGCGCCTTCGGGCACCTGGGCCGCGTCCTGCCGGGGCAGGAGCATGCGGCTCTTCAAGTGCGCCAGCGTGGAGGCCATCACCAGGAACTCCCCGGCGATGTCCAGGTTCAGCTCCCGCATCCGCTCCAGGTACTCCAGGTACTTCCCCGTGATGAGCGCCAGGGGGATGTCGAAGATGTCGACCCGGTGCTCCTTGATGAGATGGAGCAGCAGGTCGAGGGGCCCCTCGAAGTTGGGCAGCGCCACCCGGAAGGCGTCCGCGGGCGTGCGCGGCGTCCCCTCCCCGTCGGGGTCTGGCGGGAGGTCGTCGGGCGGTGGTGGCTTACGACCTTCGCTCACCGGACGGCGTCCTTCGGGGGAGGTGGGAGGGGCTTCGTCATCGCGCAAGGGCCCGAATTTCCGGCCTTTAGCGCGTGCCGGGAGGGACAGATCTCCTTAACAGTGCCTTCCAGGTGGGTCAAACATTCGAACAGGAACGGGTGTTCAGGGGATTCCCACGGCCCGTCGCACCTGGTCCATCAGGCGGGTGGCCTCCGCGCGGGCGCGCTGGGCGCCGTCCTGGAGGATGCGCTCCACCTCCCCCGGGTCCGCGAGCAGCTCCGCGTGGCGCTGGCGGGCCGGGCCGAAGGTGGTGTGGAAGGCCTCCAGCAGCTTCTTCTTGTAGTCGCCGTAGCCCTTGCCGCCGGCCTTCCACGTCGCGTCCACGTCCGCGAACTCCGCGGCCGGGAGCATCAGCTTGAGCAAGTCATAGAGCGGCGCGTCCTGGGTGGGCTTGGGCGCCTCCACCGGGGTGGAGTCCGTCTTGATGGACATGATCCGCTTCTTGAGGTCCTTCTCTTCGCCGAACAGCTCCAGCGTGTTGCCGTAGGACTTGGACATCTTGCGCCCGTCGATGCCGGGCACCGTCGCGGCGGACTCCTGCAGGTGCGCGGCGGGCAGCTTGAGGATGCCGGGCGAGTGGCCGCGCTCCTTGCCCTCTGGATCCGCGGGGTCGTAGCCGGGGACGTACTGGGTGTTGAACTTCACGGCCCAGTCGCGCGCGAACTCGATGTGCTGGACCTGGTCCTTGCCCACCGGCACGGCATCCGCGCTGTAGAGCAGGATGTCCGCCGCCATCAGCACCGGGTAGGCGAAGAGGCCGAAGTCCGGGCTGATGTTGTTGGCGATCTTGTCCTTGTAGCTGTGCGCGCGCTCCAGGTTCGACTGCGGCACCACGGTGCCGAGGATCCAGTAGAGCTCCACCACCTCCTTCACGTCGCTCTGGCGGAAGAGCACGGCCTTCTTCGGATCCAGGCCCAGCGACAGGTACGTGAGCGCCGCGTCGCGCGTCAGCTCCAGCGCCAGCTTGGGGTCCCGCACCGTGGTGAGCGCGTGGTAGTTGGCGATGAAGTAGTAGGCCTCGCCCTGATCCTGGAGCTGCACGAACTGCCGCATCGCCCCGTAATAGTTGCCAATGTGCAGCCTTCCGGACGACTGGACACCTGAGAGAGTCCGCATAGCGATTGCCATTCCAATGACGGGTGGAGGACACGGCTCGTTCGCATAATGGCCCCTCCCCTGCAACCTTCCGTTGAGGCTGGCGCCAGGCGTCTTCCGCCCCACATTCGCGCCCCGCTTCTGCCTGGAATATTGCGGCACTCCAGGAAAAGACGAGGAGTTCCGGGGGGTTGAGAGGGCTCGGGTCTGCCGCTACCCTGGCGGCTGACGCAGCAGTCAGCCCGCCTTGGAGGGCGCCCACGGATGGAAGCGTTCACGGGAAACCTGGCCAGCTACCGGCTCCAGTTGGTGTTGCCGCCGCTCTACTCGACGCCAGGACTGGAGGGGACGCTGCGGGTGGAGCGGGGCGCGGTGCGCCGGGAGCTCTACCTGCGGGACGGGCACCTGGTGGGCGTGGCGTCCACGGAGCCGCGCGAGCATCTGGCGCAGGTGCTGGTGAACCTGCGCATCCTGGACGCGCCCCGGGCGGCGGCGGCGTTCGAGGCGGCCGAGGGTGCGAACATGCCCTATGGCACCTACCTGGTGCAGCGCTGCTTCGTGGACCTGTCGCAGCTCATCGAGGCGATGGAGCACAAGGCGCGCGAGGCGCTCTTCGACTGCTACGCCTGGGAGTCGGGCGAGGTGGAGTTCACGCCGGGCCTGCCCCTGCCGGGGCGCGCGGTGGGGCTGCGGTTGCCCTTGAGCACGCTGCACCGGGACGCGGTGGCGCGCCTGCGCGAGTGGGCGATGTTCCGGGAGATCTTCCCCCGCCTGGACACGACGTTCCGCGTGTTCCGCGAGTTCGCGGTGGAGACCTTCTCCGAGGAGGAGGACGTGCTGCTGGACCTGGCCGCCGGAGGGGCCACGCTGGGCGAGCTGCTCGCGAGCGCGCGGGAGGCGCCCCTGTTCGCCGCGCGCTGGGTGCTGCACCTGTACCGCCGCGGAGCGCTGGCGCCGCACCAGGCCAAGGGGCTCCAGGTGGGCGAGTCCACGGAGTTCACGGAGCTGCTGGCGCTGGTGCGCGCGTTCCTGTCGTCGCGCAAGTACGACCACGCGGTGGCGCTGGCGGCGCAGGTGCTGGAGCGCGGGCCGGTGCCGGAGGCGCACGCGCTGTACCGCGAGGCGGAGGTGGGGCTGACGCTTTCGCTGAGTGATGAGCTGTTCGCGCTGGACGGGCGGCTCGTGTTCGAGCCCATCCCCCGCCCTGCCCCGTCGGACCTGACGGCGGATGACCTGTACCTGTACTCGAAGCTGCGGGGCTGCCGGAGCCTCCGGCAGGCGCTGCGCACGGCGGCCATGGGGGAGCTGGCCGCGTCGCGGTCCGTGCACCGGCTGATGGCGGCGGGGCTCATCCGCGTGGCGCCGTTGGCCGCGGGCGAAGGAGCACCCGCGAACCGGCGCACCACCACGGATCCGTATGGTTTGAACCTGGTGGAGCTGGCGGGCGGCTGACGTCTGCTTGAACCCGGAGCCCGAAAGAAGGCCTTCATGCCCCGGCGCGAAGCTGAGCAGGGAATGTCGTCGGCGTGCACGTCAAAGCCGTGCGGACCAGCGCCATCTGGGGCTTCAGCCGACTGCGCGTGGTTGCCAATGACGGCAAGGCCATCAACGTCGTGTGGACGGAGGTATGCCTCTTCAACACCAGACACCACTCCCACCCCCGGAAGCCAATGCCAATTGTCAGGCATTCGATAGCTATTCATCCTTGGGGGCTTGATCTTCTCTCACTTTTCTATAGAAGTTGTCTGGCCTAACCAGGAAGTAGACTTACACCCCGAATCCAAGGAGATGGCCATGAAGAAGATTCTCGACCTTCAGAAGCTTCCGGTGGAGGAGATCACCGCGGTCAACGCCAGCGGCAGCAGCGTGAACTGTATTATCATCAGCGGTGGTGGTGCCAGCGGCTGCAGCGTCGGCTGCGGCGCCTAGTCGTTCCTGATCATCCATCCATTCGTTTCATGAACGGAGGGATGGGTGGTGGCCACCAGTTCCCGCGCGACGGTGTCTGCGCTGGAGCTGGTGGCCGAAGTTCTTCGGGGTTACGCCACGCGGCGCCAGCGATGCGAGGGGCCTGATGGAAGAGTTCTCGTTCTACACCCTGACCAATCCAGACTACTTCGAGACGCTGAGCCGCTTCCCGGTCTCCTCCGCCTACCCCGAACTCCTCAAGTCACTCCTGCCCCCGGACTGGTCGATTTCCCGGTTCGATGTCTTTCTCAAGGCGAGCTTCGAGCGCTCGGTGCTGAAGCCGCAAGGCTTCAAGATCCACGTCTCGTCCTCGGTGGCGGATGCAGAGACCGTTCTGCGCAGGGTCGTGCCGGAGTGCGTGCGCGCGGAGGTGACGTTCAAGATTGTCGCGGACCCCTTTCTGCTCCGCTTCTTGAACTCGAAACGGTACGCCCGGGGCGGCTCGGGCAAGTTCGTCACCATCTACCCGCCAGACGAGCGCTCCTTCGTGACGCTCATCGAGGCCCTTCACCAGGCGACCAAAGACCTCAAGGGCCCGTACATCCTGTCTGACAAGCGATACCGGGACAGCAAGTCGGTCTTCTATCGGTACGGTGGCTTTCAGCGGATGTACGATCTGCGCACCGATGGCATGCAGACCCTGATGATCCGCAAGCCTGACGGCACCTGGATCGCGGACGACAGGCGGCCCTACTTCAGCCTCCCCGAGTGGGTGCAGGATCCCTTTCCCGGCCAGGACGAGGTCCCGGAGAGCGACAGCGAGCTCCTGCACGACCGCTACGACGTCCAGGAAGCGTTTACCTTCACGAACACCGGCGGGGTGTACAAGGCCATTGACCGCACCACCGGTCGAACCGTCGTCATCAAGGAGGCGCGCCCCTATACGGAGGCCTGGATGGGCGGGGACCGCACGGTCGACGCCATCGTCGCGCTCCAGCAGGAGCACGACGTCCTCCAACGCCTGCGGGGCCTGTCCTGTGTGCCGCAGGTCATCGACCTGTTCCAGGAGTGGGAACACACGTTCCTCGTCACGACGTACATCGACGGGACGGCCCTGGCCTCGATGCGGGCGAACGACGACTTCATCGTCATGACGAACATGGATGATCCCGAGCGGATCATCCGGTTCTGCGTGGAGTGGCGGGGACTGGCGCTGCGCCTGCTCGACGCGGTGGAGGCCATCCACGCGCGCGGGGTGCTCGTGGGGGACATCTCGCCGGGCAATGTCCTGGCGAACCGGGACACGGGAGAGTTCGGGCTCATCGACTTCGAAGGGGCCCTGGTCAGCGGAGGGGTTTCGCCCTTCTCGGGCCAGTGGTTCAACCCCGGCTTCCGGAAGCCGGAGCGCCGTCAGGCGCGCACGCTGGAGCCCTTCGACGACTTCTACGCATGCGGGATGCTGCTCTACAACCTCTTCTGCCCGGTCCAGAACCTCTTCGAACTCGACAAGGGTCAGCCCATCTTTCGCATCCTCGACCACTTCATCGAGGCGGGTCTGCCGGCGCAGATCCGGACCGTCATCCAGGAGCTCCTGGAAGGGCGTCCCGAAGTGGCCCGCCAGGTGGTTGAGTCGTGGGACCCCCTGAAGCGATAGCGCCTCCAGAGCACCGCCACCCCACGAATGACGTCCATCGCTGGAGCCTCCGCGCCATGCCGCCCATGAACGAAGCCCACTCCGCGCCCCTGCCGGAAGCCGACACGTTCCGCGACGCGATCCGCGGCCTCGCGCGACACATGATGTCCACGATGGACACCCAGCGCGCGGACCGGCTCTTTCCCGCGGACGCCATGGCGTTCCAGACCAATCCGCTCAACCTGGCCTATGGCGCCTGTGGGACAGCCCTGTTCCTGCACGACGCGCTGGGCGAGC
This sequence comes from Corallococcus llansteffanensis, assembly GCF_003612055.1. GTDB lineage: Bacteria > Myxococcota > Myxococcia > Myxococcales > Myxococcaceae > Corallococcus > Corallococcus llansteffanensis. The sequence continues at coordinate 12,476 of NZ_RAWB01000041.1, forward strand.
TCCCCCAGGCGGTGCGCGAGTGGCTCCTGGCCCAGCCCGTCGACCCTACCTTGTACCCACCGGGGCTCTACTCCGGGATCGCGGGCGTTGCCTGGAGCTTCGCCGAGATGGGCCTGCTCGAGCGGGGGCTGGAGCTCTTCGACCTGGTGCCCAGGTCCTCCCTGGCGTTCAAGGCCCCGGACATCTTCGAGGGCGTGGCCGGTTGGGGACTGGCCTCGCTGGCCTTCCATCTGCGGACCCGGGACGCGAAGTTCCTTGAGCTGGCCTGTCGCGCGGGCGAACACCTGCTGAAGAGCGCCGAGCGCGGTGACGCGGGCCTCTGGTGGCGCAGCGGCGACGAGCCCTCGGCCCGGCTCGGGTTCGCGCTCGGAAGCAGCGGCGTGGCCTTCTTCCTGCTCAACCTCTGGCGTGCCACGGGCGAAGCCCGCTACCTGGAGGGAGCGCGGGGGGCCATGGACTTCGATATCGCCCAGGGACAGGAGCGGGGCGACACCCTGCTCTGGGGTGTGACGGCCGGGGCCCTGGGACACCGCCCCTACTGGTTGCGGGGAGGCGCCGGGGTGACCTCGGCGCTCATCCGGTTCTTCGAGGTGCTGAAGGAAGAGCGCTATCTGGACGTGGCCCGCAGGGCGGCGCGCGGGTGCGAGGCCTTCTTCTCCGCCGCCCCCCACCTCTTCGAGGGACTCGCGTCCATGGGCGAATCGCTCCTGGACATGTTCCAGGTGACCGGCGAGCACCGCTACCTGGAGTTGGCGCGACAGAAGGCAACCCAGACGCTGCTGTACCGCATCGACCGCCCCGAAGGGGTGGCGTTCCCGGGGCGGTACCTCGTGAGGATCAGCCACGACTACGGCGTGGGAGGCGCGGGGATCGGGCTGTTCCTCCACCGGGCGCTGACTCCCCAGCCCCGGAGGTTCCACGACCTCTCGTTTGGCGAGCCTCCTCGTCGCTAGTCACAGGCAGAGCCCGCAGTCCCTCAGGCAGTCCCGGTAGCTGGTGCCCAGGCCGCACGACTCGGTGTACTGGCAGACGCCGTCCCCACAGCGGAAGACATCCTGTTTCCGCAGCCGCGTGGTGATGGGCCGGTAGCTCTTGCCCCGGTAGGTGCAGCGCGAGTGATAGGGCTTGAGGAGACTCGAGTCGCAGTACATGTCACAGCTCGAGAGCGGGACGATGGGCGGACAGTTCTCCTCCACCCGCTGGAGCGGCCCCGGAGACAGCGCACACCCGCGCGGGGAGCTCTGACTCCCACGCAGCAGGCCCTGGTTGCTGGCCACATAGATGCCTTCATCGGTGAAGAGGTTTCCGAAGAAGCAGGCCTCCTGTTCGGAGAAGCCCGTGAGCTCCGACGGGCTGTAGGGGATGACCTGTCCCCTGCCATCGAGTCCCAGCACGGAGATGGCCATCGTATTCCCCGAGGTGGTGGTATGCGCGGCCAGGCACGCCGACACGACCTGCTGCTCGGTCGTGGTGGCCCGCTGGCCCTGGGCCCAGTCCGGCGCGAGGCCGAGCAACCCCGCCCACGTATGCGTCGTCCCCGTTCTCGGGTTCAGGTAGCTCCGCGTCTGCCCCGCCGGCACCGCGCACCGCACCACGTAGCGCATCACCATGTTGGCGAGCACCGGGTTCGTCTGGAACCACGTGACGAATTGGGACGAGGACAGCCCCTGGCTGGACAGCCCGTTGAAGGACAGCCCGTTGAAGGACAGCCCATTGCTGGACATGCCATTGAAGGACAGCCCGTTGAAGGACAGCCCGTTCGCGGTCGCTGCCTCCTGCTCGACGGTGCCGGTCTCCTCGATGAGCGCTTCGGGCAGGTCCTCCACCGGACCGCAGCCTGGCCCGACCGTCAGACACGACACCACGAGCAACAGTCCCACCCGAAGCGAAGTCGACATCCTACCCCCTAGGCGAATCATTGGCATCCACACTGGAAATCCTCGCACTTACGGAGGTCCGGGTTGTGCCCCCCAGACCTGGGTGCAGGACGGCGTCGGCTGAGGGACAGCGGGGACGTGGGGTGGCGGACGCCTACCTGCTCCTCGCGGAGTTCGACACAGCCAGTCGTCGCGGCTCGTGACGAATAGGCTCCGCAGGGATGGATGACACCTGGCGGGCCGGGACCGGGTGCAGGGGTTGCGCGGATGTCGACATTTCGAGGAAGTGCTCTGGCCCTCGGCCTGGGCTTGATCGTGGGCGTGGCCATGGCCGCGGCGTGCAACCCGACGGGGTGCGAGGGCTGCGTCAACGAGCAGGGCGTGTGCCTCCGGGGCACCGTGGATTCGGCCTGTGGCTCTTTCGGCCAGGCGTGCGTCGCCTGTGGGTCGGGATCCGTGTGCCAGCAAGGCGCCTGCTCATCGGAGCAGCCCGATGCAGGCCCTGAGGCTGACGCAGGACCCACCGATGCGGGCCCTGCTCCCGACGCAGGACCCACCGATGCGGGCCCGTTGAGTGGGTTCCAGCTCGTGCCGAGCACGACCACGGCGACCCTGCGGGATGTGGCCGCCGTGACGCCCACGGAGGTGTACGCCGTGGGTTCCGGTGGAACCGTGCTGCGGTGGGATGGCAGCCAGTGGAGCGCCGCCGGCTCACCGACGTCCCTGGATCTCAACTCGGTGACGCTCGCCGAGGGTGGAGGCTGGGCGGTGGGCGAAGGCGGCACCTTCCTGTCCCTGAAGGACGGCACCTGGTCGGTGTACAGCCCCTCTCCGACGGCAGCCCTGCTCAAGGGCGTCTCCGCGGTGTCCGCTCGGAGCGCCATGGCGGTCGGCAAGGAGGGGGATCAGCGCTACGCGCTCGTCTGGGACGGCTCGAAGTGGACGAAGTTCGCCACGGGCGCCCCCCATCCCTACACCGAGGTGTCGGACGTCTTCATGCTCGCGGACGGCGCGGCCTTCGCCGCCCAGGACAGTATGATCATGCGGTGGGCGGGGACCGACTGGGAGCAGCTGACCGTTCCCACGACGACGGGCCTCCAGGGCGTCTGGGCCTCCTCCGCCAACGAGGCCTTCGCCGTGGGCTCCTCGGGAGTGCTCATGCGGTGGAGGTCCTCCTCCGGCCGCGTCATGGAGCAGAAGGCTCCCTTCCCCTACTTCCACGGCGTCTGGGGGAGCAGCTCGAGCGATGTCTGGGCTGTCGGCTCGGGAGGGATGATCATGCACTGGAACGGCGACGCCTGGACGCAGGTGGCATCGCCGACGACGCAGGAGCTGTATGGCGTCTCCGGCACGGGCCCCCACGACGTCTGGATCGTCGGAGCCGGTGGCACCGTCCTCCACGGCCCCTAGCTCGCACGGTGGCCACGGGAGCCGGGTTCAGGCCGAGATCGCGCGAGGCGCGATCTTCCACTGGCTGAGCAGCTTGTCCGGGATGGAGAAGGGGGCCCGGCTCCCACCGCGTTCGACGAGCAGCATGGCTTCGATCGTGAGCCGGCTCACGTGGGCCATCACCTGCCCCGGCAGCGTATCGTGCAGGCCGAACTCCCCCAACGCAGCGCCCACGGTGTTGACGACGTGGATGACGGACTGGGTCCAGTCCGCCGGGGGAATGCCGAGCATCGCGGCGACGTCCTGGCCGGAGAACGGATCCACGTCGAGGAAGAAGTGCACGAGGCTGGCGGGCATTCCCTGCAGCGGGCCCGGGGGCATGAGCTGTTGGTAGCCCTTCAGGAGCGAATCCGCGAGCGCCATCCCTTCAGGGCTGGGAGCAATCTGCCGTTGGTGGATGAGCGTCGTGAGCGTCCTGGCCTCGGCGACTGTGGCGGGGAGCAAATCCTCACGCACGCCCATGATCCGCCCGATGGCGAGCCAGGCTTGGAGCCAGGCGTCCTGGTCCTCGGCGCTCAGGATGACGCCCAGGCGCTGGAGGCCGTCGAGGACGATGAAGCTGAAGGTCATCAGCGTGCCGGCGAGATCCTCCTGGTTCACGGGCACGCCCAACTCCTCACTCCACGGGTTGCGCGGCTCGTGGGTGATGAGGTGGCGGACGGCCGCGTGCATCAGTCGCACCTTCTGGGCAGAGCGGACCCCGCGGCCCTCGGGCCCCAGCCCTCCGTCCGCCATGACATCCACCACCATCTGCGTGGTTTCAAAGACGCGGCGCAGCGGTCCCCTGAGGAGCACGCCCGTCCGGTGGAGCACCTGGACGCCCTTGCGCGCCGCGTAGGCAGCGGGCAGGGAGTAGAAGCCAAGCACCAGCAGTATCTCGGGCCCGAACAATCCAAACAACGTCTGCGCACGGCGAACCTTCGCGGGCTCGAGCAGCGGCAAGGCTGACGTCTTCTGGAGATAGTCGAGGATGATCGGCGGCAGCTGCGCGGGGGGAAGTCCATCATTGCGGACGAGCGTCTGCATCAACGCATTGACGGCCGCGGTGTCCCCTTGCTGGAAGAGCGTGGCCACGGCGTCATCGGCCAGCGGGTCGCCCACCGTTCGCATCGAGTCCAGGAAGGGCTGAGTCCAAACTGATTCAGACATGAAGAGGCTCCTTGGGAAGGTGGGGCTGCCCTGAGAGGTGGGGGCTTTCAATGTCAACCTGGTTCCGGGATATGTTGTCGATATCCAACGGTTCCCTCAAGCCCCCCTGTGATGCGGCCGGCCCGATGACTCCCACTTCACGCCTGCAAGCCCTTGCGGCCTTTGTTCCGAGTGCACTGGTGCGGGGGCTGGCGGATGACGAGACCCGCCCGCGCGAGGGGGCGCGCAGCTCGGGACCCGCGGTGATCCTCCTCGCGGACATCACCGGCTTCACGCCCCTCACGGAGACGCTGGAGCGCAGCGGTCCGGAGGGCGCCGAGCGCCTCAGTGGCATCATCAACACCTGCTTCTCCACGCTGCTCGAGACGGTGCTGGACCACGGCGGAGACATCCTCCGCTTCGCGGGGGACGCCATCCTGGCGCTCTGGCCCGCGGAGGACCTGTCCCATTCCGCGAGGATGGCTGCGCAGTGCGCACAGGCCATCCAGACCACCGTGGAGCAGCTGGAGGTGGAGGGGCTCCAGCTCAAGTTGCGGATCGGCATCTCCGCCGGGACCGTGGTCCTGTCCGACGTGGGTGGGGAGAATGGCCGCTGGGAGTTCCTCGCCAGCGGCCCGGTGTTGCTGGAGATGGCGCGGGCGGAGCACGAAGCCCAACCGGGAGACGTGGTGCTCTGCGCGGAGACGGCCCGGTGTCTGCGCGGCGTCGCGGAAGGAGAGGTGTTGCCCTCCGGCCGTCTTCGCTTGAAGGCGCTCGCTCCCCTGCCCCTGCCCCGGGTCCGGCTTCCAGAGCCCTTTCCCCGCATGGAGCCTGGACTGCGGTCGTACCTGCCAGAGGTGGTCCTGCGCCGGCTGGACGCGGGCCACGCCCAATGGCTCGCGGAGTTCCGCAACGTCACCATCCTCTTCATCGGGCTGACGGAGCCGTCCCTGTCCGCCGGGGAGCACCCGGAGGCGCTCCAACGGGCCTACCGCACCATCCAGGAGGGGCTGCAACGCTACGAGGGGTGCTCCACCCAACTGGTGGTGGACGACAAGGGAGTCGTCACGGTGGCGGCCTTCGGCATGCCGCCGCTGTCCCACGAGGATGATGCCGTCAGGGCCTGCCGGTCGGCATTGAGGATCCATGCCGCGCTCAGCCAGCAGGGGTTGTCACCCTGCGTGGGCCTCACCAGTGGACGCATCCTCTTCTGCACCTACGGGACGGCCTTCCGGCGGGAGTACATGATGGTGGGCCGGGCGGTGAACCTGGCCGCGCGGTTGATGCAGGCGGCGCGGGGGACCGTCCTGTGCGACGCCGCCACCGCGCGGCTCGCTTCGGGCCCGCTGGCGTTCGATGCGCTCCCCTCCATCCTGGTCAAGGGCCGGGAGGCGCCCGTGGAGATCTTCCGCCCCGTCGTGGTCAGCGCCAGCCACCGGCCCTCCACCCGACAGACGACCCTGGTGGGGCGAAGGGAGGAGCGCGGCCAGCTTTCCGCGGCCGTGAATGCCCTGGCATCCCGCGGAGAGGGCGGCCTGGTCTGGATTGAAGGCGAGGCGGGAATGGGCAAATCCCGTCTGGTGCAGTACCTGCGCGAAACGGCGGCGGGCGTGGGAGTCGAAGCGGGCGTCGGTGAAGCCAATGCCCTGGAGATCACGACGCCGCTGCACTGCTGGCGTGAGCCCCTGGTGCGGATCCTGGGCCTGAAGGAGCTGCCGGACGAGGCCACGCGCACCGCCCGATTGCTCTGCCTGCTGGAGGGCCGCCCCGAGGCACGGGAGATGGCTTCGCTCCTCAACGGGCTGTTGGGGGTGCACGTTCCCGAGCACGAGCAGCTCCGGGGCCTGTCCGGCCAGCTCCATGCGAGCAACACGCGAGAGTTGCTGGTGGGCCTGCTCGCGGATGCCTGTCAGGCGCGCCTGCACGTGGTGGTGCTGGATGACGTGCACTGGATGGACTCCTCATCGTGGGAGCTGGTCGCCGCCGTCCGGGCGCGGAGCCAGCGCGTGCTGATGGTCCTCGCCGGGCGCCCCATGGAGAGCCTGCCCGCCGAAGCACGCCGGCTCCGGGAGTCGCCCGGGACCACCCTCCTCCAGCTTGAAAGGCTGCATGCGCTGGATGCGATCTCCCTGGTCTGTGAGCGCCTGGGGGTGCGCACGCTGTCTCCTCCGATTGCCGAGTTCATCCGCGTGAAGGCGGAGGGCAATCCCTTCTTCAGCGGCGAGCTTGCCTCCAGCCTGGTGGAGCACGGCTACCTGGTGGTCATCGAAGGCGTGGCCCACCTCGCGTCGGGCGTGGACCTGGGCCAGCTGGACCTGCCCCACTCGGTGCAGGGCGTGGTGAGCAGCCGCATCGACAGGCTCACGCCCACGCAGCAACTCGTCCTCAAGACGGCCAGCATCATCGGCCGGGTCTTCCCGCTGGAGCTCCTCCAGGAGCTCTACCCGGTGGACGCGGACCGGACGCTGCTGGGGGATGCCCTGGAAACGCTGAGCCAGGCCCGGATGGTGACGCGGCAGACCTCGGAAGCCAGGACCACCTACGCCTTCGCGCATGCCCTGATCCATGACGCGGCCTACGAGCGGATGGTCTTCTCCCAACGGCGGCGGCTGCACCGGGACATGGCGGTGCTGCTCGAGCGCCTGCCCGCACCCCGGCGTGACGTCGCGTTCCACGCGAGGCTGGCGCACCATTGGAAGAGCGCGGGGGAGTTGTCCAAGGCGGTGGACTCCCTGGATCAGGCGGGCACGGGGGCACTCGCCACGGGCGCCTTCCGTGAGGCGCATGCCTTCCTCGCGGACGCGCGGAGTGCGAGCGCGCAGCTGCGCATCGACAACCTGAGACGCGCCCGCTGGAGCACCGGAATCGGCGAAGCGCTTCACAGCGTGGGAGAGATCTCCAGGTCTCACGAGGCACTGGAAGAGGCCTTTGGCTACCTGGGATACCGCCTGCCCCAGAGCCGCCTGGGCTGGATGACGCGGAGCCTCTGGGAAGTGGGACGGCAGTTGGCCCATCTCGCGGTCCCGCGCGCCCTGACGCCCGTTGCTGGCGAGGACGAGCGCCTCGTGCTCGAAGCCCGGGCCCTCGCCTTGGCGGGGCGGCTCTTCTTCTTCAATCGGGACTATTCGAGGCTTCTCACCTGCAGCCTCATCGCCATCAACAACGCGGAGGCGGCACGCCAGCCCACCGGTGCCGCAATGGCCTACCTCCAGCTGGGCTTCGCGGTGGGAACCGCACGACTCGCGAAGCTCGCCAGACGCTACATCGGGCTGTCGCGCTCGGTTTCCGATCCAGGTCTGCGCGCACTGAGCCTCGTCGCCGAATCCTCCCTCCTCGGCTTTGGCGCTTCGCACCGGCAGAGCATTTCACTGGCCGAACAGGCGGTGGAGCGGATGCGGCAACTGAACGATCTCCACGGCGCGGGGCATGCGCTCGTGACGCTCATCCACGCCCTGCTCCCGTGCGGCGATGCGCGGCGGATTCTTCCCCACCGCGAGGCGCTGCTCACGCTCGGACAGCAGAACGCCAATGCACAGCAGATCGGCTGGGCCCACATCTATGGCGCGGTCGCGCTGCTGACGCTGGCACGCCCCGCGGAAGTGATCGCGGGACTGCGTGAAGTCGAGCCCCTGATTCCCCGGTTCGAAAAAGAGGATCCCCACACCGTCCTCGGGATCCACTCCGCGGCGGCCCTCGCCTTGACCCGCCTGGGGAAGATGGAAGCCGCCCAGGACGAGGCGGAGCGCGGCCTCAAGGTCCTCCACACGTATTCTCCCCTCTTGCCCCTGGAGGCGCCGCTCCTCATCGGGCTGGTGGAGGCCTGCCAGGCCCTCTGGGAAGACGCCCAGACCCGCAACCCGACCACGGCGGGGACGTGGAGGGCGCACGCGAAGACAGCGCGGCGGGCGCTCCGACTCCTCGTCCGGCTTCACCCCTTCTGGCAGGCCTCCGACGAGCGCCTGGACGGTGTCCACCACGCGTTGTCGGGAGAAAGAGCCCGCGCCCTCCGGCTCTTCGCTCGGGCGAAGGACTCCGCACGGAGGTATGGCCTCGAGCTCGAGGAAGGACTGGCGCTCCAGGAGCTGGGCCGCTGGACCCTGGATCCCCATCAGCGCAGGGACTGCTTGATCGAGGCTCGCGAAATCTTCATGCGCCTGGAGGCCACCCATCCTCTCCAAGCGACCCAGGCGCTCGCCCCCGAGCTCTTCGCGGAAGCGCCCGCGACCGCGGTGGGCTGAGGCACCGCCCGCCCGACGCCCGGCAAGCCGAACACGACATCCCCACAGGCAGTGTGGAGCCCTCGCGTGCACCCTCTCTACAGTCTTCGCGGAATCGATCCCCATGCGTTCAATGCCTTCTCCTGGTGGAACCTCCTGGGGGTCGCGGGCTGCGTCCTCTGGGTGGTGGCCTATGTCCTGATCATCCGGCAGTGCGCCCGGGAGAAGACCTATGGCGTGCCGCTGCTGGCCATCTGCCTCAACTTCACCTGGGAGTGCATCGCGGCCTGGATTGCCCCCAATCCAGTGCCGCTCTGGAGTGGGTTGGATCGGGCCTGGTTCTTCCTCGACCTGATCATCGTCTGGCAGCTCTTGCGCTACGGACGCGCCGAGCAGACGCGCGCGGAGCTGCGTCGGTACTTCTACCCGGTCGTCGCGCTCACCCTCGTGCTGGCCTTCTTCGGGCAGTACACGTTCATCCAGATGTACAAAGACATCCTGGGCTTCATGACCGCGTTCATCATCAACCTGGTCATGAGCGTCCTGTTCGTGGGGATGTACTTCGAGCGGGCAGAGACGCGCCGGGGGCTCTCGGTCCCGGTCGCGTGGCTCAAGCTGTTGGGAACGCTCGCCACGGGAATCGAGTGCCACATCCTGGTGAGACAGGTCGACCTCGGCGTGTCGGGGGTGTCGTTCCTCACGTTCCTCAGCGTCACCATCTTCCTGTTCGATGGCCTCTACCTCTACCTGGTGATGAAGCCCGTGACGGTGCCCGGCCTGGCCGCGGCCCAGGCATGAGCCTGCTATGCTTCTCCACCTACCGTGCGCTCTCGCCAGCACTCGCAGGGCGAGCGCAGGAAACGTGAGCCATGCCTTCAGGCACCATTCTTCTCAACGCCGTGATGCAGAAGGACATGATCCGGGACGGGAGGGGCGAGTGGTACTTCCTACCGACGGGCGCCCACCCGCCGACAGGCACCGTCGTGTCCTTCGATGACATCACCCGTGATGGGGGGCCCCCCGGCCTGTACTTCGCGGGGAACGTCCGACCGGTCTTCGCGTTTCCGCAGGGTGGGTCCTCCGGATCGTCGTCGTCGCGGCGCCCACTCCTCCGGCTTGCGCCGATCGCCAGCACCGCGGCGAGCCCTCCGAGCGGCGCCGCCTCTCCGGCGACGGCTTCGGCACACGAAGCACGGGCGCGACAGGCGGCGGACAACTGGAAGCGGCTGAGCAGGGGGCTGCTGCGCAGACACGCGACGCCGCCGGGATTGGACGCGCTGCCCATCCACGCGTGGTGGCACCTGTTCATCGACAGGGAGTACCACGCTCAGCCGGATCCGCAGACATTGTTCGATCGACAGGAGTCACCCGGCTATAGCAAGACAATGCTGGCCACGTTCAAGGACTACCTCCATGGCAAGGGGAGCAAGTTCCAGTGCCGCCTCGACGCGGAGGGCTACTTCGCGCTCCATTTCGGGATGTGCAAGATGGCGGGCAAGGAGGCGGGCTTCGCGAACAACACGACCTTCCGCGCGTTCCCGCACGATGTCTTCGATGCACCGACGGCGTATCGCGGTGCGACCTTCGATGACTACGGGCTGTCGGTGAAGGAACTTGCGAAGGATGGCGATGCGGTGATTTTCAAGGGCAGCACGCCCGCGTCTGGCATTCCGACCATCGTGCAAGCTTCGGGCGTCATCATGACGACCTACAGCCCTTCCGAAGCACGAGTGCGCATCCAGAAGATCCTGGATCGGTACTACGCGGGGCTCGAGGAGCTTCGAGCCTCGGTGAAGGCTCCGCCAACGGCGGCGGCGACCGCGGCGGCGGCGGTGCCAGCGGCCATGCCGCGCGGAGAGGCGGAGACGCTGTTGCTCAGGCTGATTGCCCGGACCGTCCGGGCGCTCCACGTGGGCCACTTCTTCAGTGATGGGAACGGGCGGCTGAACATCTTCGTGGTGTTGAACAAGCTGCTCACGGACAACGGCTTCAGCCCGGTGGTGCTCCCCTACGGGCCGTCGGTGTTCGGAGGGCTCAAGCCGGTGGACAAGCTGGTCGAGGACATCCGGCAGGGGATGGTCCTCTTCCAGGCGTTGCTGCCGTAGCGCTTCGGTGACGTCGTCCCGGAGCGCCTGGGGGCTCAGGCCGGCGCGTAGTAGACGATGTTCAGGATGTCGGCCATGGCGGAGAGGGCCGCGTCGGCGGCGAGGGTCTCTCGTTGCACCTGGACGAACCTGGCCGCGGCGCTCTGGAAGTCCCTGTAGATGCCGTTGAACTTCTTCGAGATCGGCAGGGTGGTGTCATACGCCTGCAGCATCGCGATGAAGAACCAGGTGTAGCTGTCGGCATTGGTCAGGTGCTGCGCGGTCGTGATGTGATCGATCTTGTCGCCCGCAACCCGCCGCCTGGCTGCGTCCGCCGCCCTGTCCTCCAGGTCGGCGGTGAACTGGGCGATGGTGTTGCCGCGGATGCTGCCGGAGAGGTAGCCGTCCGTGTTGTCCTGTCCCTGGCGCCGGACCTTCCCCACCAGATCGGTGGTGGCGGCGTAGCGGTGGGTCGCCTCATGGACCAGGAGGCCCGCCCAGTAGGCGCCGCCAAAGCCCAGGTCCGCCTGCATCCCCATGATCTTGGGGAAGTTGATGTGGATCGGGCCCACGGCGCCGGTCAGCGCGTTGCGAATCACGTAGCCGTTGAGCGTCGGCGAGCGACCGTCCTCGTTCTGGACGATCTCGAGCTTGCCGAACTCATCTTCCAGCCCCTTCCGCGTCGTCCGGAGCACGTTGATGATCTCGCCGACCGTGCTCTCGAGCAGGGCCTTCGACCCCTGGAGGGGGATGTTGAAGTAGAGGTAGAGCGCCTTGCGGACGTCGGCGTGAAAGGCCAGCCCCAGGTCGATGAGGAGCTGGTTTTCGATGAGCTGGAGCCCCGCGACGGCGAGGTCCAACCCGGCCCCCAGCGCCTTGGGGCTGCTCGCGGGCAGCCCCATATGGGACTTCAGCAGCCCCCACTTCTCGCCCTTCGAATTTGGGACCTGATACGTCGGCATCGCGCACGCCTCCAGGACGGGTATTCGCCCCGGTCCAGATAAGACCCCGGTGGCGACGTACGGAGCAAATGGGAGCCCGCCGCTCGCTGCTCTGGCCCGCTTGCACCCCGGGTGCGGGGAGTGCCCAGATGAGTCCCTGTCACCCCAGTGGGGGTGCACGGCCTGCGGCCGGAAGGGACATCTCGAATGAAGCACAACGTGCGGAGCGGTTGGAGTGTCGTGGTGGCGCTGGCGGCGGGCGCCCTGGTCGCGACCAGCGGGGCCTGTGGTGGTGATGACGGCGATCCGGATCCGGACCCTCTCCCGGACGCCGGGACGCAGGCGGACGCGGGCACGCAGCCGATCCGCGAGGAAGGCCGTGCGCTCGCGGCCTCCAATGGCAGCCTCATCGTCGTGGGCTCCACCGAGCGGAACCTCGCGGCCACCGGCGTGGACATGGTGGTGAGCCGCTATACGACCTCCGGCGAGCTGGACACGTCGTTCGGCACGCAGGGCGCCACCGTCATCGACTTCGAGGGGCCGGTGTCCGGCGCCATCTCCGGAAAGAAGGAGCAGGACGACCGGGCGGACACGGTGGCGGTGCTCGCGGACGGCAGCATCCTCGTGGCTGGGTTCGCGCAGGGAGGCGTCGCGTCGGACTCGCGCGACCTCGCCGTGGTGAAGCTCAAGGCCAATGGACAGCTCGACACGTCCTTCAACAGCACCGGCCGCTCGAAGCTGCACTTCGGATCCGCCGGCAGCACCGAGTACGTCGGGGCCGTGCACAGCCTGCTGCCCCTGGCCGATGGTCGCTTCTACGTGGGCGGCTTCCTCACGAAGTCGGACGGGCTCGACGAGGACTTCGCGCTCATCCGCTACAAGGCGGACGGCTCCATCGACACGGGCTTCACCTCCGCGGGGAGCCCGGCGGGAAGCTGGATTGGCGGCGCGTACACCCAGGCCGAATCCGTGCAGGGCATCGTGCTCCAGGGCACGAGCGTCGTCATCGGCGGCGGGGATGACTTCGCGGCCGTGCGCATCCTCGCGAGCGGCAGCCAGGACATGACGTTCGGCACGTCGGGGCTCGCGAAGAGCGTGGATGGCCGGGCGCACGCGATGGTGGCGCGGCCGGGCGGCGGATTCCTGCTCGCGGGTGAGCGGCAGGACGTGAACGTCGGCGGGACGAAATTCGGCGTGCTGAAGCTCGTGGCCTACACCTCCGAGGGCAAGCCCGACCTCACCTTCGGGCCCGCGGGCGTTCGCGAGCTCACCACCTCCGTGGACGCGCTCAACGTGGTGGACGTCAGCGGCCTCCACATCCAGGGCGACGGGAAGATCCTCGTCTACGCCAACGTGCGCGCGGTGCCCGCGCTGTTCCGCCTGCAGGCCAATGGCGACCTGGACACCTCCTTCGGCACCGGCGGCGTGGTGCGCTGGCCGCAGACGCGGCTCCAGTTGCCCCTCTTCATCCGCCCCACCAGCGGCCCGAAGCTGGCCATCCTCGGCAACCAGGCGTTCGTCACCGACGCGAACAGCTACACGCCGGACATCATCCCCAACGGCACCACGCGCATCATGCTGAAGAGCACGGGGCTGTAGCCGTCCCCTGCCCCACGCCTGCCCCCGACGTCACGTCGCGGGCGGGCGCTTCCTCGCGGTGGGCTTCGGCTTGAACGCATCGCTGCGCGGGTGGAACTCGTCGTACACCTTGCGCAGCCTCGCGCCGTTGACGTGCGTGTAGATCTGCGTCGTCGCCAGGTCCGCGTGCCCCAGCATCTGCTGCACCGCCCTCAGGTCCGCGCCCCGCTCCACCAGGTGCGTGGCGAACGAGTGCCGCAGCTTGTGCGGTGACAGCGGCTTCAGGATGCCGGCCTTCAAGGCATAGCGCTTGAGCAGCTTCCAGAAGCCCTGCCGCGTGAAGCCTCCACCACGCGGCGTGACGAACAGCGCCTTCGCCTCGCGCCGCCCCAGCAGTTCCGGCCGGGACAGCGACAGGAACGTCTGGACCTTCTCAATCGCCACGCGCCCCAGGGGGACGATGCGCTCCTTGGAGCCCTTGCCCTTCGCGATGAGGTAGCCCGCGGTGAGCTGCACGTTGTTGAGCTCCAGCGTGCACAGCTCCGTCACGCGCAGCCCCGTGGCGTAGAGCACCTCCAGCATCGCCTTGTCGCGCATGCCGGTGACGGTGCGCTCGTCGGGCGCGGCGAGCAGTTGCTCCACCTCCTCCAGCGTGAGGAACACGGGCAGCTTGCGGGGCGACTTCGGCGTGTCCACGTCCTCCGTGGGATCCTTGTCCGCGAGCCGCTCCGCGATGAGGAAGCGGTGGAAGACGCGGATGGCGGCCAGGTGCCGCGCCTGGCTGCGGCGGCTCAGGCCCCGCTTGCCCAGCGTCGTGAGGTGCGCGAGCACGTCCTCCTGCGTGACGCGGCCCGCGTCGTCCTTGCCCCGCGAGCGCAGGTCCTCGAAGTACACGGTGAGGTCCGCCGCGTAGGCGTCCACCGTCTTGCCGGACAGCCCCCGCTCCGCGCGGATGAAGGCGATGAACGCGTCGAGCAGTCCTTCCATGGGCCCGGAGGGTAGCGAAGGAGCGCGCCCCCGTCACGGATGCGGGTTATGGAGAAGACCTGTCTTCGGAACACCCGACCCAGGAGCAACCCATGATGCGTGCGCAAGGCTGGATGTGGATGGCGGTGCTGACCCTCGGGAGCGTGGGCGCGACGGCCCGGGCCCAGCAGGAGCCGGCCCCCGCGACGACGTCCACGAAGACGCGGACCGGCACGGTGAAGGAGCTCACCGCGTCGTCGCTCCAGCTGGCGGGCGCCACGAAGGACGCCCCTCCGCTGACCTACGTGCTCGAGAACCCGAAGCAGGAACTCAAGGCGTCCCTCGCGGGCCTCAAGGCCGGGGACTCCGTTCGCGTCACCTACGCCCCCAACAACGTGGGCGCGAAGGTCGTCACCCACGTCGAGAAGCTTCCCGCCGCGGCGCCGTAATCAAGAGCGCCGCGGGGCCCCGTGCCTCACGCGTGGGGTTCGGTGGCTTCCTGCGCGTGCGCGCGCTCCAGCGCCTCCACCACCCACGGCCAGCCCACCAGGATGTTGCCCGGCGAGCGCAGGCACGCGTCCGCCACCGCCAGCACCTCCGCGGGCCGGGAGCGCACCGCCAGCGCCAGGTGCCGGCCCAGGAACGGGTGCGGCAGGTAGCTCAGGTTGTGATGCCGCACCGGCACCCACCGCAGCGTGGGCCGCCCGGTGAAGCGCTCCACCGCGTACGCCACCGCCTGCGCCAGCACCTCCAGCGCGTAGAACGGCAGCCGGAACGCGCACGCCAGGAAGGCCACCAGCGCGCTCGCGGCCACCGCGCCCGCGAAGGACACCGACGAGGCGCCGCTCCACACCAGCATGGGCACCAGGCTCGTCGCGATCGCCGCCACCTGCACGTTGCGCACGGTCGGCCCGCGTCCGCTCGCCAGCCCTCCAATGCTCCCCGCCGACAGCCCGGACACGATGCCCAGGCACACGCCCACCGCGATCGCCGCCGCGCCCCCGGACTCCGGCCCGAACGCGCCGCCCGCCGTGGCGTGCAGCCCCGCGAGCATCGACACGCTCGCCAGGGAGCCCAGCAGCACCCCCGACGCGAGCCCCGACACCAGCGCCACCACCAGCCCCACTGCGGAGCACAGCGCCGCGGAGATGAGCCACACGCCCCGCATCGGCACGCCCATCACGTGAAGGCCCAGCCCCATGAGCGCCGTGAGGCCCGGCGACAGCACGACGAGCAGCAGCAGCATCCGCCAGACGAAGGCCCCGGCGGCGCGGCCTCCTTCGGCCTGCTCGCGCCAGAGCTGCCCGATGCGTCCCGCGGGCGCGCGGATGCCGGCTTCGCGCAGGCGGTAGTGCAGGTCGATGGGCCTCATCATCAACAGCCCGAGCAGGGCGAGCGTGCTCGGCACCCGCTCCGGTACGTCGACAATCACTGGCGCTGCTGGACGGTCCCCCTCGGCCAAGGCTCCCCCCTCTGGTTTGGGTTCAGGCCTCCAGCCTACCCTTCCCTTGCCTGAGGATTTCAAGCGCATCGCCTACGAGTGAAACCACCGTGGACGGCTCGTTCAATGTCACGCCACCGTCAAGGATCAGCTCCAAACCGTGCCCCAACACGGTCTTGATGTCCCTGGCATCTGACAAAACCGTACCATCGGTATGTGTGGCGGACGTGGTGATGAGCGGGCGGCCCAACGCCCTCGCCAGCTCGCGCGGCAGGGCTGCGTCAGGGACGCGCAGTCCTACCTGTTTCTGCTTTGTCATCATCACCTCTGGCACCAGGCGTGTGGCTTCCAGGATGAAGGTGAACGCACCGGGGGTGAGGCCTTTCATCGCGCGGTACGCGAAATTGCTCACGTGCGCGTAGCGGGCCACGTCCGACAGGTCGGGGCACAAAAGAGACAGCGGCTTCTTTTTGTCGCGGCCCTTGAGCTGGTACAGCCGCTCAATTGCTTTCTTGGAATTCAAGTCGCAGCCGAGCCCGTAGTACGTGTCCGTCGGGTAGGCGATGAGGCCGCCCTTCTCCAGCACCTCCACCGCCCGCGCGACGTGGCGCGGCGAGGGGTGATCCACGTCCACCTCGAGGATGGGGGCGATGGCGGGGGGCATGACGGAGGGCGGCTCCTGGCAGGGACGGCGTGCCTCCACTATGCGCCGCCGCCCGCCTCTTCCGCACGGATTTCGCCGCTGCCCAGGAGCGCGCGCCGGGTGAGCACCGGCCCCACCAGTTCGTGCGCGGTGATCATCGCGATGATGAGCACCTCCACCTGGGGCCCGAACGACGGGAAGGTGCGCGACACCAGCGCCGCCAGCCCGAACGTCACGCCCGCCTGGGAGATGAGCCCCATCCACAGGTAGCGCTTGAGCCGGGGATCCTCCGTGGGCGCGAACCGCCGGCACGCCGCCCAGATGGCGAGGCCGCGCAGGGCCACGAGCAGCATCGCCGCCGGCCCCACCGTCACCAGCGCATCCAGCTTCAAGCCCGCCCCGGCCGCGGCGAAGAAGAGCGCGAACACGGGCAGGCCCGCCTGCTGGATGGCCAGGTGGATGCGCCGGCCCTCGCGCTCGTCCAGGTTGGCGATCAGCGCTCCGGCCGCCAGCGACACCAGCAGCGGCGACAGGTGCAGCCGGGCCCCGCCCTCGGCCGCCGCGAACGTCAGCCCCACGAGGAACAGGGGGAGCTCCCGGTTGACGCCTCGCATGTACAGCAGCATC
>NZ_RAWB01000420.1 GCF_003612055.1 Corallococcus llansteffanensis
GGTGGAGAGGGTGCCCTCCCAGGAGCGCCACTGGCCGGCCTTCACCAGGAACTCGCCGCGGCCGGTGACCTTCACGGTGGCGCCCAGCTCCGTGCCTTCGATGGGGCCGGCGGGGGCGGGGGCGTCCGCCAGCTCGTCGGCGACGACCGTGGCGGGGCCTCCCTCGGCGCCCGGCATGCGCGGGGTGCGGTTGGCGGCGGCGGTGGTGCGCGAGGGCGTGAGGATGCCGCCGAACTGCTCCAGGAGGTCGTACTCGAGCGTGGCCACCTGCTCGCCGTTGTCGCCGGGGGTGACGGAGACGAGCTTCACGCGGTTGTGGCGCTCGGCGCCGCCGGTGGCGCGGCGGAACTGGGTGCCGAGGGCTTCCGGGGCGATCAGCTCGGTGCCCAGCGACCACGTCTCGCCCGGGCGCACCGCGTCGCGCGGGAGCTCCAGCACCAGCGTGGCCAGGTTGCGCGCGGGGCCCTGGAGGCCGTCGATGATGAAGCCGCGGTCGCTCACGGAGGCCTCTTCCGACGCGGCGCCCGCAGGCGTCACGCGCAGGAGGCGCTCACCGGAGGAGGTGAGCTCCAGCACGTAGGTGTAGTCCGACGCGACGGCGGGCGCGGGCGCCGCAGCGGCGGGTGCCGGGGCCTCCTTGTCGCCCTTCTTCTTCTTGTCGGCCTTGGCGGGCTTGGGCTCCGGGGCGGACTCGAAGGCGGGCGCGTTGCGATCCAACGCGAGCGACAGGCGGAAGGAGACGGGGGCGCCCTGGACGAGCTTCCAGCGCAGCAGCACCGCGTCCTTGGGGACGGCGGGCGCGGCGGCGACGGGCGCGGCGGCCTCCTCGGCGGGCGCCATGGAGCCCGGAGGCCGCGGGATGGGCTCCATCTTCCCGGGGGCTTCCTGCTTGCAGGCGGTGAACGCGAGGGCAACGAGCAGACCGCACAGACTTCGCTTCACGGGGACACTCCTGGTGGACGGTCGCGGGATAGCGGAGCGGGCGACGGTTGTAAAAGGGAGAAGAGGGGAGCCTGGGCGACCCGACCCCCCGGCCGCAAGACCCCCCGGGGCGGCGGGGCCCCGGGCTTCCGCTGAGAACCGCGATCTTCTATGTCCGGGCGCCAGGCGCCCGAGGGCCTGACGTGTCCACGGAGCCGTAACAAGTTGATAGCGTTCGTGGCTGTTTCGTGAGTCAGCTCGGAGAACCCCATGAAGCGTGGCGCACTGGGTTGTGTATTGGTGTTGGCGCTGACCATGGGATGTGCGACCCGCGGATACGGGCCTTCTCCTCAAGAGCGTCGTGCCGCCATGCGCGACTGGGAACGGCAGGGCCTGGGCTATCGCAGCCCCGAGGGGTTTCAAGAGGCCCGCTGGGGCATGACCTTCGATGAAGTGCATGCCCTCTTTCCCGAGGCAAGGCTCCTCAATGGCAGTGCACTTCGATGGACGACTACGATCGCGAAGCTGCCCGCGATTGTGACGCTTGGGTTCCTGGAAGATAGGTTCGCCGCAGTGGATGTCTTCTTCCCGGAGGTTGGACATCTTCGGGATACCCATCTGCTGTTGCGCCAGCTCCTATCCCGAAAGTATGGGACCCCGGGGCGAGACAGGGACACGGTCTACGAGGCGCAACGCCGAGTCGGGAGCTATCGATCTGCCGCGGATACAGCGTACCTGCTGGGCCAGATGGCTTCGGCACTCGGTGGAGTGCCGCAAGACCGCTACGGGCAGCAGCGGATGGATATCCGGGCAGAAAACGATGAGGCAGAGGCGCGGCGTCAAGCAAGCGCGGCCCGAAAGCGATTCATGCTGAAGAGCCGATGGGCGACGGTCGAGAGTCAGGTGATTCTCACGAGCGTGAGCGCACCTGCTGTCACGGCGGTGACCATTGAATACGAGAGCGAGAGGTACGCGCCCGAAATCGCAAGGGCCCGCAAGCAGGCGGCGGAACTGGAGCATCGGCAAATGGCGAAGGACCTTTAGCCGCGCGTTTCCGAAGCTGCTCCAGACACTCAGCCCTCCCGGGGCGCCGCCGCGCGCGACAGCCGGTCCCGCACGGCGATGCCCAATCCACTCGCCGCGGGCAGACAGGCCACGAGCACGTCGTGGCCCTGTTCATCCGCTTCACGCAGCCGGGCGTACAGGACGCGCGCGGCCTCCGCCGGTTCTCCCGGCACGTCGAAGCGCTGCACGTCTTCCGGCAGTGACAGCGACGCGGGACCCAGCACCCCCACGCGCAGGCCCCGCGCCCGCAGCGCGTTCACCTGCTGGAGCGCTTCGGAAGGCTCCGACAGCACCACGCCCGCTCGCGGCGCGTAGTGGGACGCGAGCGAACCGGACACGCGCACCGTGGTGGACGCGCGCACCGGCACCGCCTTCCCCAGCACCCGCTCCACCTCCTCCGTCGCAAGGCCCCCCGGCCGGAGGATGGCCGGGGCCCCCGACGACAGGTCCACGATGGTCGACTCCACGCCCACCGTGGACGGCCCTCCGTCCAGCACCAGGTCCACGTCGCCGCCCAGGTCCTGCCGGACGTGCTCCGCCGTCGTCGGGCTCACCCGGCCGAAGCGGTTGGCGCTCGGTGCGGCCACGCCTCCGCCCAGCCTGCGCAGCACCTCCAGGGCCACCGGATGCCCAGGCACTCGCAGTGCCACCGTGTCCTGGCCTCCCGTCACCGCGTCCGTCGCCCTCGCCGTGCGTGGCAGCACCAGCGTCAGCGGCCCCGGCCAGAAGGCTCGCGCCAGGGCCAGCGCTTCGTCGGGGAGGGTCCGGGCCCACTCGGACAGGTGCTCCGCGCCCGGGATGTGGACGATGAGCGGGTGGGTCGCGGGCCGGCCCTTGATGGCGAACACCCGCCGCACCGCGAGCTCGTCCTCGGCATTGGCCGCGAGGCCGTACACCGTCTCTGTTGGCAGGGCGATGACGCCACCGCGTCGCAGCATTTCCACTGCACGGTCGAGGAGGTCCGGATTAAGCATGCGCGGGCCGCAATGTCCCCCCAGGAGAAACCATGGGCAAGTCGCACGTCTTCGATGCGCGCAGCCAGATGCCAGTCCCCGCCGCCGACCTCTTCTCCTGGCACGCTCGCGAAGGGGCCCTCGAACGGCTGACGCCCCCCTGGGAGACCACGAAGGTCATCGAGCGCACCGGCAACGGCATCCACACCGGCTCCCGCGTCGTCATCGCCGCGCACCTGGGCCCCATCCCCCAGCGCTTCGTGTCCGAGCACACCGGCTACGTGGAGGGCGAGAGCTTCCAGGACACCATGGTCCAGGGCCCCTTCTCCAAGTGGGTCCACGACCATCGCATGCAGCCGGCCTCCACCCCCCAGGCCTCCGTCCTCAATGACCAGGTGGAGTACGTGCTCCCCGTGGGGGCGCTGGGCGACACCTTCGGCGGGGGCTACGCCCGGAAGCGCCTGGAGCGCATGTTCGCGTACCGCCACACCCTCACCCGCGCGGACCTGCGCCGCCACGCCGAGTTCGCCAGCCAGGGCCCGCTGACCATCGCCGTCAGCGCCGCCACCGGCATGGTGGGCCAGGCGCTGGTGCCCTTCCTCACCACCGGCGGCCACCGCGTGAAGCGCCTGGTGCGCGGCGGACGGAAGGTCGCGCCGGGCGACGTGGCGTGGGCCCCCGACAAGGGTGAAATCGATACCGCGGCCCTGGAGGGCGTGGACGCCGTGGTGCACCTGTCGGGCGCCAACGTCGCCGGCCAGCGCTGGACGCCGGCCTACCAGGACGAGATCCTCAAGAGCCGCACGGAGACGACCCGCGTGCTGAGCGAGGCGCTGGCCCGCCTGCCGCGCAAGCCGCAGGTGCTCGTGAGCGCCTCCGCCATCGGCTTCTATGGCGACCGAGGCGAGGAGTCCCTCACCGAATCGTCGCCCTCCGGCGAGGGCCTGCTCGCGAAGGTCGCCCGCGAGTGGGAGGCCGCGACCGCGCCCGCCGAGGCCGCGGGCATCCGCGTGGTGCACCTGCGGATCGGCGTCGTGATGGATCCGCGCGGCAGCGCGCTCGCGAAGTTCCTGCCCGCGTTCAACGCGGGCATGGGCGGACCGATTGGCTCCGGCCAGCAGTGGTTCAGCTGGGTCGCCATGGAGGACATCCTGGGCCTCATCCGCTTCGCCATCGGCAACCCGGCCGTGCGCGGCCCCATGAATGGCGTGGCGCCCGGCGTGCTGCGACAGGGGGACCTGGCCAAGACGGTGGGCCGCGTGCTCAACCGTCCCTCCTTCTTCCCGACCCCCGCGCCCCTCGTCCGCGCCGCGTTCGGACTGATGGGTGAGGAGGCCCTCCTGGCCGGGGCCAAGGTGCTGCCCGCCGTCGCGCAGGCCCACGGCTACTCCTTCCTGTACCCCGACCTGGAGGGCGCGCTGCGCTTCAGCCTGGGACGCACCACGGAGGGCGCGGAGTTCCGCCACACTTGACACTCCCGGTGCGGGGGGACAGAAGAACGCCGCTTCCCCCTCGCTTCGAGGAGTCCTGATGATCCAGGTCGAAGGGCTGACGAAGTACTACGGCGAGCACGCGGCCATCCGCGACCTGGCCTTCACCATCGGCCAGGGTGAGGTCATCGGCTTCCTGGGCCTCAACGGCGCCGGCAAGTCGACGACGCTCAAGATTCTGGGGTGCGTGCTGCTGCCCACCTCGGGCCGCGTCGTCATCGACGGGCACGACGTGGTGAGCCAGTCCCACGAGGTGCGCCAGCGCATCGGCTACCTGCCGGACGTGCCCCCCGTCTACGAAGAGATGACGGTGGGCGAATACCTGTCCTACGTCGCCCGGCTGCGCGACGTGCCCGCGAAGGCCACCGCTGCCCACGTGGGCGAGGCCGAGGAGAAAACGGGCCTGCGCGACGTGCACGGCGAGGTCATCTCCACGCTCAGCCACGGCTACCGCCAGCGCGTGGGACTGGCGCAGGCGCTGGTGCACCGGCCCGCGCTGCTCATCCTCGACGAGCCCACCAGCGGGTTGGATCCGCTGCAAATCGTCGAGATGCGCGACGTCATCCGCGGCCTCAAGGGCGCGCACACGGTGCTCGTGTCCAGCCACATCCTCCCCGAAATCTCCCAGACGTGTGACCGGCTGCTCATCATCCACAAGGGTGCGCTGCTGGCGCAGGGCAGCGAGGAGGAGCTGTCGCGCAGCCTGGGCGGCCCGTCCATCGTGCTGGAGGTGCGGGGCTCGAGGACGCGCGCGCTCGAAGCGCTCCAGGGGTTCGGCGCGGTGGATGTGCGGGCAGGGGAGGGTGACGTGCTGGGCTTGAAGTTGGCGGCGTCGCCGGACCTGCGGCCTCAAGTCGCGCGGGCGGTGGTGGGCGCGGGGCTGGAGCTGCTGCGGCTGGACGCGAGCGAAGGGCAGTTGGAAGCGCTCTTCCTCCGCCTGACGCAGGGCCAGGAGGTGCGCGCGTGAAGGCGCTCCTGATTGCCCGCCGCGAGCTGGCCGGCTACCTGCGCACGCTCAGCGGCTACGTCATCCTCGCGGTCATCCTCGCGGTGAACGGGCTGTTCTTCAACGCGTACGCGCTGGGCGGCGCGAGCAAGCGGTCCGCGGAGGTGCTGTCCGGCTTCTTCTACTACTCCAGCGGCTTCACCATCGTGGCGGCCATCCTCGTGTCCATGCGGCTGCTCGCGGAGGAGCGCCAGACGGGCACGCTGCCGCTGCTCTACGCGTCGCCGGTGAGGGACCGGGACATCGTGCTGGGCAAGTTCCTGGCGGGGCTCGCGTTCCTCGCGCTGTACCTGCTGTGCACGCTCTACATGCCGCTGCTGGTGCTGGTGAACGGCAAGGTGTCCTTCGGGCACGTGGCGGCGGGCTACCTGGGGCTGCTGCTGCTGGGGAGCGCGTCGCTCGCGGTGGGTACGTTCGGCTCGTCGCTGGCGAAGAACCAGCTGCTCGCGGCCATCTTCTCCGCGGTGATGCTGGTGGCGCTCATCCTGTGCTGGCTGCTGGCGCGCATCACCGAGCAGCCGCTGTCGGACGTCTTCAGCGCGATGTCGCTGTGGAACCAGCACTTCCCCCCGTTCCAGGCAGGGCTCATCCACGTGCGGGACGTCGTCTACTACCTGGTCGTCACCTACGTGGCGCTGTTCGCGGCGACACGGGTGCTGGAAGCGCGGAGGTGGCGATGAGCACGCCGGCCTCTTTCGGCACCGGGCTGGCCGCGACGGTGGCCTTCGTCTCGGGGCTGCTCGCGGTCTTCATCGCCGAGCGCGTGCTGGGCGCGGGCTCCGGCCGCGTGACCCTGGCCGCGCTGGGCACCGCCGTGGCCCTGGGCGCGACGGGGTGGCGCGTGGTGCGGCTGCTGGCCGCGCCTCCCGCGCGACGCACGCTGGAGCGGTGGGTGCTCATGCTCTACGGCGTGGGGCTCGTGGCGCTGGGGCTCTACTTCGTCCAGGGGGACGTGGGGACGGCGCTGCTGGGCGCGCCCCTGTCGCGCTCCGCTCCGAAGCTGGCGGTGGTGCTGGCGGTGCTGTTCCCGGCGCTGCTCGTGTGCGCGCTTGTGCCGCTGGCGATGGTGGAGGCCGCGCTCGTGGCGATGGCGCGGGCGCCGGTGCCGGAGACGGGCCGGGTGCGCAGCGCGCTGTTCTCCGGGCTCGGGGTGGCCTTCGTGGGCGTGTTCGCGTTCGCGGCGACGTACGTGGCCACGCAGGCGGATGCCACCTGGGACCTGTCCTACTTCCGGACCGCGCGCCCGGGCGAGGCCACGCGCAAGCTGGTGCGCGGCCTCAACGAGCCCCTGCAAGTCACGCTCTTCTTCCCGCCCGCCAACGAGGTGGGGGAGGCGGTG
The DNA here is from genome assembly GCF_003612055.1 of Corallococcus llansteffanensis. Taxonomy (GTDB): domain Bacteria; phylum Myxococcota; class Myxococcia; order Myxococcales; family Myxococcaceae; genus Corallococcus; species Corallococcus llansteffanensis. The sequence continues at coordinate 6,775 of NZ_RAWB01000420.1, forward strand.
AGGCAGTACTTCCGCGACCTCGCTTCGGAGGGTCCGCAGCTCACGGTGGACGCGTTGGATCAGGCGGTGGAGCCCGCGCGGGGCAAGGCCCTGGGTGTCAGCAACAACGGCGCGGTGGTGCTGTCGCGGGGCGACCGCAGGGAGGTGCTGAACCTGGGCATGGACGTGGAGCGTGCGCGCGGACAGCTCCAGCGGCTGGACGCGGAGGTGCAGCGGCGGCTGCTCGCGGTGGCGAAGCCCCAGCGCGTCGTCTACCTCACGGGCGGACATGGGGAGCGCGCGGACACGCGGCCCGTTCCTGGCGAGGCGGCCCGTCCGTCGGTGGCGCAGTTCAAGGAGCTGCTGCGCGGGCAGAACGTGGACGTGCGCACGCTCACGGTGGCGGAAGGGCTGGGCACGGAGGTGCCTCGCGACGCGGCGATGGTGGTGGTGATGGGGCCCATGCGCGACCTGCTCCCGGAGGAGGTCACCGCGCTGCGTGAGTACTGGGAGCGCGGCGGCCGGCTGTGGATCGCGTTGGAGCCGGAGGGCGCCGCGCTGGAGCCGCTGCTCAAGCCGCTGGGCTTGCGGTCGCTGCGCGTGCCGCTGGCGAACGACCGCGTGTTCTTCCGCACCACGCGTCAGCAGAGTGACCGGGGCAACCTGGGCACGGCGAGCTTCTCCTCGCATCCATCCGTGACGTCGCTGTCCGCGCTGGGGTCGCAGGCGGCGGTGGCCTTCATCGGCGCGGTGGCGCTGGAGCCCGTGTCTCCGCCCGTGCCGGGCGTGATGCTGGACACGGGCGTGCGCGCGCACGGTGAGACGTTCGCGGACGCCAACGGCGACTTCGAGCCCGAGCCCGGGGAGGTCACGAAGGCGTGGCCGCTGGTGGTGTCGGTGGAGCGGCCGGCTGCGGAAGGTCGGCCTGCGCCGCGCGCGGTGGTGATGGCGGACGCGGATGCGCTGGGTGACGGCATCCTGGGCAACGTGGGCAATGCCTACCTCGCGGTGGACACGCTGCGCTGGCTCTCCGGGGAGGAGGCGCTCTCTGGCGCGACGACGAGCGAGGAGGACGTGCCGTTGCAGCACACGCGCTCGCAGGACGTCGTGTGGTTCTACGCGACTGTCTTCCTGGCGCCGGTGGTGGTGCTGGCGGTGGGCTTCTTCGTGACGCGGCGGCGCGGCCGGCGCGCGGCCCGGAGCGCCGCAGTGGTGGGAGGTGCGCGATGAAGGCGCGCGACGTGGCCGTGCAGGGAGTCCTGGCGGGCGTGGCCCTCGTGGCCGCGTTCTTCGTGTGGCAGCGAGAGCCCTCCCGTGCGCCGGGTGAGGTGACGGTGGAGGACGCGCAGGTGCGCTCGCTCGACCGCATTCGCTACGAGGACGAGACGCGCTTCGTGGAGCTGTTCCGTGACGCCCAGGACCGGGAGATCATCTGGGTCCTGTTGGGCAACAAGCCCGCGAAGCCGAACGCCGGACCCGTGGGCGTGGGCGCGGACGCGGGAGTGCTGGGTGGGGCCGTTGTCCGTGCAGCGACCGACGCGGGCTCGTCCGGCAGTGGGGCCCGCGATGCAGGAGCGCTCGCCTCTTCGGGACCCGATGCAGGAGTCGGTGCCCGCCCCGCCGCTGATGCAGCAGCCGTCGCGAGCGCCGCTTCCGATGCAGGCGCCCGTGGCCTCCCCTCGAACGCGGCAGCGAGCGCCGCTTCCGATGCGGGCACGCGTGGCCTTCCCTCCAACGCGGCAGTGAGTGCCGCTGCTGATGCGGGCACGCGTGGCCGTCCTTCCGACGCAGCCGCAGTCGCAAGCGCTGTTCCCGATGCGGGCACGCGCGGCCGTCCTTCCGACGCAGCCGCAGTCGCAAGCGCTGTTCCCGATGCGGGCACGCGTGGCCGTCCTTCCGACGCAGCCGCAGTCGCAAGCGCTGTTCCCGACGCGGGCACGCGCGGCCGTCCCTCCGACGCGGCCGCCCTCGCAAGCGCTGCTCCCGACGCGGGCACGCTTGCCGCCGCGAGCGCACCGGCCCCCGTGCCCCCGCCCCGCGAGC
>NZ_RAWB01000421.1 GCF_003612055.1 Corallococcus llansteffanensis
CAGCCCGCCCCCATTTCGAAGCCCGCGTCGCGCGCGGCCCCGGCGTCGGCGCCTTCCGCGAAGCGCATCCTGGACGGCTTCGAGCATTCCCGGTGCAGGACGCCGGGCTTGGAGCGCCAGGCTTCGGTGGAGGCGCTCCGCGAGGCCGTGCTGCGCTCGAAGCTCAAGGGCGCCGCCGAGGCCCTGCGCGAAGCCCTGACCGCGGCGCAGGCTCCGGCCACGACGGCCTATACGATCCAGCCGGGTGACACCGTGGGCGACCTCGCCTGGAACCTGATGCAGCAGGGGGTGCCGGGCCCGGTGGAGACCATCGCGAACCAGATCGTCCAGATGAACGGCCTCACCAACCCGGACCTGATCATCGCGGGCGAAACGCTCCAGCTTCCCACCGCGCCGGGTGCGCAGCAGGGCGGCGGCACGACGACGGGCTCCACCGACTCCGGCACCAGCACCGGCTCCACGGGTGGCAGCACCACCTCCGGCGGCACGGCGGTCCCCGGCGAGCGCTACCCGGTGCCGTACATCAAGCAGATGGCCTCCGCGGGCTCCGAGGACGACTGGAACCAGCAGTCCAACTGCGGCCCCACCACGATGGCGATGATCCTCAAGGGCTTCGGCATCGGCACGGAGCTGTCGGACGGTGCGCTCATCAACCAGTTGGGCACCGGCGTGGGCATCACCTCCGCGGGCGTCGGATACATGGACATCCAGCAGATGGCCACGAACAACGGCCTCACGTCCGAGTACCACGCCGGCTCCGACGTGGCGTGGATCCAGCAGCAGGTGGAGTCCGGCAACCTCGTGGCCGTCAACGGCGAGAGCAACGTGATGCTCCAGAACGAAGAGCCGGCCTTCGCCTCCGGCAGCTTCAGCGGCGGCCACTGGATCGCCGTCACGGGGATGACGCCCGAGGGCAACTTCATCGTCCATGATCCGTCCAGCACGGTGACGGAGCTGACGCCCGCCGAACTCCAGCGCTTCCTCGCGGAGCACGAGGGCGACGACGGTCACTCCGTCGCCATCCACCCGCCTCCGGGCGTGGCCCCGACGCAGGCGCCTTCCTCGGACGTGGACGTCAGCGCCCAGGGACAGGCGCTGGAGTCGGTGCGGCTGGCGCCGGGCGCCATGTCCATCGCGGAGTCGGGCTTCGCGGGCCAGGGCGAGTTCCTGACGCAGATGGCCCAGAAGTACGACGTGCCCATCGACCTGGCGCTCGCGATGCTGTGGAAGGAGTCGCAGTGGTGCTCCGCGGGCGCGTCCGTCGGGGCCAACAACCCGGGCAACCTCAAGTTCGTGGGCCAGGAGGGCGCGTATGAGGCCTTCCAGTCCCCCGACGCGTCCGGCAGCTTCGCGGGCTGGCCTACGCTGGAGCAGGGCATCGAGGCGTACTTCAAGCTGCTCGGCACCCACTACCGCGCGGAGCTGGACAGCGGGGACTGGACAGCGCTCGTCAACCGCTACGCGCCCCCGTCGGAGAACGACTCCAACCTGTACGTTCAGCAGGTGTACGACTACGCGGCCGAGGTGCGCCGCCAGCTCGGAATCGGCCAGGCCGCTTGCGGCTAGACTCCCGACGCCATGGAGCCGCCCGCCCCTCCTGACGCCGTCTACCTCCAGGCCCGCGCCGCGTGGCCCGGGGTGGTGCTCGCGCGCGAGGACTTCCTTGCCCACCTCGCCGCGCGGGCGGCCAGCAGCGGGGGTGCGCAGGCTCCGCACGTCGAAGACCTGTACCTCGCGTGCGCTTGCGCGAAGGGACTGCCCCCGGCGCTCGCCCACTTCGAGCGCCTGCACCTCCCCGCCGCGCGCCACGCCCTGGCCCGGCGGGGACTGTCACCCGACGTGGTGGACGAAGCGCTGCAACGGCTGCGCGAGCGGCTGCTGCTCGCGCGGCCGGACGGACCGCCCCGCGTGGCGGAGTATGACGGGAGGGGCCCGCTGGAGGCGTGGGTGCGCACCGTCGCCCTGCGGCTCGCCATGACGGAGCTGCGCGAGCGCGCCATGCGTCCCGCGGAGGCGCTCATCCCCGCGCTGATGCCTCCGGACGACGCGTCCTTCGCGGCGCTGAAGCACCGGCACCACGCGGACATCGAGGCGTCCATCGCGGCGGCGCTCGCGTCACTGGAGCCCCGGCAGCGCACCTTCCTGCGGCTGCACCTGGTGGAGAACGTGGGCGTGGAGGACATCGGGAAGGTGCACGGGGTGAGCCGCGCCACCATGACGCGCTGGCTCAAGGCGGCGCGCGACACGCTGGCCGAGCGCACCCACGCGGAGCTGCGCCGCCGTTTGAACGTCGGAGAATCAGAGTTGCACAGTCTGGCGCACTCGCTCCTGAGTGGCCTGGACTTGAGCGTGCGTCACCTGCTGCGCTGAGACTCCCGCCATGAACTGCCCCGACGAGAACACCCTCCTGGCGTACTGCGCGCGCTCGCTCGGAGCCGCCGAGTCTCGCGCCGTGGAAGCGCACCTGGACACGTGCTCCTCGTGCCTCGCGCTGGTGGGCGAGGCCGCGCGGGGCACCGACCCTTCCACCCTCCCAGACGCCGCGCCCGTGGAGCGTCCGGACACGGGCCATCCACGCGTCCAGGACGACGAGGTGCGACGCGGCACCGTGCTGGGACGCTACGTCGTCATCGACCGGGTGGGCTCCGGCGGCATGGGCGTGGTGCTGAGCGCGTATGATCCGCAGCTCGACCGCAAGGTGGCGCTCAAGCTGGTGCGCTCGCTCAAGGGCGATGGCGCGCAGGAGCTGGAGCAGCGGCTCCTGCGCGAAGCCCAGGCCGTGGCGCGGCTGTCCCATCCCCAGGTCATCACCGTCTTCGACGTGGGCACGGTGAACGGCCGGCTGTTCATGGCGATGGAGTTCGTGGAAGGCCGCACGCTGCGCCAGTGGCAGAAGGAGCAGCCGCGCTCGTGGCGCGAGGTGCTCGCGGCGTACCGGCAGGCGGGCCAGGGGCTCGCGGCGGCGCACGCCGCGCACCTCATCCACCGCGACTTCAAGCCGGACAACGTGCTGGTGGATGGCCACGGTCGCGTGCGGGTGACGGACTTCGGCTTGGCCCGGCTGCCGGAAGGCACCACGGCCCTGCCCTCGGACACGCTCCCGGACTCCGCGACCCCACCGCCCGAGCAGGTGGCCCTCACGCGCACGGGTTCGCTCATGGGCACGCCCGCGTACATGCCGCCCGAACAGTGGAAGGGCGAGCCCACCGACGCGCGCGGTGATCAATTCAGCTTCTGCGTCGCGCTGTACGAGGCCCTCTTCGGCCTGCGCCCCTTCGCGCGCGGCCAGCCCCCGGACTTCGGACAACTCCAGGTCCCGAAGCAGGAGACGCGCGTGCCCGCGTGGGTGCGCCGCGTGGTGCTGCGCGGGCTGAGCGAGTCGCCGTCGGAGCGCTACCCGTCCATGGACGCGCTGCTGGATGACCTGGCGCGCGACCCGACCCGGCGGCGCACCCAGGTGGCCGTGGGCACGGGCGTGTTCGCGGCGGTGGCTGCGCTGACGCTCACGCTCGCACTGAGGGGGACTTCCGACCCCTGCGGCGGAGCTCCCGAGCGCATGGCCCCGGTGTGGAACGAGGCGCGAGGGGCGAAGGTGAGACAGGCCCTGCTCGCCACCGGCAGCCCGCTGGCCACGGAGGCCGCGGACGCGGTGATGCGCAACCTGGCGGACTACGCCCGGGCCTGGGAGACCGGCTACACGCAGACGTGTCAGTCCACGCGCGTGCGGCAGGAGCAGCCGGAGAACGTGCTCGCGCTGCGCATGGCGTGCCTGGATTCACGGCTGCAATCGCTGGGCGTGTTCGCGGACGTGCTGGAGCACGCGGACGCGCCGCTCGTGCAGAAGGCCGCCGAAGCTTCACAGAAATTGCCCCGCCTGTCGGACTGCGCACGCGTGGAGTCCATCCTCTCCGTGGTGCCTCCACCGGAGGGGGCCGGCGTGGCCGCGAAGCTGGAGGACGCGCGCCTGAAGCTCGCTCGCGCGCAGGTGCTGCTGGAGACGGGGCGCTACGCGCAGGGGCTGGGGGACGCGCAGGCGGCGCTCGCGGTGGCGCGCGAGCTGGAGTACCGCCCGCTGGAGGCGGAGGCCCTCCATGCGCAGGGCTGGTTCGAGTACCGGCTGGCGCGCTACGAGGAGTCCGGGCGCAGCTACGCCGACGGCATGCGCGCCGCGCTCGCGGGACGCCACGACCTGCTGGCGCTGCGCTCCGTGACGGAGCTGGTCTTCATCACGGGCTACGAGTTGGAGCAGGTGGACCGCGGCATGGAGCTGGCCGTGCTCGCGCGGGCCCTGCTGGAGCGCTCCGGTCCCGCGGAGGAGATCGCCGCCCAGTTGGAGAACAACCTGGGCGCCATCGCCTTCGGAGAAGGACTGCTGCCGCAGGCAACCGAGCACTACGGGAAGTCGCTCGCCATCCGCGAGCGGGTGCTGGGGCCCGAGCACCTGGAGACGGGCAAGGTGCTCACCAACCTCGCCATGGTCCACAAGCGCCAGGGCCGCCCCCGCGAGGCGCGGGCGATGTACGAGCGCGCGCTCGCCATCCAGCAGAAGCACCTGGGCGCCCACCACCCCACCGTCGCCAACACCCTCATCCTCCTGGCCGATGCCCGCCGTGTCCAAGAGGGAGCCCGGGCCACCCTGCCCCTGTATGCGCAGGCGCTCGAGCTGCGGCGCACCGCCCTGGGCGACACGCACCTGAGCACGCTGCGCCTCTACAACGACCTGGGCCGGGTCCACGAGGACGTGGGTGAATGGGACGTGGCGAAGCAGCACCACGAGCACGCGCTGGAGCTGAGTGAGCGCGCGTTCGGGAAGGAGCATGCGGAGTACGCCCTGTCGCTGCAGGAGCTGGCCCGCATGGACGAGCGGCGGGGCCACCTGGACGCGGCGCTGGCCGGCTACGAGCGCACCCTGGCCCTCCAGACCCGCCTGCTGGGTCCCAGGAGCAGCGCCACGCTGAACACCCGCGAGGCCCGCGCCGCCGTGCTCCGCAAGCTGGGCCGCGTGCGTGAGTCCTCCGCGGAGCTGGAGCAGCTGCTTGCCGCGAAGGAGGCCCAGGGAGGCCCGCAGGGGCCCGCGCTCGTCACCTGCCTCACGGAGCTGGCCCGTGCCTGGCTGGACTTGAAGCAGCCCCAGCGCGCCCGCGCCGCCGCCGAACGGGCGCTCGCCATCATCCGCCCCTTGGGCTGGAGCCCCGAGCGCATGGCCCTGCTCCAGTTCGAGCTGGCGCGCGCCCTGTGGGATGCGGGCGAGTCCCGCACGCAGGCCCTGGCGCTCGCGGACACCGCGCTCGCCGCCTTCACCCAGGCCGGGGAGTCCACGCAGGCCCAGGCCCGCGCCGTCGCGAGTTGGAAGCAGGCGCACGTCGGCCCCTGAGCGGCCCCGGCAACTCTGGTGCCGGATTCTTGGATAATAGGAACAACGTCACTTCGAGGAGAGCTGCCATGTCCTTCCCCATCCGCCCCAAGGCAGCGCCTCCCGCGCCTCCCCGCGCCAAGGCCGTCGCGCCGCGTGCGCACGCGGCCATCAAGCAGCCCCCGGACACGAAGGCCCGCGCGGCTTCGGCGTGGGAAGCGACGGGAGCCTCCGGAGCGGCCGCCCAGACGCAGTGCTTCATGGGCCCTCCCGGGAGGGTGGGCGGTGGCGTCGTTCGCGGCGACGTCGCCAGGGGGCAGGGAGACAGCGAGGCAGGCGCGCAGATGGCAGCGAAGAAGCCCTGGGGTCCCGGTGGTTCGGTCCTGGAGACGCTGGAGAAGGTCAGCAGCGCGCTGAAGGACCTCTTCGCATGGCTCCAGAAGCAGGCGCGGGGCTCGGACTCGGGCGCCACGGGTTCGGACTCCCGCAGCGGTCAGCCCACCGCCCAGGGGAATGATCCCGCCGTCGTCGCCGCGGGGCCCGTGGCTGACGGCACGCAGACCGCGGCCATCACGCCTGCGTTGGAGAAGCGGATTTCGAACGGGGGCAACATCGGAGACAGCGTGTCGGCGCCGCCTGGCAAGGACACGGACCTGGTTTCCGAGCAGGACTTCCGCCTGGACCCGAAGACCCTGGGGGAGTTCCTGGCGGAGCAGGGCAGCCCGTACCCGGAGCACCTGCTCAATGGCCCCACGAATCACGAGAAGAGCGAGGCGCACAAGCCTGGTGCGAACTCCAGCGAGCGTTCGAGCGGAGGCCCCTGGACGCAGGACAAGAACCCGCGGTCTTGAGCAGCTCCGCCCGCCCTACCCCGCGGGCCGCAGCACCAGTCCGTCCGCCGCGAAGCGCACCACCTCCGCATGGACGGCCGTCGCGGCCATGCCGGTGGCCTGGGCGACCGCGTCCTCGGACAGGCCCTCCACGGCCATCTTCAGCACCAGCAGCGCGGGCGGCGTGGCCTCCATGTAGAAAGTCACCAGCCGCTCCGGGTGGCGCCACAGCAGCGCCAGCTCGTCACCGGCCGCGGGCCCAGCGCCCCGGTCCTCCGAGCGCACGAACGCGCAGAGCCGGAAGGGCTGCTCCAGCACCGCCAGCGTGGGGTTGGGCGTGAGCTGCTCCACGCGCTCGGGAACAACCTCTTCGGAGGCGAACACCGCGAAGTCCGTCCACTCGAAGCGCGCCAGCGCGGGCAGGAACGAAGGCAGCGCCTTGTCCCCGGCGGCATCCGCGACGAAGGGCGCGAAGGCCTCGCCCAGCCGGTTGAGCTCGTGGTGCCGCGCGGGCCGCGTGCGCGTGTAGCCCTCCACCAGCGCGTCCCACGCCTGCGCCGTCACCGCCTGGCGCGTCAGCGGGAAGAGCTTCTCCAGCGTGGAGCGGACGTGGCCGCGCACGAACTGGCCGTAGAGCGCCATGCGCTCCGGCGCGACGTCCCAGCCCGGGTGCGCCGCGGACAGCCTCGACAGCCCCTCCGCGCCGGGCGGCCCCGCGAGGTACGCGTCCATGCTGTCGAAGAAGTGCTTCAGCGAGGGCTTCATCGCGTCACCTCCGCGAGCACGCCCCGCGCCTGATCCGCCTCGTCCAGGACGGCATCCAGCGACGGGATGGCCTGGTCCCATTCAATCAGCGTGGACACGGGGCCGGTGCGCTCGAGCGTGTAGCGGTACAGCGCCCACACGTCCTCGCAGACGCGGTCGCCGTGCGTGTCGATGAGCACGCGGTCGCCCACGTCATGGCCGGCCAGGTGCACCTGCACCACGCGCTCCAGGGGCAGCGCGTCCACGAAGGCGCGCGGGTCATAGCCGTGGTTCGTCGCGTTGACCCAGACGTTGTTCACGTCCAGGAGCAGCCCGCAGTCCGCGGCCTCCACCACCTGGCGCAGGAAGTCCGCCTCCTGAAGCGTGCCGCCCGGCATGGCCGCGTAGTAGCTGGGGTTCTCCAGGAGGAAGGGCCGCTCCACGCGCGCCATCACCTCGCGCACGCGCGGCACCACGTGCTCCACCGCTTCTTGCGTGAAGGGCAGCGGCAGCAGGTCATGCAGGTGCACGCCGCCCAGGCGCGAGTAGCACAGGTGGTCGGAGAAGAACGGCGCGTCCAGGCGCTTCACCAGCGCGGCGAGCCGCGTGACGTAGTCCTCATCCAGCGCGTCCGGCCCGCCGATGTTGAGCCCCACGCCGTGCGGCAGGAGCGTCCAGCGCTCGCGGCACGCGTCCAGCGCGCGCTGGGAGCGGCCCCCCAGCGACAGGAAGTTCTCCGGGATGATCTCCACCCAGTCCAGCGCGCGGGAGGTGCGCGGCAGGGCTTCGTAGAAGTCGCGGCGCAGCCCGATGCCCGCCCCCAGCGGCTTCAACCCATGGCGGTGTGAATAGCGGGGCGACATGCGGAAGGGACCTCCTGGCGGACCCCGCGCACGGGCGGGGCGGAAAACAACACGGGCGGCAGGAAGAAGTCTTCCCACCGCCCGCGAGCAAGGGAGGGACCCGTCCTCCGGGCCCTCCGCTGGTGATGACTACTTCTTGCCGCTGCAGGAACCCGCGCCGCAGCTGCCCTCGGCGCCCTTCTCAGGGGTGGCCGCGGGCTGCGTGGCGCCGGCGCTGCAGTTGGCCTCGGCGCCCTTCGCCTCGGCGGGCTTCGCGCTGCAGTTGGCCTCGGCGGCCTTCTCGGACGAAGCGGCCTGCGTGCCCTCCGCGCCCTTCGTGGAGGCACAGCCGGTGGCCAGCGCGCCGAGGGAGAGGGTGCCGACAACCGCTGCAAGAGCCTTGACGTTCATGGTGTTGCTTCCTTTCGTACCGCGGGGGATGTGACTACAGGGGAAAAGCATCTACGGCTTGAACTGCGTGGAGCCCCAGGCGTCGACGGTGACGTCCGCCTTCTCGCCCACCTTCAGCACCAGCGCCTCGGTGCGCTTGATGCCGTAGGACTCCAGGGGAATCTGGAACTTCGCACGCACGCGCAGCAGCTCACCGGCGGCGCGGTTCTTCGTCTCCGCCGTCTCCTGCAGGTACGTGGCGGTGACCTCCACCGGCTCCTCGCGCGTCACGCCGTGCACGGTGAACGTCCCCTTCGCCTTCACCGTCACCGGCTTCGCGTTGGCGAGCGGCGCGGGCAGGGCCACGTCCTTGAACTCGAAGACGATGTCCGGGTTCTTCGCCGCGTCCAGCCAGCGGTCGTTCTGCAGGTGGCCGTCGCGCGTCTCGTTGCCCGTCTTGATGGAGGCCACCGGCACCTGGAAGCGGCCACTGGCCTTCTGGCCCTTCACCTCCACGCGGCCCTTCACCTGGTTGGACAGGCCGTTGATGACCTCCAGGGGCGCGTCCAGCACGAACATCACCGTGTCGCGGCCGTTGGGGTCGTTGAAGACGAA
>NZ_RAWB01000422.1 GCF_003612055.1 Corallococcus llansteffanensis
GAACAGGGCGGCGACGATGACGGTCTTCATGGATGGCTCCGGGGAACGACACGCCGACGCGGGATTGCATCGGTTGTTGTGCGCCTTCCTTGAGCACCCGCCGTGCCAGTCGCTGGTTTTGAACAACTTCGCGGGGTTCCCTAGGTGGGAGTTGATCCGCCATGGGGAGAATCTCCTCAGTTGAACGCTCAACGATGGGTGCATGCTCCCCAGGCAGGCACACGGCGCTTTGACGGCAACGACGCTCTTCTGCAAGCTGCGGCGCGTTCGCTCGTCCCGAGCGCCAGGCGCCGGGATCTATTAGAGGCGGGCGTGAGGCCCGGCGGTCCTCGTCGCGCATGTCGCGCGGCCAGGGGTCGGGAGAGATGGCGTATGCGGCACCTGCTGGTCGCATGGGGTGTGGTGTGGTTGGGGGTGGGGTGTGCGGCGAGCATCCCGCCCGAGCGCCTCCAGGCCCAGGTGCTGGAGACGGAGCGGTGGCAGCGGGAGTACCAGTCCGAGCGCGAGCGCACCGAGATGCTGGCGACGAGGCTGGCGGCGGTGGAGTCCGCGCTGGAGGAGCTGGCGCAGGAGCGCGCGGAGGCGGAGCAGGCGCGCGCGGAGGCCGAGCAGGGCCGCGCCACGGCGGTGGATGAGCTGGCGCGGCTGGAGACGGAGCGCCACGCGCTGGAGGAGCACAACGCGCAGCTGCTGGCGCGGCAGCGTGAGCTGGCGGCGCTGCACGAGGAGCTGTCGGACGTGTGGTACGAGTCCGCGCTGGAGCGCGCGCGGCGCCGCACCCAGCCGCCCCTGCCGGGCGAGTCGGTCAAAGAGGCCGCCGGTCCGGTGCCGTGATGTTCCTGGAGGCACCCCGCCTCCTTCCCCTTCTTCAAGGAGCTTGGGCGTGGCGATGAACTCGCGGACCCCCATCCGCGGCTACCGCGCGGGTTTCTTCTTCGTGGTGATGCTGCTGTCGGCCGTCACCGGCTTCACGCTCTGGACGGAGGTGCGCACCGGCCACCAGGTGGACGCGCTGGTGCTGGAGGCGCTGGAGCGCGCGAGCCTCATCGGTCGCATCCGCGTGGACGTGATGTCGCTGGAGTCCGCCATCGAGGCGCACGTGCGCTCCACTGGCGACGCCGAGCGCAAGGAGGCCGACGCGGTGATGGAGGACATCCTGGGCAGCATCCGCCGGGCCTCCGAGGCGTACATGCGCCACCTGCCGCTGGGAGAGAAGGCGGTGTGGCTGCGCTTCAACAACGCGTGCCAGGGGCTGGCGGATCAGGTGCGCGCGGCGGCGGTGTTCTCGCGCCAGCGCGACGCGGAGCGCGCCCGGCGTCACCTGGTGGAGAGCATCCGCCCGCTGGCGGCGGAGGTGGACCTGCTGGCGGGGAAGCTCGCCACGGAGAACGCGGACGACGCGCGCGAGCTCGTGGGCCGGCTGGGCACGCTCCGGGTGCGCAACACCGCCCTGGGCGCGGGCACCACGCTGCTGGCCATCCTGCTGTCCATGCTGGTGGGCTGGCACATCACGTCCCTGCTCAAGCGCCAGGACGCCACCATCCAGGGGCAGATTGAAGAGCTGGGGCGGCACAACCAGGAGCTGGATGCCTTCACCAGCCGCGTGGCGCATGACCTGATGGGTCCGCTGTCCCCGCTCAAGGGCTACCTGACGCTCATCCGGCGCTCCGGCGCGGTGAAGGACCCGGGCGCGCTGGAGATGATCTCCCAGTGCGAATCCAGCGCGGTGCGCATGGGCGAATTGATTGAAGCGCTGCTGCGCTTCTGCCGCGCGGGCAACCGGGGCGACGGTACGAAGGGCGAGCTGGACACGGCGGTGAGCACGCTGCTGCTGGAGGTGAGCCAGACGGCGTCGGCGCTGGGCGTGGCGCTGGAGCGCGAGCTGGAGCCGGGCGTGCTGGTGGACTGCCCCGCGCAGCTGCTCCAGGTGGTGGCGCGCAACCTGCTGTCCAACGCGGTGAAGTACACGGCGGGCCGGCCGGAGCCGCGCGTGGTGGTGCGGGTGGCGACGGAAGGGGCCGACGCCGTGGTGGAGGTGACGGACAACGGGCTGGGGATGAGCGCGGCGACGCAGGCGTCGCTGTTCCAGCCGTTCTTCCGGGCCGCGGAGGTGCGGAGCATCCCGGGGCACGGGCTGGGGCTGGCCACCACCCGGCGCGTGGTGGAGGCGCACGGTGGCACGCTCACGGTGCACTCGGAGGAGGGCAAGGGCACGCGGATCCGCGTGCGGTTCGCACGGGTGGCGCGCGCGCAGGCGCCGCTTGTGGTGGAGTCCGGGCCGCAACGGGACTCCTCCTCCATCCGCAAGGCCTCATGAGCTCAGCCCGAATCCTCGTCGTGGATGATGACCCGCATGCGCGGGACCTGTTGCAGCGCCTGCTGGGCGTGCTGGGCCCGGTGGTGCAGGCGGCGGATCCGAAGAGCGCGTCCGAGCGCATGGGCGAGCAGGCCTTCGACCTGGTCCTCACCGACATGGCGATGCCGGACCCCGGCGACGGGCTCAAGGTGTTGCAGACGGCGCGCTCCACCCTGCCGGACACGCCGGTGATTGTCGTCACGGCGTTCGGCAACATCGAGGGCGCGCTGGACAGCATCCAGCAGGGCGCCTTCGACTACCTGTCCAAGCCGTTCGACGTGGACGCCATCATGCGGGTGGCGAAGCGGGCGCTGGAGCAGAAGCGGCTGGTGGAGGAGAACCGCACGCTGCGCAAGCAGGTGGAGCGCACGTCGCTCGTGGGCCGCAGCCAGGCGCTGCTGGAGGTCTACAAGCAGGTGGCGCGCGCGGCCACCAGCAACGTGCCGGTGCTGATCACCGGTGAGACGGGCACGGGCAAGGAGATGGTGGCGCGCGCGCTGCACAAGCGCTCGGCGCGCTCCAGCGGGCCGTTCATCCCCATCGACTGCGGCGCCATCACCGAGTCGCTGATGGAGAGCGAGCTGTTCGGCCACGCGAAGGGCAGCTTCACCGGCGCGTCGGGCGCGCGGCGCGGCCTCTTCGAGGAGGCCAACGGCGGCACGCTCTTCCTGGACGAGATTGGCGACGTGGGCCCCAAGGTGCAGTCGCAGTTGCTGCGCGTCCTCCAGGAGGGGGAGATCCGCCGCGTGGGCGAGAGCGTCCCGGTGAAGGTGGACGTGCGGGTGCTGGCGGCGACGAACAAGGACCTGAAGGCCCGGGTGACGGAGGGGGCGTTCCGCGAGGACCTGCTGTACCGGCTGGACGTGGTGCACCTGCACCTGCCGCCCCTGCGGGAGCGGCGCGAGGACATCCCTGCGCTGGTGGAGCACTTCGCGGCGCTGCACGCGCGGGGAGGCGTGCGGCCGGTGGTGACGGCGGACGCGATGGCGCGGCTGACGGTGTACGACTGGCCGGGCAACGTGCGGCAGCTGGAGAACGTGATGGCGCGGGCGCTCGCGCTGAACGTCACGGGCGTGCTGGGGCCGCCGGACTTCCCGGAGCCCATTGGCGACGCGCCCAAGCGGCTCACCGGGCTCGCGGGGGACCTGCCGAGCCTCGCGGAGCTGTCGCGGCGGTACGCGGCGCACGTGCTCCAGCACGTGGGCGGCAACAAGAGCGAGGCGGCGCGGCTGCTGGGGGTGGACCGCAAGACGCTCTACAAGCTGCTGGAAGCACCCGAAGCGCCCGAGGTCATCCCGCCCGCCGAGGGCCGCGGCTGAGCGACCCGGTGGTGGGGCCTCGCGCTGCCGGGGGCTGCTCCTTCCGCTGCTGCCCAGGGTGCGCGCGGTCGCGCTGGCCCGTCAGGCAAAGGCAGTGGTCACGGACACGAAGCGTCGTTGCCAAGGGAACAGCCCTGGCCTTTGGCATGCCCTGAGGGTGTTGGCATCCACCTATGTTGGCGAAGCAGGGATGCCCCACTGGAGGAAAGCCATGGCCTATATCGATGGATTCGTGGTCGCGGTGCCCGCGGCGAACAAGGACGCCTACCGCCGTCTCGCGGCCGCGGCCGCGCCGCTGTACCTGGAGTTTGGTGGGACGCGCATCGTCGAGGCCTGGGGCGATGACGTCCCCGAGGGCAAGGTCACCGACCTCCGGCGCGCGGTGAAGGCCCGGCCCGATGAAGTCATCGTCTTCTCCTGGATCGAGTACCCCAGCAAGGGGGTGCGCGACGCGGCGAGCGCGAAGATGATGAGCGACCCGCGCATGAAGGAGCTGGGCACGCAGATGCCCTTCGATGGGCAGCGGATGATCTACGGCGGTTTCGAGGTCAGCCTCGATGCGCGCACGCAGGGAAGGGCGGGCTATGTCGATGGCGCCCTGCTGCCGGTTCCGGCCGGCAACAAGGACGCCTACCGTGCCATTGCGTCCAGTCTCGCGGCGGTCTTGAGGGAGCATGGGGCCACGCGTGTCGTCGATGCGTGGGGCGACGATGTCCCCGACGGCAAGGTCACCGACTTCAAGGGCGCGGTGAAGGCCACCGGCGACGAGCAGGTCGTCTTCTCCTGGATCGAATGGCCTTCGAAGGAGGCTCGCGATGCAGGATGGCGGAAGGCGTTCGCCGACCCCCGCATGCGGCAGGACAACGCCCCCTATGACGAGCGCCGCAGGACCCACGGCGGCTTCGTGCCGCTGGTGGACGAGCAGGCGTCATGATCGACCATACCGGCATCGGGGTCGCGGACATGGCCCGCTCCGCCGCCTTCTACGATGCGGCGCTGGCGGCGCTCGGCCTGCGCCGGGCCATGCAGCTCCCCGAGAACGAGGGGACCGATGGCATCGGCTATGGGGTCGACTATCCGGTCTTCTGGATCGACCGCTATCACCCGCATGGCGTGAAGCAGCACACGGCCTTCGCGGCGAAGAGCCGCGCCCAGGTCGACGCCTTCCACGCCGCCGCCTTGAAGGCCGGTGGGACGGACAACGGCCCGCCCGGAATCCGTCCGACCTCCGAGGGGAACCCGCCGGGCTACTACGCCGCCTTCGTGCTGGATCCGGACGGCAACAACATGGAGGCCGTCTTTCGCGAGCAGGCCTCGAAGCCGGAGCTTGGACCGTAGAAGCGCCCTGATTCCGTCCCGTGCGCCAATCACCGCTGCGGGCGGAGGGTCTGCCCACCCCGGCGGCGGCGCGCGCAGGAGATCACACCTGGGCCGACGTTGAGGATGTCAGCGGGGACCCGTACCGTAGCAACCTGTATGCGCCGCCGCTGGTTCCCCCTCGGACTCCCCCTGATTCTCTTCGCGTGCGCTCCGGTGGAGCCACCCCTCCCCCTTGAGTCGGTGGATGCGGGCAGCGCCCTTCCCGTGACGGAGCTGGCGTCCGTGGCCTCCGCGCCCGCCGCCGGATCCGAAGCGCTGGCCCCGGTGGAGTCCGCGGATGCGCTGCGCTCCGCATGGCAGGCCACCACGCCCGACCCGTCCCAGGACGGCGGCGTACTTCACGCGACTGCTTCAGCCCTCATCGAAAGCACGGACACGGCGGGGGACGCGGGGCCGGAGGGTGCGCTCTCGCTGATGATGGAGCCGTCGCTCGCGCAGGCCGCGGCCTCGTCCCGGGGCGTGAATCCGGAGGCCCTGCCGGGCGAGGAGGAGCCCCAGGTCATCACCGAATCCGAGGTCCCCGTGCTCGAACTGGGACCCGATGGCGAGCCCCTGCTCGATGCCGACGACTTCGCCCCGGAAGCCGTCGCCGCCTCGCCTGGAACGGACGCTCCCTCCGAGGAGGAGCCCACCGTTGATGACGGAAACGAAGGCGAGCCCACCGCCGTGGATCCGCTCGCGACCGCCGACGCCGGGATGGAGCCCTACGCCATCCCCTACGCTCCGGACGCGGGCTCGCTGCGGGTGCGCCGCTCCATCGCGGTGCGCTCGGAGCCCCGGCAGGACTCGCCGCCGCTGGGCACGGTGGCCCAGGACATGCGCGTGACGTGGAAGGGCGCGATGCGCGGCCCGGACTGCGAGACGTGGGTGCAGCTGGAGCCCCGCGGCTGGGTGTGCGAGCGCTACCTGGAGCAGAACTTCCGCGAGCCCCGCGTGCGCACGCTGCCCCGCGTGGAGGAGGGCGCGCTCACGCCCGGCATCTACGCGCGCGTGGTGGGCCGCCGCGTGCGCGCCTATCCCAGCCTCGCGCTCGCGAAACGGCGGCGGCAGGGCGTGCTGCTCAAGGGCTCCGTGACGGTGAAGCTCCAGGGCCAGGTGAAGGTGGGCCGCCGCACCTTCTGGCGCACGTCGGACGGCCAGTACTTCGAGGCGCGCGTGCTGCGCGAGCACCGCCCGTCCGACTTCAGCGGCCTGGACGCGGAGGCGCTCGCCGCGCTGCCCATGCCCTTCGCCTGGGCCCAGTCCCGCGCCACGCCCCGCTCGGACGTGGTGGTGCGCATGGCGCCCGACGCCCGCGCCGACCGGGAGACGGTGCTCCCCCCGCGCACGCTCGTCTCCGTGCGCGAGCTGTCCCCGGATGGCCAGTGGGTGCGCATCGCGGAGGACCACTGGGTGGCGCGCGACGACCTGCACGTCGCGTGGTCGCTGGGGGCGCCGTCCATCGTGGAGCCCGGCGCGCGCTGGCTGGACGTGGACCTGGAGGCCCAGGTGCTCATCGCCTACGAAGGTGACCGCCCCGTCTACGCCACGCTCATCTCCTCCGGCAGCCCGGGCACCGACACGCCCGAGGGCCTGTTCCGCATCTGGGTGAAGTTCGCCGAGGCCGACATGACGGGCCAGATGGGCAAGGCCAGCTACCGCGTGGCCACCGTGCCGTGGACCATGTTCTTCGAGGGCGACTTCGCGCTGCACACCGCCTACTGGCACGACCGCTTCGGTGAGCCGGTGAGCCACGGCTGCATCAACCTGGCCCCGAAGGACGCGCGCGTCCTCTACGGGTGGACCACGCCCGAGGTGCCCACCGGCTGGTCCATGGCCCACGCGCTGCCCGAGGATCCAGGCACCTGGGTGCGCATCCGTGGACAGGCCCGCATGCAGCCGAAGAAGCGCCGGGGCGGCGCGCCCGTCGTCGCCACCGCCACGGTCAGCGACCTGTAACGCTTCAGCCGCCCAGCACGGACACGGTGACGCGGCGGCGGTGCGGCGACGTGCGGTGCTCCCAGACGTAGACGCCCTGCCACGTGCCCAGGTCCGCCTCGCCGTCCTTCACCGGTACGCTCAGGGACACCTGCGTCAGCACCGTGCGCACGTGCGCGGGCATGTCGTCCGGCCCCTCCGCGTCGTGCTGGAACAGCGGATCCCCGTCCTTCACCAGCCGGGAGAAGAAGGCCTCCAGGTCCCGCTGCACGACGGGGTCCGCGTTCTCACTGATGAGCAGTGATGCGCTCGTGTGGTGCAGGAACAGCGTGCAGAGCCCGTCGCGGATGCCCGTGCCCTTCACCGCCCGCTGCACCTCGTCCGTGATGTCCACGAGGCCCCGGCCCCGCGTGGGCACCGTCAGCTCCTTCGCCTGGTACACGCTCAAGCCTCCGTCCTTCGCGGATCAGCGTTCGTCCAGTCGCTTCTCGAGGAACGCGGCCATCCGCTCCAGTTCCTCCGTGACGATGGTGTGCCCGCCGTCGAAGGGCAGGAACTCCACCGGCAGTCCCGCGCCCGTCAGCACGTCGCGCAGGCGCTCGGCGCCATGGAGGGGGAGCATCGTGTCGTCCCGGCCGTGCCCCATGAACACCGGGAGCGACGAGCGCGCGCGGGCCTTCGTCTTCCACTCCTCCACCGCGATGAGCGTGCCGGACAGCAGGCACAGGCCGGCGGGCGCTTCCTCCAGCCGCAGCGCCACGTCCGTGGACAGCATCGCGCCCTGGCTGAAGCCTCCCAGCACGACGCGGCCGTAGGGATGCTGGAGCGCCGCCACCGTGCTCATCAGCGCGCGGCGCGCGGCGGGCATCCCCGGGGGCACGTCGCGGGCGAACTGGTCCCAGTCCCGCTGCTCTCCGGCCAGGACGGACTCCGGCAGCGCGAACCAGGCGCGTGCCTGGGGCATGCCCAGGTGCGAAAGCGACAGCGGCGCCTCCGGGAAGACGAAGCGCACGCCCTCCGTGAGCCGGGGGGCGGCGGTCAAGAGCTCCGGCGCCAGCCCCACCAGGTCCGTGCCCGGCGCGCCGAAGCCATGGCTGAGCACGACCACCAGCTCCGGCTTCGCGCCGTCCGGGAGCGCGTCGACGACGTGGCAGTCCAGTTCGCCCAGCTTCGTGCGCACGTGGCGCGGAAGGATGTTCATGGCTGCGCGTCGCTGATGGTGACGTGCTGGATGACCACGTCCGCGTCGGGCCGGTCCTGCCGGTTGCGCGGCACGTCGCCAATCTTCTCCACCACCTCGTAGCCCTTCACCACCTCACCGAAGATGGTGTGACGGCCGTTGAGGTTGGTGGGCGTGGAGGTGGTGATGAAGAACTGGCTGCCGTTGGTCTCCGGGCCCGCGTTGGCCATGGCCAGGATGCCCGGCTTGTCGAAGCCGCGCATGCTCTTGAACTCGTCCCCGAAGCGGTAGCCCGGGTCGCCCCGGCCGGTGCCCGTGGGGTCGCCGCCCTGGATCATGAAGCCGGGGATGACGCGGTGGAAGATGACGCCGTCGTACAGCGGTATGCCCTCCACGCGCTCGCCCGTCTTCGGGCTGATCCACGGCTGCTCGCCGGACGCGAGCCCCACGAAGTTGGCCACCGTCTTGGGCGCGTCCTTGGAGAAGAGCTTCAGGACGATGGTGCCCTGGTTCGTCTCCATCGTGGCCCAGAGGTCCTGGCCCTCCAGGGCCTTCTTCTGGAAGCCCTTCGCGGCGGCTACGTCCGTCTGCAGGCTCACCGTGCGGGGAGCCGCGGGGG
>NZ_RAWB01000423.1 GCF_003612055.1 Corallococcus llansteffanensis
CCCAGCGACACCACCACCAACCCGACGCCCCCCGCGTGCAGCTCGCGCGCGGCCCGCGCCACCTCTCCCGGCGTCCCCAGCGGACGGCCGAGCAGCTCCCCCAACTCGTGCGCGTTCGGCTTCAGGAAGTCCGGCCGCGCGGCCACCGCGTGGCGCAGTGGCTCGCCGCTGGTGTCCACCGCCACCAACGCGCCCTTCGCGTGCAGGCGCTTCGTCAGCGTGGCGTAGACCGTGGCGGGCACTCCGGCCGGCACGCTCCCGGAGAGGACGAAGCAGCCATGGTCCAGCGTGAGCGCGTCCAGCGCGGCGCCCAGCGCGTCCAGGGCCTCCTCAGGGACGCGGAGCCCGGGCAGGTTCAGGTCCGTCACCGCGCCGCTCGTGCGGTCCACGACCTTGATGTTCACGCGGCTGGAGCCAGGCAGGCGCAGGCAGCGGTCCTGGATGTCGCGCTCGCGGAACAGCGCCTCGAACAGCGACACGTTGTCCGCGCCCAGGAAGCCCGTGGCCGTCACCGGCCGCGAGCCTCCCGCGAGGAACGCCGCCACGTTGATGCCCTTGCCCCCGGGCGTGCGCGTCTCGGCCACCACGCGGTTGACGGCGCCCGCCGTGAAGCCCGGGCACTCCAGCGTCTGGTCGATGGCCGCGTTCAGCGTGACGGTCACCACCCCCGGCTTCGTCGGCCTCACGCCTTCGCTCCCTTCCGGGCCAGCAGGTCCCGCACGAGCGCCCGCACCTCCGCCGCGTTGCCGCTCTCCAGCGCTTCGCGGGCCACCGCTTCCGCGTCCGCCATGGAGATGCCGCGCAGGAGCGCTTTCACCGCCGGGATGCTGGGGATGGCGACGCTCAGCTCCGTGAC
Source organism: Corallococcus llansteffanensis (assembly GCF_003612055.1). Classification (GTDB taxonomy): domain Bacteria; phylum Myxococcota; class Myxococcia; order Myxococcales; family Myxococcaceae; genus Corallococcus; species Corallococcus llansteffanensis. Next base: position 857 of record NZ_RAWB01000423.1, read on the forward strand.
GCCCAGGCCGGACAGCACCACCGCGCCGGACGGGTCGCCCGCGATGCCGCCGCACGCGCCCACCCAGATGCCCGCCTTCCGCGCCGCGCGCACCGTGAGGTCCACCATGCGCAGCACCGCGGGGTGCAGGCCGTCCGCCTGCGGCGCGAGCACCGGATGCTCACGGTCCATCGCCAGCACGTACTGCGTCAGGTCGTTGGTGCCGATGGAGAAGAACGACACGTCCCTCGCCAGCCTGTCCGCCATCATCACCGCGGACGGCACCTCGATCATGATGCCCGTCTCCACCGGATCCGCGCCGACCTCCAGGCGCACGGACTCCGTGATGGCGCGCGCCTTCGTCAGCTCCTCGGGCGTCGCCACCATGGGGTACATGATGCGGACCGGGCCCTCCTTCGACGCGCGCAGGATGGCGCGCAGCTGCGTGCGGAACAGGTCCTCCCGTTCGAAGCACAGGCGGATGCCGCGCACGCCGAGGAAGGGGTTCGCCTCCGCCGGCAGCGACAGGTAGGGCACGTGCTTGTCGCCGCCGATGTCCAGCGTGCGCAGGATGAGCGGCAGGCCGTTCAGCGCGCGCACCATCGTGCGGTACGCGTGCAGCTGCTCCTCCTCGTCGGGCGGGTCGTCGCGCTTGAGGAAGAGGAACTCCGTGCGCATCAGCCCCACGCCCTCGCCGCCCGCGTCCACGGCCTTCTGGGCCTCCGCGGCCTCGGCGATGTTCGCGGCCACCTCCACGCGCTTGCCGTCGAGCGTGATGGCGGGCCGGTAGCGCTCCAGCTTCTCCTCTTCGCGCCGCACCCGGGTGCGCTCGCGGTGCGTGGCGGCCTTCGTGTGGTCCCGCTCCGAGGGCTTCAGCACCAGCACGCCCGCGTCCCCGTCCAGGATGCAGAGCTGGCCGTTGCGCAGGTCCAGCACCGACGGCCCCGCCGCCACCACCGCCGGCAGGTCGAGCGAGCGCGCGATGATGGCCGTGTGCGACGTGGTGCCTCCGCCCGCCGTGCACAGCCCCAGCACCATGGCGGGGTCCAGCTTCGCCGTGTCCGACGGGGCCAGGTCCTCCGCCAGCAGCACCACCGGGTGGTCCGGGAAGGTGGCCTCGCCCTCCACCACGTTGGCCAGGGGCCGCAGCACGCGCCGGCCCACGTCACGCAGGTCGGCGGCGCGCGCGGCCAGCGTCGGCTCGGCCAGCTTCGCGAGCGATTCGGCGCGGCTTTCGAAGACGCGGCGCCAGGACGCGCCCGCGCTCAGGCCGGTGTCGATGTGGCCGTGCGTCTCCGTCAGCATCTCCGGGTCGTCCAGCAGCTCCAGGTGCGCCTTGAAGATGGCGGCCCGCTGCGCCCCGGCCTTCTTGAGGAAGCCTTCATGCAACTGGCGCAGCTCCGCCGCCGCGCCCGCCAGGGCCTCCTCCAGCTTGCGGTGCTCCTGGACGGCGTCGGCGGCGCGCTCCTCCACCACCAGCCGCTCGCGCTGGAAGGCCCACACCGGCCCGGCCGCGATGCCCGGTGACGCGGACAGGCCCGCCACCAGCGTCCCCTCGTAGTCGAGCGTGACGGTGGCCTTCGGCGCGGCGGTCGCGGTGGGCGTGGCGGGCGCCTCCTCGCCCAGGCCGGACTGGAAGGCGTCGCGGAGTGCACGGAGCGCCGCGTCCGCGTCGTCGCCCGTCGCCGTGAGCGTCAGTGACGTGCCGCCCCGGGCCCCCAGGTGCAGCAGCGACAGGAGGCTCCGCGCATTCGCCTGCCGCCCGTCGTGGTGCACGGTGACGTCGGCCCGGAAGCGCCGCACCACCTCCACCAGCACGGTGGCCGGGCGCGCGTGCAGGCCGTGCGGCGAGGGCGAGAGGACCTGGACGTGGGGCCCGTCGAAGGTGGGGGGGACGGAGTCGCTGGCCTCCGGCGGAGGGGCCGCGCCGTTGAGCGCCTGGACGACGAGGGCCACATCCTGCGTGTGGGCCAGGGCCTCGGAGCGAGCCTCGTCGCCCAGCACGCCCGTGAGGTTGGCGAGCACCTGGAGGTGTTCGTCGGACTTCGCCGCGATGCCCACCACGAGGCGCGCGTGCCCCTCCGGGCTCCAGGCGACCCCTTGCGGGAACTGCACCACGACGACGCCCGTCTGGCGCACGAGGTCGCGCGCTTCGGGCAGGCCGTGCGGAATCGCGATGCCGTGGCCCAGGTACGTCGCGGACACCTGTTCGCGCCGGAGCATGCTGTCGACGTAGCCGGGCGCGATGAAGCCGGACTCCACCATCACCTGCCCGACGAGGCGGATGGCCTCCGCCTTGTTCTTGGCGGACCGTCCCAGGCGGACCTGCGAGGGCGTCAACGTCAGCATCGGGGCTCCTTGCTTCGGGTGCGCGTGCGCTTCACTCGGCTTCACTCATGGGACCGCGGGCGCATCCTGCCCCGGAGCCCCCGCACGCCGGTACGGGCTTACAGGTCCCGTCTTCCCGGTAACAGCTTCTTGAGGAGAAACCCGTGGAACCCCGCCCCCATGCCCGGGTGAGACGCGGGCGTGACGGGTGGATGACGTCGCGCGTCCCCGAGCGTGACGGGACGTGGGAGGGTGTTAGAGAGGAAGCCGTCATGTCTGACAGCGTCCTGGACTTCTACGAAGGGCTGGCCGAGGAGTACCACCTGCTCTTCGCGGACTGGGAGCAGTCGGTGGAGCGGCAGGGCGCGGTGCTGGACGCGCTGCTGCGCCGGTCGGACATGCCGCCCCCGCGCCGGGTGTTGGACTGTGCGTGCGGCATCGGCACGCAGGCGCTCGGGCTGGCGGCCCGGGGCTACGCGGTGCACGCGACGGACCTGAGCCCCTCCGCCGTGGCCCGCGCGGAGCGCGAAGCGCGCGCCATGCACGTGACGCTCACCACCGGCGTGGCGGACATGCGCATGCTGGACTGGCAGGTACCGGGCGCGTTCCACGTGGTGATGTCGTGCGACAACGCGCTCGCGCACCTGCTGGAGGACTCAGATCTGCACGACGCGGCGAACGCGATGGCGTCGCGCCTGGTGCCCGGGGGGCTCTTGGTGGCGAGCCTGCGGGACCATGAGGCGCTGGTGGAGAAGCGGCCGCGCTTCACGGCGGAGCGGGTGCTGGACACGCCGCTGGGCCGCCGCGTCCTCTTCCAGGTCTGGGATTGGGCGGTGGATGAAAGACAGTACACGGTGCGCCAGTTCATCCTGCGCCAGGAGTCCGGCGTCTGGCACACCACCGAGCACACCGGCGTCTACCGCCTGCTGGAGCGCCTGGAGCTGGAGCGCGCGCTCACGCAGGCGGGGCTGGTGGATCCGCGCTGGTACTCGCCCGAGGAGACCGGCTTCTACCAGCCGCTCATCACCGCCCGGAAGCCGTGAGCGCGGGCGCCGCTGCTCCTGCCACCACGACGCCAGCTCCGCGCGCACCAGGGGCACGGCATGACGGCGCAGGGTGTCGGCGGCCTTGAGCAGCACCCGGGCCTGGCGCGCCCGGACGCGCAGGGTGCGGAGCAGGGGCTGCTCCGAGGCGGCCGGAGCCGCGCTCAGCGAGCACGCGACCTGGAGGACGGGGAGCAGCGCCGGCCGCAGCGGCCCCACCCAGAGGAGCGCCAGCAGGAGCTGGAGCGCCACGAGCCAGCCCAGCCCCTCCCGCAGCAGGACCGGTAGCCGCTGCCCGTCACGCTCCGTCTGTCCGCTCATGAAATCCCCTCATGGCTACATTTGTAGTCACGAGGGGATATGCCATGACTACAGCAGTAGTCAAGGCGTCGTGCGGGGCGTGCGCTGGGGCAGGGACCAGTGGTCGTCATCCGGACGATAGACGCCGGCCTGTTTGCCGGAGGAGCCGTGGGCCTTGGTGTCGAGCAGCCCCGCGTGCCAGAGGTTCTGCTTCAACTTGAAGACGGTGGAGGGGTTGAAGTCCGGTCCGCGCAGCCCTGGCTTGAGGTCCTTGGAGGGATCCGCGAGGAAGAGGGCGGTGGCCAGCGCGGGGTCTTCCTGGCCCGCGGCCACCGCCAGCTCCGGAAGCGTGAGGGAACCTCCATTGTCCGCGAGCGTCCGATGGATGAGGCGCACCGCGGGCTGGCGCACGAGGACGAAGCGCGCCACGGCCGCAAGTGGCGCGTGGGCCTGGGCCAGCTGCTTGCGCTTCTCGTAGCCCGTGCCCGGCTTGAACTGGAGCGCGGCCAGGAGCTCCGCCACGGCCCGGCCTTCCACGGTGGGCTCCCAGTCGTGATCCAACAGCCCGAGCGTGCTGGCGCCCACGGCCGCGTGCCGCCGCGCGCCGTCGCTGGACAGGTCCGACCAGCGGTCCGCGAGCGCCTCCAGGAGCGACTGCGAGGTCGGCTTGTCCTCCGCGAGGAAGGTGGCCGCGAGGTAGTTGAGCGGGTGGTTGAGCTGGAGCCTCCGCGCGACGGGCGTGCCTTCGAGCAGCGCGGACGCCTGGCTGACAACGCGGGGCAGCGGGGTCGGGTCGGCCGGAGGCGCGACCTCCACCCAGCGCTTGTCATCCCTCGCGAGGATGCCGACGCCGTTGTCCCGCGCCATGGTCAACGCGGAGCGGTGGAGGTCCGAGGCGGGTGACGGGAGCGCGAGGTACGCGTGATGGACGCCCGAGCGGTAGCGGTGGGCCTGGCCCATGCCCTTCACCCAGTCCTTCACCGACGCCTTCACCTCGATGCCCGCGACGAGGACGCCCTCCGGCTGCGCGACGCTGCAGAGGATGTCCGGGCGGGCGCCCTCCAGCGTGAGCCGCGTCATCGGCTCCAGCTCGTGGGCGAACGGGCTGTGGACGTAGGACGGATCCGCGTCCACCAGCAGGTGGAGGACGCGCGAGGCGCGCAGCCCGTGCTCCAGCAGGTGGTGCTTCAGGGAGCGGACGACCTGGGCCTCGGGGCTGACCATGAAGGCCCTGGTCTACAGCACCGGGCCGCCGCGACTCCAGTTGCGAGCCCCGACCCCGGGTTGATGACCGGGGCCGCGTGCGGAGACACTGGTCCCATGAGTGGGTTCGACAGGGTCCTCCGGTGGTGCGGGATCCTCTTCTTCGGCGCGGTGACGTTCTTCTTCATCCGGTTCGGCGTGGAGCAGCTGCGGGAGGCCGCGTTCTTCGCCAGGAACGCCGTCACCGTGGAGGCCGTCTGCACGGCGACCGCGAAGGGGACGTGCACGAGGGAGGTCCGGGGCCGCACCGGGGGCGTCGTCCGCATCACCGAGTACACCTGCTACCGGCCCGAGGTGACGTACGTGTTCCAGGGCCAGTCCTACACGCGCAGGCTGTCCGAGGCGGCGTCCGACACGCCCCTCGCGGAGGGGACCCCGGTGACGCTGCGGGTGCTGGTCAAGCCCAACGGCGGGCAGCAGGTGCTGCCCATGGAAGACTCCTTCAGCTTCTGGATCGGGGCCTTGCTGCTGCTGGCCTTCAGCCTGTTGCCGCTGCTGGTGTTCGTGGTGATGCTGATGAGCGAGGTGGGGCGATGGCGCACGCCGCCGCCTCCCGTGCCTCCGCCGGGGTGACGGCCCCGGTCAGGCGCGCTTCACGTCCGCGGGGGCGTTCGGGTGGCGCGCGAGCATCGCGCGGAGCTGCGGCTGACGGCGCACCAGCTCCTGCTTGAGCAGGTGCGCGACGAGCACCGGCGGCGCGGCGCTCCACCGCGCGAGGTTCTGGATGAGCAGCGGCGAGCGGTACGTGCGACCGCACAGCAGCGACGCCGTCTTGCCATCCACCGACATCCCCACGAGCGCCCCCAACGCGCGGCCCTCCGTGTTGAGGATGAGCTCCACCTTCTCCTCGGAGGGGCCGCTGGCGAAGCGCTGGCGCAAGAGCTCGCGCGCGGTGCGGCGCGTGGACTCCGGCACGTCGCGGTCCACGGTGAGCTTGTGGTGCTCCATCAGCCGCCGCAGCGCCCACAGGCGACGGAAGAGGGACGCCGGGAGCTGCGGATTGCGCACGAGGAAGCGGCGCACGCCCGAGTCCGCGGTGAAGGCCGCGCGGGCACACAGGGCCTCCAGGCCCACGGGGTTGCGGTGGTGCCGGGCGATGAGCCGCGCGTGTGCGAGCCCCACGCGCGGGTTCTCCAGCGTGGCCTTGATGACGGCGGGCACCGGGTCGAAGCACAGCGCGGACAGCTCCGGGTCCTCCACCCCGTGCGCCATCGCGACCCGCTGGTCCTCGGGCAGCCCGTGCAGGCGCGTCTCGAAGAGCTTGCGGTAGTTGCCCAGCACCGCCTCCGAGACTTCGTCCCCGGGCGCGGGCTCGTCGTCTCCGTCCCCGGAGGCCCCGGAGGCGGCTTCGGTCTCCGGCAGCGGATCCGCGTCGGTGGCCTCGTGCGCGGACGCGGCCTGGATGCGCAGGGGGACCTCCTCGGCGGGCGTCGTGGGAGGGCGCGCGGCCGGAGCGCCCTGGCGCAGCGCGTTCACGGGGGCGGCGTCCTCCGCGCCCGGCAGCAGCGCGCCCTGCTCCACGAGCCGCGCCAGGATGTCGCGCAGCTTCTCCAGGGGCAGCCCGGTGAGCGCCGGCAGGTCCCGGGCGCGGGTGTGCCCGTCCAGCCGCGACAGCACGAAGCCTTCCTCCGCGTTCAGCGGCAGGCGACGCAGGTCCACCGAGGGGTTCAGCTTGGGCGTCCAGTCGTTCATGCGCGGCCCCGAGTCTTTCACGACACGCGGCCCTTGCGCCTCCGGCCCCCTGACCGTCCGGGTGGGATTGTTCCGGGAGGGGCCGAAAACGGGGGCCTGCCCGGCCGCCTCCCGGCCTGCGGTCCTCCCCGGGTTGCCGCGACCCGAGGGCCGACCGGTGTCGCTGTCCGCACGCCAGGGGCCCCTGTGGGTTGACGGCGGGCGGGGGTCGGGACACAACTTCACTTCATGTCCGACCGCATCCAGACCTATGGCGAGTTCTGGCCGTTCTACCTGCGCGAGCATTCGCAGACGTCGACACGCTGGCTGCACTTCACCGGCACCAGCCTGGGCGTGGGGCTGGGCATCACCGCCGCCGTCACCGGCCGGGGCGCGCTGATTCCCGCCGCGCTCGTGGCCGCCTACGGCTTCGCGTGGGCCAGCCACTTCAAGATCGAGCGCAATCGTCCGGCGAGCTTCAAGTACCCGCTCTGGTCGTTCTTCTCCGACCTGCGCATGGCGGCGCTGATGGCCACCGGCCAGCTGGCGCCGCACCTGGAGCGCGCCTGGGCGGGCGTGCCGGAGCGGGCGGCGGCCCCCACCGCGTCCGCCGCGCACTGAGTCAGGCGCTGACGCCGACGCCGATGGGGCAGCTCACGCCCGTGCCCCCGACGCCGCAGTAGCCGCCCGGGTTCTTCTGCAGGTACTGCTGGTGGTAGTCCTCGGCGTAATAGAAGGCCGGCGCCGGGAGGAGCTCCGTGGTGATGTCCCCCAGGCCCTTCGCGCGCAGCGCCTCCTGGAAGGCGCGCTGTGTCTCCTCCGCGGCGCGCTTCTGGGCGTCGTTCGCGTAGTAGATGCCGGAGCGGTACTGGGTGCCCGCGTCGTTGCCCTGGCGCATGCCCTGCGTCGGGTCGTGGTTCTCCCAGAACACCTTCAAGAGCTGCGCGTAGGTGACCTTCTTCGGGTCGTACACCACGCGCACCACCTCGTTGTGGCCGGTGAGCCCCGAGCAGACCTCCTCGTACGTGGGGTTCGGCGTCAGCCCGCCCGCGTAGCCCGCCGCCGTGGAGTACACGCCCGGCACCTGCCAGAACTTGCGCTCCACCCCCCAGAAGCAGCCCATGCCGAAGATGGCCACTTCAAAGCCCTCCGGGACCGGCCCCTTCAACGGGGTGCCCAGCACGGTGTGCTTCGGGGGAACGGGCATCTCCTGCGGACGGCCGGGCAGCGCCTCCTGCGGAGTGGGGAGCCTCGACTTCTTCGGGGACGTGAAGAACATGCTCTAGCTTTAGCCCCGGGCCTCCCGATTTTCACGCCTGGCG
>NZ_RAWB01000424.1 GCF_003612055.1 Corallococcus llansteffanensis
GGTGGAGGTCGATGAGGGGCTCGGGGATGCGCCGCCGGGCGGGAGGCGCGCAGTCGAAGCGCCCCTCCGCGCGGGCCTGGCAGTTGTCGCAGTGGGCGCAGTCGTCCTGACGGGGCTGCTCGAAGTAATCCCCGAGCATGCGCCAGCGGCACGCCGTGGTGCTCCCGTAGCGCATCATCGTCTCCAGGCGCTCGCGGTCGCTCTGGTGGCGGGCCTCGTAGGCGCCCAGGTACGCGTCCAGCTCCTCGGGGCGCTCGAAGCCGCGGAGCTGCTTCACGCCCCGGGCGCCCCGCTCCAGGACGCCGGCCGCGACCAGCTGGGCCACGAGCACGCGGGCGCGCTTGTCGCCCAGCCCGCTCTCCTCCGCGAGCCGCTTGAGCGCCACGCTCCGGCCTCCGGCGCACAGGCGGCTGGCGGTGGCGTAGAGCTGCTGGCTCTCGTCGCGGCGCGGGTACTTGCCTCCCAGGAAGAAGCCCTGGATGCGCTTGTCCTCCAGCCGGTACAGCAGCGCCGCCTTCGCGGGCAGCCCGTCGCGCCCCGCGCGTCCCGCCTCCTGGTAGTAGCTCTCCAGTGAGTCGGGGAAGTGGTAGTGCACCACGAGCCGCAGGTCTGGCTTGTCGATGCCCAGCCCGAAGGCCTTCGTCGCCACCACCACCGGGGTGGTGCCGTCCATGAAGCGGCGCTGGTTCTCCTCGCGCTCGGAGGCCTTGAGCTTGCCGTGGTAGCGCTCCGCCTCCACCCCTTGCGCGCGCAGCCAGCGCCACAGCTCGTCCGCGCGCCGCACGGTGGCCGTGTACACGATGGCGCTGCCTCCCGCTTCGCGCAGCAGCTCCAGCAGCTTCTGTCGCTTCATCTCCGGGTTCACCGTGCGCTGGACCTCCAGCGTCAGGTTGTCGCGCTGGATGCCGGTGCTCACCACCACCGGGTCCTTCAGCCCCAGCTGCGCGCGGATGTCCTCGCGCACCTGCCGCGTGGCGGTCGCCGTGAGCGCGAGCACGCGCGGGCGCCCTAGCGCGCGGATGGCATCGCCCAGCGACAGGTACGCGGGCCGGAAGTCGTGGCCCCACTGGGAGATGCAGTGCGCCTCGTCCACCACGAAGAGGCTCACGTTCGCGCGCTTCAGCAGCTCCAGCCGCTCCGGGTTCTCCAGCTGCTCGGGCGTCACGTAGATGAACTCGTGCTCGCCCCGGCGGATCTCCCGCTGCAAATTCTTGAGGGCGCTGGCGCTCAGGGTGGAGTCCAGCTTCGCGGCGTCCAGGTCGAAGCGCTCCGTGAGGTGCTCACGCTGGTCGTGCATCAGCGCGAGCAGCGGACTCACCACCACCGTGGCCCCGGGCACGAAGAGGGCGGGCAGCTGGAAGGTGAGGCTCTTTCCCGCCCCCGTGGGGAGCACGCCCAGCACGTCGCGCCCGTCGATGACGGCTTCGATGATCTCCCGCTGGCCGGGACGGAAGTGCTCCACGCCGAAGCGCTCGCGCGCCTCCTGCTCGAGCTGGGACCAGAGGACGGAGGGGGCCGGGACCGAAGCTGTCATGGCCCTGAAAGTAGGGACGGCGGACGCCCGCCTCCCCCCGCGCGCGGCACCCGCGCCCGGCCGGCTGCTGGGGAGCGGACGGAGCGCCCAGGTCCGTCCCGTGGGACTTGCACGTCGCGTGTCGGAAACCCATGCGCCCGGGACGAAACAGGCGCACCTTTGTCCCGCACCCATGAACCCTCCCCCTTCCAACGACGACTTCGCCCTCCTGGTCGCGGTGCTCCCCCCGCCCCTCCAGACCGCGGTGCTGCGGCTGCCTGAAGCGGAGCTGCTGGAGGTGGTGATGGACCTGGGGCGTCCCCCGGAGGCCCGCCTCGTGGGACGCGTGGCGCGCCTCTCCGACGAGCCCGTGGCCCAGGAGGCGCTCCAGGCCGTGCTCTCCCGCGTGGGGGAGCTGGGCGGCGACAACCGCGCCGGCATCGAGCGGACGCTGCACCGCGTGTCGGCCATCCGCAACCGGCAGGGGCGCGTGGTGGGGCTCACGCTGCGCGTGGGCCGCGCCATCCACGGCACCATCGACATGCTGCGCGACCTGGTGGACTCCGGGAAGAACCTGCTGCTGCTGGGGCGCCCCGGCGTGGGCAAGACGACGAAGCTGCGCGAGGTGGCGCGCGTGCTCGCGGACGCGCTGGGCAAGCGCGTGATGGTGGTGGACACCTCCAACGAGATTGGCGGCGACGGGGACATCCCGCACCCGGGCATCGGCGGCGCGCGGCGCATGCAGGTGAGCCGGCCGGACCGTCAGCACGACGTGATGATCGAGGCGGTGGAGAACCACATGCCCGAGGCCATCGTCGTGGATGAGATTGGCACCTCCGCGGAGGCCGCCGCCGCGCGCACCATCGCCGAGCGCGGCGTGCAGCTGGTGGCCACCGCGCACGGCAACACGCTGGAGAACCTGGTGCTGAACCCCACGCTCTCCGACCTCGTGGGCGGCATCCAGACCGTCACGCTGAGCGACGAGGAGGCGCGGCGCCGGCGCACCCAGAAGACGGTGACGGAGCGGCGCGGCACGCCCACCTTCGACATCGTGGTGGAGATGGTGAACCGCGAGGAGGTGCGCGTGCACCGCGACACGGGCGCCGCCGTGGACCGGCTGTTGACGGGCGCGGAGGTGGGCGGCGAGCGCCGCACGCAGCAGGGCGACACCGTGCACGTGGAGGCGGCGCCGGAGGTGGTGGTGGCCACGCCGCCGGGTGGGCACGTCCCCCGGGGCACCCCGGCCCTGGGAGCGCCCCGGCCCGGGCCCACCCGCATCGCGGCGCACGCGGTGAGCCGCGAGCTGCTGGAGCGCGTGCTGCGCGACCTGCCGGTGGAGGCCGTCGTCGTGGGCCGCCCGGAGAACGCGGAGCTGGTGCTCACCCTGCGCAGCCGCGCCAACTCGCCCCGCCTGCGCCGGGCCGCGGAGCGCGGTGGCGCGCGCGTGGTGGCCATCAAGCGCAACAGCTCCACGGAGATCCGCCGCGCGCTGCGCACCGAGTTCCACATCCTGGAGGGCGTGGATCCGAACGACGTGCGCGACGCCGTCGCCGAGGCCGAGGCCGCCATCCAGCGCGTGCTCACGGATGGCGAGAGCGTCCCGCTGTCGCCCCGCCCTTCGCGCCTGCGCAAGGTGCAGCACACGCTCGTCGTCCGGAACCACCTGGAGGCGGTGAGCGTGGGCAGTGAACCCCTGCGCCACCTGGTCATCTACCCCATGGGCGCCGGCATGGTGGAGGTCCCCGACCTCCTGCAATCCCAGGCGGACGAGGACCCTCCGGACGACGACGGCGACGACGAGGCCGAGGACACGGGGGACGACAGCGAGGCCCCGCGCGAGGACGAGGAGCGCCCCCTCTCCTGAGGCGCTGTCCCACGCGCCGTGTTCCGCGACACGACGGTCGGTGAGGAAGACAGGGCCGGACAGTCCCGCCCCTGGGTGCGCAGCGCGCTGCACACGTCCGGCGGGGTCAGGGCGCACTCCGCCCTTTGGATTCGCGGGGTTGGGGGAGGCATGACGGTTGCTGAGAGGCAGCGGTACGATCCACCGCGAGGAAGCGGAAGGACCGCACCCCTTGGAGACCCTCATGCGCCGCGCCCCTGTCGCCTGCCTTGCCCTTGCCGCCCTCGCCACCGCCTGTGGAGACAACGCCCCCAGCAAGGAGGAGATAGACGACGCCAAGGCGCGCGTGGAGCGCGTGGCGGCCTCGACGCACATGGTGCGCGGGGCGCTGGAGGTGCTGGGCCTGCTGCCCGTGTACACGTGCGGCGAGCCCCGGCGCGGGTTCCTGGGCCACGCCGTGGAAGGGCTCGCGTCGAAGGTGTCCTGCGCGAAGGCCACGGTGACGGCGGTGGATGACGTCACCGACGCGGTGGTGCTGTCGTTCGATGACGGGGGCTGTGACGTGCACGGCCTGCGCTTCACCGGGCAGGCGGTGCTGGAGTACCGGGGCGGCGAGGACCTGATGGAGATGTCCGCGGACCTGCGCGGGATGACGGTGGACGGCCAGCCGCTGAAGGCGGAGGTGGGCTACGGCACGTGCGGCGACGAGGCGCGCCTGTTCGCGGACGTGGAGGGCGACGTCCCGGGACGCCAGGGTCACACCTTCCACGTGAACAGCCGCGTGGGCAAGCGCGACGGCCTGCCCATCATCGGCGGCACGTCGCTGGTGTTCGACGGTCCGGGCGAGCTGACGGGGCCCTCGGGCGCCGACCGCATCACCCTCTCCGCGGTGACGTACGAGGTGGGCAACTACCTGCCCAAGGAGGGCACGGCCCTGGTGGAGACGGCGAGCGGGCGCCGCATCCAGCTGACGTTCCTCCCCGTGCTGTGGCGCGTGGGCAAGGTGGAGGTCACCGTGGACGAGAAGGATCCGGTGACCGTGCCCGTGGTGCGCTGAGGCCCGCGGCGCACGTACCGGGGGCTCACTCCTGGAAGGACTGGGTGAGCTTCGCGATGGCACCCGGCAGGCCGCGCACGCGCAGGCGGCTGCCGCTCTCGTCGTAGGCCTGGGAGACGACGGTGGTGTGCTCGTACACCTCGCCGATGCGGCCCTGGCGGGCGTAGGGAATCACGAGGTCCGCCTCCACCATGGAGGACTCGAAGAAGGCGATGATGTGCTTGCGCAGCATCGCCACGTCATCGGGCTGGTGCGCGGAGAGCATGATGGCCTCCGGGTGCTTCGCGAGCAGCGCTTCGCGGGCCACCGCGTCCAGCCGGTCCGCCTTGTTGAAGAGCAGCTTGCTTTGCACCGTGTCCGCGCCAATCTCGCGGAGCACCGTCCGGGTGACCTCCAGCTGCGCGGCCCACGTGGGGTCGGATGCGTCCACCACGTAGAGCAGCAGCGACGCCTCCAGCGCCTCGTCCAGCGTCGAGCGGAAGGACGCGACCAAGTCGTGCGGCAGCTTCTGGATGAAGCCCACGGTGTCCGAGACCAGGATGCGTGGGCGGGTCTCCGGCTGCATCGCGCGCACCGTCGTGTCGAGCGTCGCGAAGAGCTGATCCGCGACCAGCACCGTGCTGCCCGTGAGGGCGCGCATCAGCGACGACTTGCCCGCGTTCGTGTAGCCCACCAGCGCCACGCGCAGCTGGTCCCGGCGCGCGTAGCGGCGGTGGTCCTGGTCCTTCTGGATGGCCGCGAGCCCCTCGCGCAGCTCCGCGAGCCGGTCGCGAATCTTGCGGCGGTCCAGCTCCACCGCCGAGTCACCCGCGCCACGGCCCTGCTGCCGCTCGCGGCCTCCCGAGGACTCGCGCAGCCGGGGGGCCAGGTAGTTGAGCCGGGCGATCTCCACCTGCATCCGCGCCTCGTGGCTCTTCGCGTGCCGGTGGAAGATGTCGACGATGACGCCCGCGCGGTCCAGCACCTCCGCCCCGGTGGCCTTCTCCAGGTTGCGCAGCTGGCTGGGGGACAGCTCGTGGTCCACGACCACCACGGTGGGCCGGGGCTCCGCCTCGTCGTCGTCCGTGGGCGGGGCCAGCGCTTCGCCTTGTTCGGGGCCCTCGTCGTCGGCGTCCTCGTCACCGGGCCCGGCTTCGGACTCGGCTTCGTTCTCCGCCTCGGCCTCGGCTTCGGCTGCTGCTTCCCACTTCTCGCGGGCCTTGGACGTCTGGTTGAGCGCGCCCGACGCGATGACGCCGGAGCCGCCCGTCAGCTTCGCCAGCTCCTTGAGCTTGCCCGAGCCGAGCACCGTGCCCGTCGCCAGGCGGTCGCGCTTCTGGGACACGGTGGCGACCGAGTCGTAGCCCAGGGTGTGCACCAGCCGGCGCAGCTCCGCGAAGTCCGCGGCGTGCTCTTCGTCCGAGACGCCGGGGAGCTGGACACCGACGAGGACGGCACGCGGACGTTCAGGGAGGGTTTTCGCCATGCGGATGCTGTTAACACGTCGGGCCGCTCCATGACGGGGCGAGTCGGTCCACCCGACACTCCCGGTCCGGGCGACTCCTCGCCCGGGTGGTGAGGGGGCAGGAATGCCCAGGGGCCGCGCCTGCGTCCGGGGTAGGCTCCCCCGCTTCCACGCTGCGCTCGCGCGACTCCAAGGCCTTCCCTTCTCATGACATTCGCTTCGCTCGGCCTCTCGGAGCCGCTGACCCGTGCCGTGGCCGACCTGGGCTACGACGAGCCCACGCCGGTGCAGCGCGCGACGATCCCCGTGGTGCTGCGCGGCGGTGATGTCTGGGCCTCGGCGAAGACCGGCTCGGGCAAGACGGCCGCGTTCCTGCTGCCCCTCCTGGAGTCGCTCCGCTCACGCCCGGGAGGGTCGCCCCGACAGGTGCGCGCCTTCATCCTGGTGCCCACGCGGGAGCTGGCCGCGCAGATCGTCGAGTCCGTCCAGCAGTACGGCCGGCACCTGTCCAAGCCGCTGAAGACCTGCCTCGCGGTGGGCGGCGTCTCCGCGAACCCGCAGATGCTGGCGCTGCGAGGCGGCGCGGACCTCGTGGTGGCCACGCCCGGTCGCGCGCTGGACCTGGTGGCGCAGAACGCGCTCCGGCTGGGCGCGGTGGAGACGCTGGTGCTGGACGAAGCGGATCGGCTGTTCTCGCTGGGCTTCGCGGACGAGCTCACGCGCCTGCTGGAGCTGCTGCCCGAGCGCCGGCAGAACCTGCTGTTCTCCGCCACGTTCCCGCCCGCGGTGCACAAGTTCGCGGAAGAGCTGCTGCACGAGCCCACGCGCATCGACGTGGACGAAGGCGAGCTGCCCACGGCGGACCTCATCGTGCAGCGGGCCCTCCAGGTCGACGAGTCCCGGCGCACGATGCTGCTGCGGCACCTGCTGGAGACGAACGCGTGGTCCCACGTGCTCACGTTCGTGGCCAGTCGCTACGCGGCGGACCATGTGGCGCTGAAGTTGAACCGCGCGGGCATCGCCGCGAGCTCCCTGCACGGGGAGCTGAGCCAGGGCGCGCGCACGCAGGCGCTCGCGGACTTCAAGGCGAAGCGCGTGCGGGTGCTCGTGGCCACGGACGTCGCCGCGCGCGGCCTGGACATCGCGCAGCTGCCCGCGGTCGTGAACTACGACCTGCCGCGCTCCACGGTGGACTACGTGCACCGCATCGGGCGCACGGGCCGCGCGGGGGACAAGGGCGTGGCGATCAGCTTCGTCACCCCGGACATGGAGGCGCACTTCCGGCTCATCGAGCGGCGCCACCACCTGGACATCCCGCGCGAACAGGTCCCGGGGTTCGAGCCAACGGAAGCCGCCGCGACGGCCGGTCCCACGGCGCCGCCCCTGGATCCGAACGGCGGCGTGAAGGGCCGGCGCAAGAGCAAGAAGGACAAGCTGCGCGAAGCAGCAGCAGCTGCCGCCGCGCGCCCGCCGAATCGCAAGCGGTAGCCCTGTTGCAGGCCGCTGACGCGCGTCAGGGCGGACATCCGTGGAGTGACCCGCAGCGAAGACACGCTCCGCGCGCTCGCTGACGACCTGCGCCGCGACCTGGGCGGCACCCGGTAGCTCAGGCCCAGAGCTCCTGCTCCAGCGTGTCCAGGAGGGACAGGGCGACCTCGGGCGTGGGCAGTCCGGCCGCGGTGATGAGGCCCGCATCGGGCGGTACCGCGAGCTGCGAGCGCAGCAGGGCCACCGCCTGCCGCTGCGCCTCCCGCAGCGCTTCCCGCTCCGGGGCGGAGAGGCGTGGGCGGACCCACTGGTCGATGTCCCAGGACAGCCCCGCGTGCCGCGTCTCGTCCGCGGCGATGCGCACCATGGCCTCGCGCACCT
Source organism: Corallococcus llansteffanensis (assembly GCF_003612055.1). GTDB lineage: Bacteria > Myxococcota > Myxococcia > Myxococcales > Myxococcaceae > Corallococcus > Corallococcus llansteffanensis. The sequence continues at coordinate 7,727 of NZ_RAWB01000424.1, forward strand.
CGGCGTCCTGCGCGTGCAGGGCCTGGTGGTGGGCCAGGAGCGCGCCGTACGTCTCTCGCACGCAGCCCTCCACGGCGTTGTCCAGGGCCACGTCGATGAGCGGGCGCAGGGGCAGCGCGGCCACGACTGGACGCTGGGGCGTGGCGCCGAAGCGGCGCGCGATCCGTCCCGTCACGTCGGTGTGCAGCACCTCGTCCAGGGCGCTGCGGCGAGCCGCGTCCTGGAGGTCCGGACCGGCGCCGTGCAGGGCCAGCTCCTCGCGCAACCGGAGGAAGGCGTGGACCGAGGCGGCCTCCAGGTGCGCGGCCTCCGCGAAGTACTGCCCCAGCACGTCCGTGCTCTCGCACGCGTCCGCGACCTGGAGCCCCACGGGCCTCCGTCCGACGGTGCAGTTGGGGTCGCCCTCCTTCAGGACGTAGCGCTCCACTTCGCGGACTTCGCCGGAGGGGAACACCTTCACCACGTGCTGGGTCAGCGCCGTGTCCTTGCCGCAGGTGGAGCCCTGGGTGCCAATGACGTTGAACGTCCCGTCCTCGTTCGTCTTCACCGCGCCATGCTCCAACTCGGTGCAGCTGAGCTTGTTGCCTGCCGCGAAGGCCAGGAGCACGGCCTCCTGTTGGGTATCGACGGTGCCCAGCAGCCCCTGGATGGACTCCAGCGTCGGGTACGTCTTCACCTCGTCGCCACGCGTCGTGACCAGGAAGCGGTCGGAGCACACCGGCCCGCATTCGTAGTGGAGGCCCCCGATGGGATCCGCGGCCTCCAGGGCGGCCTGACAGGCGGTGGCATCGGTGGCCGTCGCACAGGGCTGGCCCTGGGATGCCACGGGCCAGGTCCAGAAGTGAGGCGGCTCCCCGGAGAGGTACTTCTCGCGGCCGCGGAGCTGGATGAGGTCCGGCGCCGGGGAGATGGTCAGTCCGCCAAGGGAGGGGGCGTACCCATCGCACGTCACCCGCGAGTAGCCCGCCAGGTCGGCGCTCGTGGGCCCCCCGGCGTCCCCATCACC
>NZ_RAWB01000425.1 GCF_003612055.1 Corallococcus llansteffanensis
GCCCCCGGACGCGCCCGAGCCCTGAACCCGGCGCACAAGCAGGCGCGCACATTCCCCGTAGTGATACTAATTACTACTGGCCCGGCCATTAGGTTTGAGGGTAGGAGACGGCCTTATGCAGCTCGAATCCTTGAAGATGTTCTGTGACGTGGTCGAGACCGGCTCGTTCTCTCGCGCCGCGCAGCTCAACCACGTGACGCAGTCGGCGGTGAGCCAGCAGATTCGCGCGCTGGAGAACCGCTATGAGCAGAAGCTGCTCTCACGCAGCGCACGGCAGGTGACGCCGACGCCCGCGGGGGAGCGCCTGTTCCGGGGCTGCAAGGAGATCCTGGCGCGCTTCGCGGAGGTGGAGCAGGAGATCCGCGAGCAGGCCACGGAGGTCCAGGGCGCCACCACGGTGTCCACCATCTACTCGGTGGGCCTGCACGAATTGAACGCCGTGCAGAAGCAGCTCTTGAAGACGCACCCCAAGGTCAACATGCGCCTGAACTACCGGCGCAATGATCAGGTCTACGACGACGTGATTCTGGGCGCGGCGGAGATTGGCATCGTGGCCTACCCGCAGCCGCGCGCGGGCGTGGACATCCTCCCGTTCCGCGACGACAAGCTGGCGGTGGTGTGCGCGCCCAACCACCCGTTCGCCACCAAGGCGAAGGTGAGCGTCACCGCGCTGTCGGGCGTGCCCTTCATCGCCTTCGACCGCGAGGCGCCCACGCGCAAGGCGTTGGATCGCCTGTTCCGCGAGAAGAACATCGACATCAATCCGGTGATGGAGATGGACAACGTGGAGACCATCAAGCGCGCGGTGGAGATGGGCCTGGGCGTGGCCATCCTCCCGCTCGCCACGGCCCACGCGGAGATCAAGGCGGGCACGCTGGTGGCGAAGCCCTTCGCCGAGGGGCCCGTGTCGCGCCCCATCGGCCTGCTCATCCGCAAGGGCAAGTACCTGGACCGCGCGTCCGCCGCCGTGCTGGAGGCCTTCAAGCAGGCCGCCCTGATTCCGCACGACGACTGACGCGGCAGCGGAAACCCACTCCCCCGGCGGGCGCTCAGTACATCTTGCGCAGCCGGGCGGCGAAGAAGCCGTCGTAGCCCTCCGGCCCCGGCAGCGTGCGCAGATACGCCTGGGCGAGCGGCAGCTTCAGGCCCGGCAGCACGGGCGGCTCCGCCGTCCACTCCGGGTGGCTGCGCAGGAACATCTCCACCTGGTCCTGCCCCTCCTGCGGCTCCGGCGTGCACACCGCGTACACGAGCAGGCCCCCGGGCGGCACCGCTTCCTGGCAGTTCTCCAGGATGCGCCGCTGGAGCGTGGCCAGCCGGGGCACGTCCTCCTCCTTGCGGCGGTAGCGCAGCTCCGGGTGGCGGCGCAGCGTGCCGAGCCCTGAACAGGGCGCGTCCACCACCACCGCGTGGAACTCGCCCCAGGCTTCCGGGAACGGCTCCGCGGCGTCGTGCGCGAATGCCTTCAGGCGGCCGGACAGCCCCAGCCGCTGGGCCTCCGCTTCAATCTTCCGCAGCTTGTTGGCGTGCAGGTCCACCGCCACCACGTCGTGCGTCTCCGCCTGGTGGCAGGCCTTGCCGCCCGGCGCCGCGCACGCGTCCAGCACGCGCGCGGACTCCGGGATGTGGCCATAGACGCCCACGAGCTGCGCGGCCTCGTCCTGCACCTGCCACAGCCCTTCCGAGTAGCCGTACAGGTCCTCCACCCGGCCCACGGGCGGCAGGATGATGCCCACGGGCGAGGACTCCGTGGGGCGCCCCTCCACGCCCACTTCCTTGAGCTGGGCGAGCAGCGCGTCGCGCGTCACCTTGGAGGTGTTGGCGCGCACCACCACCGCGGGCGGCAGGTTGTTGGCGACGAGCATGGCCTCCGCGCGCTCGCGGCCGAACTGGCGGATCCACCGCTCCACCAGCCAGCGCGGGTGGCTTTCGCGCACGGACAGGTACTCCACCGGGTCCTTCTGCGAGGGCAGCGGCGCGGACGGCAGCTCCGACAGCTTGCGCAAGATGGCGTTGGTGAAGCCCGCCGCGCGCGCGAGGCCCACGTCCTTCAGGGCCTGCACGGTCTCCGCCACGGCGGCGCGGGCGGGCACGCGGGTGTGGAAGAGCTGGTAGGCGCCCACGCGCAGCGCGGCCAGCACCTTGTCCTCCAGCGCGTCCAGCTTGCGGTCCGCGAAGCGGGTGATGGCGTAGTCCAGCGCGAGCTGCCGGCGGGTGGCGCCGTAGGCCAGCTCCGTGACGAGCGACGCGTCGCGCGGGTCCTTGGGCGGGTGTTCGGAGAGCGCCGTGTCCAGCACGACGTTGAGGTAGGCGTCCGTGGCGCGCACGCGCGCGAGGATGTTGATGGCGAGGGTACGGGCGTTCATCCTTCTTCCAGCCGGGTCATCAAATCCACCAGTTGCTCGTCCGTCATCCGCGTCGCGGGCAGATGGGACAGGGTGAGGCTCTGGAGGCTGTCCTCCAGCAGCTCGCGGTGGCCACTCTCCGCGGGTTCGCCACGCTGGACCTGCTGATACTTCGCGCGTGCCCAGGTGGCCAGCTCCGCTTCACTCATCCGCCCCGCCAGCCGGTCGGCGATCTTCTGGCGCACGAGCGCGCGCGTGAGCAGGTCCGACGCGGGCGTGGCCCCCGCCTTCGCCGCGCGGCCCAGCGTCTTGCCCGCCCGGCCCTCCGACTTCGCGTCGGAGGACGCCGTCGTCTTGCGGCCCAGCGTCTTCAACGGCCCGCCAGCCTCCGCCGTGCGCGCCAGGGAGCGCGCGGGCGCCGCCAGCCGCGTCAGGTCCGTGGCCCCGCCCTTGAGCGGGTGCACCCGGCCCACCAGCTTGGGCGTCGGCCGGGGCGCGTCTTCCGTCGGCTCCGGCTCCGAACCGGCGCCCTTGCCCTTGCGACGGCCCAGTGTCTTCACCGGCCCGGGGATGGCGGGGTGGAAGATGCCGCTGGAGAACGTCTCCAGGGCCTGGAGGTAGGGCTCGAAGCCGTGCAGCCCCAGCACCTGCATCGCGCACGCCTCGGCCACCACGGACTCGCGGGCGGGCGGCTTGAGCAGCACCTCGATGGCGGGCAGTCCCACCGCCTCCAGCGCCTCCTTCAGCGCGTAGGACGTGAAGAGGCCCGCCGGGTTGATGAGGATGCCCTCCACGTTCTTGCGCTCGGCGTGCAGCGTGTCGATGAGCACGCCCTCGTGGTTGGACTGGACGATCTTCAGCTCCAGGTCCAGCGCCTTCGCCTTCGCGCGCAGCGCGGCGTCCAGGTCCGACAGCCGTCCGCCCGCCGCGTCCTCGCGCTCGCCCAGCAGGTTGAGGTTCGGACCGTGCAACACCAGCAGCTTCATGCCCATCGACAAGACTCCCAGGCCTTCCAAGACCGCACGACGCGAAGATTCCACACGGCGCGCCGCAGCGCGCTCATGACGTGAACGGCTGACTGCCCGGCTGCAATTTGTGGCCGGAGAGGAAGTCCGCCGCGCGCATCACCCGCTTGCCCTCTGGCTGGACCTCCAGGAGGACGAGCGAGCCCTCGCCGCACGCCACCTCCAGGCCCTCCGGGCCCGCGGACAACACGGTGCCGGGCTCGCCCTTCCCCGCGGCGGGCCGCATGCGGTGCACCTTGAAGACCTTGCCTCCCAGCAACGTGTACGCGCCGGGCCACGGCGTGAAGGCGCGCAGCCGCCGGTCCAGCTCCACCGCGGACTTCGTGAAGTCCAGCTTCGCGTTCTCCTTGTCGATGATGGGCGCCAGCACCATGCCCTCGGACGGCTGGGGCGTGGGCGTCAGCTCCCCGCGCAGGTAGCGCGGCAGGGATTCCCGCAGCAGGTCGCCGCCCAGCGCGGCCAGCTTCGGGTGCAGCGTGGCGCTCGTCTCATCCGGCGCGATGGGCAGCCGCTTCATCGCCAGCATGGGGCCCGTGTCCAGGCCCTCGTCCATCACCATCAGCGTCACGCCCGTCTCCGCGTCGCCGTGCGCGATGGCCCACTGGATGGGCGCGGCGCCCCGGAAGCGCGGCAGGAGCGACGCGTGCACGTTGACGCAGCCCTTCACCGGCAGGGCCAGCAGGTCCTTGGGGAGAATCTTGCCGTAGGCCGTCACCACGCAGACGTCGGGCGCGTACTGGCGCAGCTCTTCGGAGAAGGGCGGCGTGCGCAGCTTCTGCGGCTGGAGCACCGGGATGCCCTTCTCCAGCGCGCGCTCCTTCACGGGCGGCGCGGCAGGGGCGCTGCTGCGGCCCTTGGGCTTGTCCGGCTGGGTGACGACAGCCACGACGTCGCCCACGTCGAAGCAGGCCTCGAGCGACGCCACGGCGAACTCGGGCGTGCCCATGAAGACGATGCGGGGTCGGCTCATTGTGAGGGGAGTCCCTTGGGAAAGAGGAAGGGGGCCGTCAGGCCACGGACTTGAAGGCACCGGACGGCGCGGCCGCGTCCACCGCCTGGCGCTTGCGCGCGCGCAGGGCCTCCAGCGTGGACAGGGCCTCGCGCGCCTCGGGCGTGGTGCCCAGGGGCTTGAGCACCTGCAGCGCCTGCTCCAGCGCCATGGCCTCGTCGGCCTCGCGCTGCCGGATGCGGTCCACCGCCTCACTGAAGCGCCCGAAGAAGGCCCTCAGCTCGTCCTTGCGCCGCAAGGGGCGCAGGCGCGGATAGCGGCCCGCCGCGAGCGCCGCGACGTACAGGCTCATCACGTGGACGGGGCCCGCCACACGGTGCGTGAAGAGCAGCCCGAACAGGCCGAGCGCGATGCCCATGCCCACGGTGCCCGCCCCGGTGAGCCACCAGAGGGATTCGGTGCCCGACAGTCCGCCCTCCTCCGCCATCCCCTGAGCCTGGAGGGCGAGGACACCGAACAAAAGCATGCTTCCCGCCCCCATCCCGGTGAGCAGCAGGATGTATTTGAGCTGGAACTCACGGTCGAGCAGGTAGGTCCGGCGCAGGATGTTCGGACGCGACGCGTTACGACTGTCATCGGTGAGGGCCATGTCGTTGACCAGCGTACCCCAGGAGTCGGGGGAGGTTTGCGTCCTTCGACACGTCAGGTCTACACCCGACGGCACGCGCTGACTTTTGGACGCAAAGGAGCCCCATGTCCCGCTCATTCGTCGCCCTGTCCCTCGCGGTGTCCTGCCTCACGCTCGGAGGCTGCAAGAAGGAGGACCCCAAGACGCCGGAGTACTGGCAGTCCAGCATGGAGGGGGCGAAGCGGCCGGATGACCGGGTGCGAGTCATTGAGTCGCTGCGCACGTCGGGCAACGTCAACGAGCAGTTCCTGCCCTTGCTCCACGCGAAGCTGTCGTCGGAGCGCAAGCCGGAGGTGAAGGCGGCGGTGGCGCGGACGCTGGGGGACTTGCACCACCCGTCGTCGCTGGAGCCGCTCACGGCCGCGTTGGATCCGTCCGCGAGCGACGCGTCCGAGCAGCAGGTGAACAAGGCGGTGGTGACGGCGCTGGGCCGGATTGGCGACGCGCGCGCGGTGCCGTCGCTGGTGCCGCTCTTGCGCAGCAAGGACAACTACACGCGCATCGAGGCCGTCCAGGTGCTGGGCGCGCTGAAGGCGAAGTCCGCGGTGGAGCCGCTCATCGCGATGGCCACCGACGAGGCGGCGGAGCCCTTCCTCAACAAGAAGGCCATTGAAGCGCTGGGCCAGATTGGCGACCCGCGCGCCATCCCCGCCCTGCTGCGCACGCTGACGAAGGAGCGCAAGGGCGTGTCCTTCTACGTGGAGAGCAGCTTCGCGCTGTACCAGCTGGGCACGCCCGCCGCGGACGCGCTCCTGCCGGCGCTGGAGGGCAAGGACGCGGAGCTGCTGTCGTGGGCGAAGGCCCAGGGCGTCAACCCGGCCAGCTACCCGATGAAGGCCGCGCAGGTGCTGGGCGACCTCCGGGAGAAGCGCGCGGTGCCGTCGCTGGTGAAGCAGCTGTCGTTCACCCACTCGGATCCGCAGATCCAGGCGCTGGTGCGGATGCAGGCGGCGGACGCACTCGGACGGATGCGCGCCCCGGAGGCGGTGAAGCCGCTGAGCGCGCTCGTGGGCGAGCCGGACCCCACCGTGCGCGACGCCTACGTGCGCGCGCTGGTGCTGGTGGGCAGCCGCGACGCGCTCCCCGCGCTGGAGAAGGCGGCGGGCAGCCCGGACTGGTACGCGCGCGAGGTGGCGCTCAAGGGCATCGCGCTCCTGGGAGATGCGCGGGAGCAGCCGGTGCTCGCGAAGCTGGCCGCCGCGGAGCCCGCGCGCACCGCGTCCGACTGCAAGGTGACGGGCGAGGAGGGCTGCGAGGACGCGGCGGCGCTGGGCAAGAAGCGCGCGGACCTGGTGCTGGGCCACGGCGCGGTGCTGGAGGCGGCGCAGGCGTGCGCCGGCAACGCGGGCTGCTGGTCGCAGCGGCTGCCCAAGGCGGACGCGGTGCTGCTGGAGCGCGCGGCGCTGGAGCTGGGGCGCTCGGGCGCCGCGGCCGCGGACGTGGGGCCCACCCTGGCCACGCGGCTCACCGAGAAGAACACCGAGGCGCGCGCCACGGTCATCCAGGCGGTGGACTGGCTGACGGATGAGCCCGCCGCGGCGAAGAAGGTGCGCGAGGCGTCCCTGCCCGCGCTGCGCAAGCAGCTGGAGGACGAGAAGGGCAACTCCAACTTCGTGCGCGTCAACGAGGACCTGCGCCGGCTGCTGGTCAAGCTGGAGCGGACCTGACGCCGTCCTCTTCAGGCGCGCAGCGCGGGCGGCATGCGCTCCACCGCGTGGTGGAGCACGCCCAGCTGACGCACCAGCCGTGACACCTGGGTGCGCGCCAGCGCGTCGGTGCCTTCCACCGGAGGCAGCTCGCGCTGGAGGCCGCCGGGCACGCGGCGCGCCACCAGCGCCTGGGACAGCTCCTCCAGCGCGTCCGACGCGTAGCGCACCACCGGGCCCAGGTCCGACGTGGAGTGCCACGCGCGGCTCGCCGCCAGCGCCGTCACCGCCGCGCTGAAGCGCCGCGCGAAGGTGATGAGCGCCATGCCCGGCTCCAGCTCCTTCGCGGGGCCCTTCCACTCGCTGAGCAGCCGCTGGAAGGACGCCTCCGCGGACAAGAGCGCCACGCCCACCTTGCGCCGCGCCTCGCGCAGGTCCGACTCCGTGGGCACCGGCGTCCGCGCCACCGCCCCCAGGTAGTCCCGGTCCGCCCGCAGCACGGAGGCCACCTCCTCCGGGAAGCGCGCGTGTTCGGGGCTGGGCCACAAGAGCCGGATGCCCACCAGCGCCAGCGCGCCGCCCAGCAGCGTGTTGAGGATGCGCACGCCCGCGAGCCGCCAGTCCCCGGACTGGAGCTCCGCGAGCAGCACCAGCGCGGGCGCGAGCAGCACCTGGAAGACGGTGAAGTTGAGGGGCCGCACGCTCACCGACACGCAGATGAGCACCACGATGGCCGCGAGCATCATCCACTTCGCGGGCAGCACGTGCACGAGCCCCATGGCCAGCACGCCGCCCATCAGCGTCCCCGCCACGCGTTGCAGCCCCTTCTCCACCGTGAGGCCCGCATAGGGCTGCAGCACGACGATGACGGTGATGGTCACCCAGTACCCGTGGTTGAGCCCCAGGCCCTCCGCCACCGCTGTCGCCACCGTGGCGGTGAGCCCCAGCCGCAGCGCGTGCCGGAAGACGACGGACTGGGGCGTCAGGTGGTCGCCCAGCACCGCCCACCAGGCGCGCTCCTGGCCGGGGCCCGGGGAGAAGGGCTTCGTGTCGCGCTCGGGAAGGGGCGTGCCGCGCTCCAGCCGCGAGGCCACGTCCAGCGCCACCGCGCTGTACTCGCGCAGCCGTCCCAGCAGGCCCGCGATGTGCGCGTACTGCGAGCGCGCCGGCTCCGGACCTCCGCCGTCCGCCGCCAGCACCCGCGTCACCCCTTCCGCGTCCCACGCGCTCGGCCCCGGCACCGAGCCCCGCACCAGCGCGCCCACCACGCCCCCGAGGTCCACCACCAGCGACCGCAGCGCGCGCTGCGCCTCCACGCGGGCCGCGCGACAAGGCCCCTCACGCGGGGCTTCGTCCAGCGCCTCCGTCATCGCGGTGAGCAGCAGCGACAGCGCGTCCGCGTCCTCCAGCAGCACCAGCAGGTGCTCCCCCCGGCCGCTCTCCTCCTGCCGTCCCTGCCGCGTGGCGCCCAGCGTGGCGCGCGCCGTCTCCAGGGACTGCCGCATGCGCGCGGCCCGCTGCACCGACTCCCACGTCCCCACGCGCGAGGACCCCTCCAACGGCCACTCCGCCACCGCCTCCGCGACGTTCGCCAGCGCCTCGTAGCAGGTGGCGATGGCGAGCCGCGCCGGGCGGTAGGGCCTGAGCGGCCAGAGCACCAGCCCCAGGAACATGGACCACAGGCCGCCCGCCACGAAGTACGCCGCCTGCATCAGCGCGGCCCCCGGCCCGTGCGACGGCAGCGCCACCGACACCACGAACAGGTTGGCCAGCAGCATCCCCACGATGCCCGGCGTGTCGCCGAAGCTGCGCGCGAAGCCGCACGCCGTCACCCAGCAGAGCGTCAGCGCCACGTCCACCCAGAAGGGGCTGGGCAGCGCGATGATCAACCCCACCACCGCGCCCAGCACCGTCATCGCGCCCATCGCCCGCGCGCGCGTGCGGTACGGCCCGCCCTTGTCCACCAGCGCCACGAAGAGCCCCGCCATGCCCGCCCAGGACGCCTGCGGCAGTTGCAGGAGCGCGGACACCGCCAGCGGGACGCCCAGCGCCAGCCCCGTGCGCAGCCCCGCCGCCAC
>NZ_RAWB01000426.1 GCF_003612055.1 Corallococcus llansteffanensis
CGTCGGCAGCGTCAGAGGTTTATAAGAGACAGGAACAAAGACTTCACGCAGACGTCCGGCGCTTCTCGGCGGGTGAGGAATTCTCAGCCGCCGCTTCCTGGCGGGCGGGCGGGCGTCAGTCGAGGAGGAACGTGTAGGAGTACTTCATCTCCGTGGAGACCGCCTCGCCGCCCTTGAAGGCGGGCTTGAAGCGGAAGCGCCGGATGGCTTCGCGCGCCGCCTCGTCGAGCCCGTAACCGGGCCCATGGAGGACCTTCGAGGCCACCACCCTGCCCTCGTTGTCGATGGTGATGGAGAGCGTCACGGTGCCCTCGATTCCAGCGCGGCGGGCCTCGTCCGGGTAGGGAATCTTCACCTCGGAGGCCACCGTCGGCTCGGAGTCCACCTGGTAGATGGGCGTGTACTTCGGCGCGCGGTACGCCTTCACCTCCTGCGGCGCCTTCGCCTTGTCGGCGGTGCGGCCGTAGAGCGTGTTCCCCACCGGCGCCGCGAAGCTGCCCGCACCCGTGGTGGAGGACAGCGTCATCCCCACCACCAGCGGCGTGGGCTTCGCGGCCGGCGGAGGCGTCTCGTTGGGCGGAGGGGGTGCGTCCACCGGAGGCGGCGGCAGCGGCCTGGGCGCCGCGGCGACCTTGATGGGCGGGGGCTTCACGCGCACCTTCGGAGGTGGAGGCGGCTCGGGCTTCGGTTCCTCCTTCACCACCGGGGGCGGCGGCTTCTGGACCTCCACCATCACCAGCTCCACCGGACGCCGCACCGCGGGCCGCTCGGAGGGCCGCGCGTGCAGCACCCCCAGCGCCAGCCCGTGCAGCGTGAGCGAGCCGACCACGAAGCCCGCCAGAAGTCCGTTGCCTCCGCGCCTCGGCGCTGCCCACGCCGTGTCCTCGAGCACCCGCTCACCCATGGTCTTCACGTCAGCCCCGCGGCGAGCCAGGCGCGACGTCCTTTTCGATGTTGAGCGCGAACTTCGCGATGCCCTGGCCCTTCACCACGTCGATGAGGCGCATCACCCGGCCGTAGGCAATGGTCTGGTCCGCGCTGATGATGGCGCGCGTGTCCTTGTCCTTGCTGACGGCCTCCACCACGCGGCGGGACAGGTCGGCCTCCGTGACCTCGACGCCGTCGAAGTAGAGCTTGCCCTCCTTGTCGAGCACGACGTTCACCAGGCCCTGCACCGTCTCACCGCCGTTGGCGGCGCGGGGCAGGTCCACCTCCACCGTCTCGCGGACGATGAAGTTCGCCGTCACCATGAAGATGATGAGCAGCACCAGCACCACGTCCACCAGGGGCGTGACGTTGATGCCGGTGATCTCCTCTTCGTTGTCCTGCGCGCCGCCGGCCATGACTAGCGGACCTCCGCGCGCAGGTTGCCCACCAGCGCGTGGCCCAGCGCATGGGCGCGGCTGGTGAGCGTCTTGAGCTGGCGGTTGAAGATGTTGAAGGCGACGACGGCGGGGATGGCGACCGCGAGGCCCACGGCGGTGGCGACGAGCGCCTCGGAGATGCCGGCCATCACCGTCTGCTGCATGGCGCCGCCCTTGGCATTCATCTCGCCCAGGTCGTTGAACGCCTTGATGATGCCGAGCACCGTGCCGAACAGGCCGATGAACGGGGCGTTGTTGCCCAGGGTGCCGAGGAAGGACAGGAAGCGCTCGTACTGGGGGCGCTCGCGGGCCAGGGTGGACGCAATCACCTGCTCCACGGTCGCCGCGCCCTGGGGGCTGGACGCAAGGCCCTCGCGGATGACGGCGGCCTCCATGCCCTTCTTCCCCTGGACGGCGACGCGCACCGCCTCCAGCTCCCCGCGCGCCAGCCGCAGCGCCAGCGTCTCCGAGTCCGGCAGCCGGTTGCGGGCGAAGTACACCGTGCGCTCCAGCATGACGGCGAGGGAGAGCACCGAAAGGCACACCAGCACCCAGAGCACCCACTCGGCGGAGGTGAGCGTCACGCCGAGCAGCTTGCGGCTGAGCCAGCCCAGCCCCTCGGCGGGTGCCTGGGCGAAGACAACGATGACCGACATGGTTTTCCCCTCGTGAACGGCTTTGGCACGAAGGGAACACCGACGCCTACGCGATGTGTCACCCGGGAATGCTCGGCCCGTCACCTGCTTCCGTGACGAGTTCATCCTCAGCGACAGGCAACACGCAGTGGACCAGGAGGACACGCGCCACGGTGTCGAGGGCGAACGAGACCTGGAGGCCCTCCACCGTCATGACGAAGCCGTCCTCGGAACGCTTCAGTCGGGACAGGACCGGCTCCAGCGATACGGCGCTTCGCATCAGGAGCGCGAAGTTCTCCAGATGGTTCTCCAGGTGGAGACGCGCCTCCCCCGGAAGCCGCTGGAGCTGACGCTCCGCCCGTCGGGAGTAGAAGAGCCGGGACATGCACCTACGCTAGCCATGGGCCCGTGGACTGGCCGTGCCGCGAGGACGCGTGACCGCTGGCCTGGCAGGCAGGCTCCGAGGCGCGCTTCGACCCGAGCTGCGGCACGTCAGAGGAGCTTCTGCCCCAGCACGTCAAAGGCTTCAATGGGGAGCGCGGCGGCGCGACTGCCCGGATACTCGTCGGCGAGCAGGGTCCAGATCATCGTGTCCCGGCGCGTGCCGTCGGGCGCGACGAGCCGCTGACGCAGGGTGCCTTCGTGGGTGAATCCCAGCTTGTGGGCGACCTGGGCACTCGGGGCGTTGCGGGGGTCGCAGTGGATCTCCACCCTGCGCACCCCTTCCACCTCGAAGGCGACGCGGGTGAGCGCTCCGGCGACCTCGGTCGCGAGGCCGCGGCCCGTGTGCCCGGCCGCGATCCAATAGCCAATCTCAAGCGCCCCCTCGCCCACGCGAGGATGCAGGCCGGTCCCCCCGAGGACCTCGCTGCCGTCGCGAGCGAACACGGCGTAGGCGAAGTCCTGCCCGAGGTCGAAGAGCCCGCGCATGCGGCGCAGCTGCGCGGCCTGCTGCATCACGTTCATCGGGTATTGCTTCGCCCAGGGCATCCAGGGGAGCAGGTGCTCCAGGCTGGACTGAATGGCGCGGAGGGCTTCGCTGGCATCCGCCGGTGACCAGCAGCGCAGCAGGGCCTGCCCGGTCTGGACGGTGTACGCGGGGCGGGAGGAGGTCGGAGTCATGACGGAACGAAGGTACTCCAGAGGGGGCGGGGCCCAGAAACCGTAGGCCCCGTAACGCTGCCCTCCGGTCTGGCGCACCTGTTGCTGATGCCATCCCTTTGCAGGTCCAGAGGGAGAATCAGCATGAGACGGATGACAGTCGCAGGGATGTTGTGGGGAATGGGTGTGGCGCTCGCGACCTTGAGTGGGTGCGGCGCGCCACTTCCAGTGGAAGAAGATTCACATGAGACAGGAGCGGAGACCGTCGGCACGGAGCGCGCGGCGCTGACCACGCGGACGGTCGTCCTGACGCCCACGGCGGACGCGCACGTGGAGGCCGCGTCCCCGGACACGAGCTTCGGCGCTTCCACCACGCTGAAGGTCTCGCGAACCCCCGAGGCGCTGACGTACCTCCGGTTCTCAGGAGCAGAGCTCCCCGTTCCCGGGACGGTGACGTCCGCGCGACTGCGCTTGTTCGCGATGAACAACGCGGCCCAGGGCGTCGCCGTGCACGACTCGCCGGGTGTGCACATCTGGGACGAAAGCGTGACGTGGAACACCCGGCCGAGCTGGAGCGACTCCTGGCTCACCTCGACCTCGGGGCCCGTGAGCAGCGGGACGTGGGTGGAGCTCGACGTGTCGGGCATGTACATCCCCCACCGCTACTACAGCGTCGACTTCCTCCTCTCGGCGAAGGGCACGGACAGCCTCACGTTCGGGTCGAGTGAGTCCTTCGAGTTCAAGCCGCAGCTCATCCTCACCGTCGAGTCCGCCGAGGACAACCCGCCGCTGCCTCCCGCGCCGCTCACGCTCTCCGGCGCGCCGGTCTCCTTCTCCGCGAGCGCCGACACGTTCGTCGACGCGGAGAGCCCTGGCGTGGCCCAGGGCAGCGCCACGACGTTCAAGGTGGACAGCGCGCCCATGCAGGAGGCCTACCTGCGCTTCCCGGTGCAGGGGCTGACGGAGGCCGTGCAGCGCGCGGTGCTGCGCCTGTACGTGAACTCAGGCTCCGATGACGGCCCGTCCGTGTACGCGCTGACGGGGCTGCCGTGGAGCGAGTCGAGCGTCACGTGGAGCTCACGGCCGGCCCGCACGGGCAGCGCGGTGGAGGACGCGCAGGGCCTCGCGACGGGGAGCTGGGTGGACTACGACGTGACGGACCTGGTGCGTGGCAACGGGGACGTCTCTTTCGGGCTGTACCCCACGTCGAGCGATGGCGTGACGTTCTACTCGCGCGAGAGCGCGGACGCCTCGCTGCGTCCCCGGCTGCTGGTGTGGACTGGCGCGGCGAAGTCCGCTCCGACGGACGCGTGCCTGACGCGCACGGAGTACGTCGCGGACCCGCTCTCCGCGCTGCACGACACCTACGCCGCGGCGGATGCGCCGGACTCGAAGTTCCAGCACCACGCCTCGCTGCGGGTGGACGCGGATCCCCGCGCGGAGGCCTTCCTGCGCTTCGACGTGCAGCTGCGTCCGGAGCGCATCCACCGGGTGGCGCTGCGCCTGTATGCCATTGACGGCACGGGCAACGGGCCCCGGCTGTACCGGGCGACGGCGTTCGAGGGGGCGACGACGGACTGGAACCACCGCCCGACGCCGCTGGGCGAGCCGCTCGTGGACCTGGGGGCCGTCCCGCGGGATGCGTGGGTGGAGCTGGACGTGACGAACGTCGTGACGGCGTCCGGGGCGTACGCGTTCGCGCTGCTGCCGGACAGCACCAACAGCGTGGGCTTCGCGTCCACGGACGCGGAGGAGCGCGGCATCATCGGTGGCGCGCCCCGGCTGGTCGTCACGTATGAGAGCGCTCCGTTCTGCTCGTACCGGGGCACGAAGCCCTCGGGGACCACGGCCTGGGTGCGGCAGAGCGGAGACGCGCAGACCGAGGCCCCGCGTCACGTGGCGCCCGCGCCGGATGGCGGGTTCGCGGTCGTCACCCGGTTGCTCGGCACGGGGCCCCGGCCCGTCGAGTCGGGCCACACCGTCACCCTGCACCGGGCGGATGGCGGCGTCGCGTGGACGCGCTCCTTCCCCCAGTCGGGAGTCCAACTGGAGAAGGTGGTGGTGACCGCGGTGGGCAACGTGCTGGTCGCCGGCAGCTATACGGGCGCGCCGGACCTGGGCAAGGGTCCGCTGCCCCAGGGCTCCGGCATCGTGGTGATGAAGCTCACGCCCGACGGCACGGTGGACTGGACGCGCGGCTTCCGGGCGTGGTTCGACACCCCGGGCGAGCACTACGACAACCCGATGGACGTGCTCGACCTGGCCACGGATGCACACGGCAGCGCGGTGCTCGTCGGCACGTTCTGGGGCTACACGGACTTTGGCAACGGGCCAGTGTACTCGGGCAAGCCGTTTCCGTACGACGACACGTATCCGAACTCCTACGTGCTGAAGCTCCAGTGGGACGGCGCGCACCTCTGGTCGCGCGTGCTGGCCGGGACGTCGCTGGTGGGCACGCGCGCGAACAGCGTCGCCGTGGACGCCAGCGAGAGCGTCATCGTGGGCGGCCATGCGGGGGACAACACCCACTTCGGTGGCGGCACCGTCGCGGAGCGCGGAGGCTTCGTCGCCCGGTATGGCGTGGGCGGCGACTTCGGCTGGGCGCGGGTGATGAGCGCCCGTTTCAGCGAGGTGTCCTCCGTGGGCCTGCTGCCTGATCAGCGCATCGCCTTCACGGGGAACTTCAACGGGTACCTGTCGTTCGCCGGCCAGACCTGGGTCAGCCGCGAGCCGGAGGAGTATGACGGCGCGCGGGATGCGCTCGTGGGCGTGCTCACCGCGGCGGGTGGAGACGTGGGCCTCCGTCAGTTCGCGCACTACGGGTTCACGGACATGGTGGTGGACGGGGCCGGGAACATCGTGACGGCCCAGTACGGCGAGGGGAACCTCGTCGGGCTGGGCGAGGTCGGGTGGCGGCAGGACGTGCTGCCCCAGCCGACCCTGGCGGCCTTCGGTCCCGCGCTGGAGTCCCGGTGGGTCCGCGTGCTGGGGCCCATGTCCATGGATGACCTCCACCTCGCGTCCGCGCCGGAGGGCATCGTGGTGGTGGGCTCCCTGGCGGAGGCGCTTGAGTTGGACGGCACCTGGTACACGCCTCGGTCCCGGCGCTCCGACGTGCTGCTGTTCAAGCTCCGGAAGTAGGCACCCACGCCTCGGGGCTCCCGCATGCGAGCGGGGCCCCGGGGGTGCGGCTCAGGTCACGGGGTGTAGAGCTCCGCGGAGGCGAGCCCCAGGCCCGAGCTGTTGGTGCCGCCCACTGCCAGCACCTTGCCCGACGGCAGGGTGCTGAGCGTGAAGTGGTTGCGCACGGCCAGCATGCTGGCCGTGGCGCTCCAGGTGCTGGTGGCCGGGTCGTACAGGCTCGCGCTGGACAGGTAGAGGGTCGTGCTGCTGCCGCCAATCTTGTTCTTGCCGCCCGCCACCAGGAAGGCGCCCGAAGGCAGCGTGGCGGCGGCGTGGCCGTGGCGCGGGCTGCTCATCGCGCCCGCGGACGACAGGGTGCCCGCGCTGAACGACTCGGCCGCGGAGACCGAGTAGTGGCCCGTGACCTTGCCGTTGCCGGCCAGCCCTCCCACGATCAGCGCGTCACCCGAGGGCAGCAGGAGCGACAGGTGCTCGCTGCGCCCCGTGGCGAGGTTTCCCGTCGTGGACCAGGTGCCGGTGGCCGGGTCGTACAGCTCCGCGCTGTCGAGCCGGTACAAGGAGGTGAAGACCATGTAGAGGCCGCCGCTGACGAGCACCTGCCCGTTGCCGAGCCGCACGGCGGAGTGGTCCATGCGGCCCGTGGCGAGGCTGCCCGTGGCGGACCAGGTGCCGGTGGCCGGGTCGTACAGCTCACTGCTGGTCAGGTAGACGCCACCATTGCCACGGCCGCCCGTGACGAGGACCTGCCCCGAGGCCAGCAGGGTCGCCATGAAGCCGGAGCGGAGCGTGGCGAGGCTGCCGGTGGCGGTCCACGTCCCCGTGGCCGGGTCGTACAGCTCCGCGGTGGTGGTGCTGCCGAAGGTGCCGCCGATGACGAGCACCTTGCCCGACGACAGCAGGACGGCGACGTGGGCCGAGCGGGCCTGCGTCATGCTCCCCGTGGCGGACCAGGTGTTGGTGGCCGGGTCATAGAGCGCCGCGCTGGCAAGGTAGGTGGTCGTGCCCGGGTCGCCGCCGGCCACCAGCACCTTGCCCGACGGCAGGACGGTGGCGCTGTGGTCGAACCGGGCCGTGGACATCGGCGCGGCGGAGCTCCAGCTGGCGAGAGCCTGGCGCTCGGTGGTCACCACGCCCGGGGAGGCGGAGCCCCCCGTCGGATCCTGGTCGTAGTAGGGGCCGGGACCGCAGGCCGCGCTGGCGAGCAGCAACAAGATGGATGGGAAGGTGGCTGCGAAGGAACGCGTCATGGATTGCCCCCTTGGAGCGAAGCCCTGCCATGGCAGGAATGGCCTTGTCATGTCAGGGTGTGATTGCCAGCCCACGCGAAGGTGGAAGCCTTTCCATCCCTCACGGGCCAGCGACGCGCATCCTTGTCACCGACAGTGGGAGACTTCAAGCACGCACGCCAATACCCGGGTGGCACCCGCACTCATGGGTAATGCATCACTCCTACCCGCAGCGGCCCATCATCCCTGCGTGGGATTGGGCAGACGCGAAGCATGGGGCGTGAACATGCTCTGACGGTCCTCACAGGGCCGGCTTCAGCAGCGCCCGCAGCCGTGCCGACTTCTGTTCGGTCCAGCCTTCGGGCCGCAGCAGCGCCACCCAGGCATCCACGTGCTCGCCGGTGTACACGTGGCCGTAACCGGGTGGCACCGCCATGCCCAGCGGGAGATCCGCCGTCACCTGCCAGAACGTCACGAAGGGCAGCCACACCATCTCACCGAGGACATCTCCGCCACGGGACTCCCGCAGCCAGTCCGGCCGCTTCAGCAGCAGGTCGGGGCTCCACCAGATGATGGGGTCGGAAGGATGGAGCAGGTACAGCACCCTCGAGTCGCCCCACGGCTCGGACGCCGGAGGGATGTCCTCGCCCGGCCGGCGGCTGAAGCGCACGATGCGGCCGCGTCGGTAGATGGGCTCCACCTCGGGGCTGCCAGGATCCCGATGGTCGGTGAACTCGCGGTACAGCGTGTTGAAGTGGGGCGGCCCCACGAACAGCACGCCGTCCGTGCGGTTGGCCAGGTCGCGCTCACCGCTGAACGCCGTCTCCCCTCCGAAGGAGCCCAGGCTCTCACCGAAGATCAGCAGCTTCGGGCGCTGGCCCTCGGGAAGCCTGGACCAGCGTTCATAGACGGCATCGAAGAGGGCGCGGCCCGCCTCCCGCGCTCGCTCCTGGTCGACCAGGACGGAGAGCCACGACCACAGGTGCGAGTACTGCGTGGCCACGATCGCGGAGTCACCGCCAGTGACGTACTCGAAGGCATCCACGGCCTCGGGCACCACCCAGCCGCTGCCCGTGGTCGTCACGACCAGCAATTGCGCACGCTCGAAGCCGCCTGCGCGCTCCAGATCCTGGACCGCGAGCTCGGCCCGGGCCTCGGCGTCCGGCGCGGACTCATAACCGGCGTACACGCGGATCGGCTCCTTCGCGGTCGCCCCGCTGAACGCGGAGAGCGCGTCCACCGAGGGACCCCTGCC
>NZ_RAWB01000427.1 GCF_003612055.1 Corallococcus llansteffanensis
GAACGACGGAGGGTGGGATTGTAGACACGTCCCCCGTTCAGCAAAGCGCGACGCCCTGCGTCATGTCCTGGGCGCACCCGGTGGGAGGTCCGGCAAACACGGGCAGTCCTGGTTCACCGGAGAGGGGGGGATTAGCTTGCCGCCGCTTCCTCCCCCAACTCGAGGTCCCGATGACGATGAAGACCCGCCTGCTGGCCGCGTCCATGGCCAGCCTCTTCGCCGCCGCCCCCGCCGCGGCCAAGCCGCTGGATGGCGCCAGCACCGACGTGATGATCCAGGGCTTCCACTGGAACTCCGCCAGCGCGGGCGGGTGGTGGAACACGGTGAAGAACAACGCGGCCACGCTGAAGTCCGCGGGCTTCACCATGGTGTGGCTGCCGCCGCCGTCGGATGCGGCCTCCACCCAGGGCTACCTGCCCCGGCAGCTCAACGTGCTCAACTCCAGCTACGGCACGGAGGCAGAGCTCGTCGCCGCGCTGGCCGCCCTCAACGCGCAGGGCCTCAAGCCCATCGCGGACATCGTGGTGAACCACCGCGTGGGCACCGCCAACTGGGCGGACTTCACCAACCCCACCTGGGGCGGCTGCAACGCGGTGGCGACGGGCGACGAGTGGCCCACGGCCTGCGGCAACGCCGACAGCGGTGAGAGCTACGCGGCCGCCCGCGACCTGGACCACTCGCAGGCGTTCGTGCGCGCGGACCTGAAGACGTGGATGAACAGCCGCCTGAAGGGCGTGGGCTTCGCCGGCTGGCGCTTCGACTTCGTGAAGGGCTTCGACGGCGCGTACGTGAAGGAGTACGTCACGGACACCGCGCCCTGGTTCTGCGTGGGCGAGTTCTGGCCCACCAACTACTTCGACGCGAACAACCCCGGCAACTGGCGCCAGCAGATCATCAACTGGGTGGACCGCACCACGGGCACCTGCGCTGGCTTCGACTTCGCGACGAAGGGCCTGCTCAACGACGCGCTCACCAACAACAACTACGCGCGCCTCAAGGCGGCGGACGGCAAGCCCGCGGGCACCATCGGCGCGTGGCCCAGCCGCTCGGTGACGTTCGTGGACAACCACGACACCGGCCCCAGCGAGTCGTGCGGCAACGGGCAGAACCACTGGCCGGTGCCGTGCACCAAGGTGATGCAGGGCTACGCCTACATCCTGACCCACCCGGGCATCCCCACCGTCTACTGGCCGCACTACTTCAACTGGGGCCTGGGCTCCTCCATCCAGGCGCTGATGGCCGTGCGCAAGAGCGCGGGCCTCACCTCCGACTCCACCGTCAGCATCCAGCGCGCGGAAGCGGGCCTGTACGCCGCCATCATCGGCGGCAAGGTGGCGGTGAAGATTGGCGCCACGGCCTGGAGCCCCGGCACGGGCTGGACGCAGGCCGCCTCCGGCACCGACTACACCGTGTGGACCTCCGGCGGCACCCAGCCGACCACCGCCAACGTGGAGTTCGTGTGCAACAACGGCACGACGGTGATGGGCCAGAACGTCTACGTGACGGGCAGCATCGCGGAGCTGTCCACCTGGAGCGGCACGGCGACGAACAAGATCCTCAGCCCCACCGCGTACCCCACCTGGCGCGGCACCTACGCCCTGCCCGCCAGCACCACCATCGAGTGGAAGTGCGTGAAGCGTGACGGCTCCGGCAACGTCGTCTGGCAGGGCGGCGGCAACAATGTCGTCACCACGCCCGCGGCCGGCGGCAGCATCACCACCACCGCCAGCTTCTGAGACGATGCGACAGGCGCCCCGGCTGGATGACAAATCCGGGGCGTCTGTCCCTGCTTGTGTTTCAGCTGTTGCTTGAGTTCCCACCCTCAAGCTGGCACAGCGTGCGGCCACACCCCCTGGGCGGTGGCCGGACACCACGGGGTGCCGTCGGCCGCCGTCCTCCTGAAACAAGGCGGAAGAGACGATGCGTCGGACGACTGTGCGGAGTGCCGTGCTGTGGCTGTCGGCGGTGGGATTGCTGGGCGCGTGTGGCGGCGTGACGGAGCAGCAGGGCGAGGACGTGCTCACGACGGAGGCCCAGGGCCTCATCGCGGCGCCCCCTACGCCGCTGGGCTCCTTCACCACCTACGCGAGCCCGCTCGCGGTGGGCGGCGCGGTGCAGTCCTCGACGGGCCTGACGCCGGGCTACGAGGGCTTCAAGCTCACCGTCGCGGCGCACACCCAGGTGCAGCTGGAGGTGACGCACCTGGGCAGCTCCATGTACCTGGACACCGGCCTGTTCGTGTACGGCCCCAAGGACGCGAGCGGCAGCTACGGCAACCAGGTGCTGTTCCAGGATGACGACTCCGGCTACGGCGAGCTGAGCAAGGTGTCCCTGGCCACGCTGGACAAGGCCGGCGAGTACCTGGTGGTGGTGGGCTGGAACAACGCGGCGGGCAAGCAGTACCGCCTGCAGGCGTCGTGCGTGGGCGGCGCGTGCGTGCCCAACCCGCAGCCGGCGTCCGCAAGCCAGGGCCTGACGCTGGTCGAGGCCCCGGTGGACGCGGGCCTGCAGGCCACGCTCGCCAACGCGAACACCTACCGCGAGGACATGTTCTCCTACCTGCGCAAGTTCGACTTCGCGTGGCCGTACAGCACGCCCTCCACGGTGGACGCGGCCGCCGCCGCGGTGCTGGCGCGCAACGAGTACGCCGGCTACCGCACGGACTCCGCCCCGCAGACCTTCGCGTACGCGAACCTTCAGGCGCGCATGTATTGGCAGTTCCAGCCGCTGCACCCGGCCCTCCTCGCGACCTACGCCGACAGTGGCGAGCCCGTGCAGGTGAAGAGCTACTACCGCTTCTTCCAGACGGGCCCCAATGGCGACAACTGGCGCACGCTCAACGTCATCTTCTTCCCGCGCTCCTTCCACGTCATCGTGTACGAGCAGACCGCCCACGAGATCTGACGCGCGACTCCGAGCTCAGGAACTCCGAGCCTGGAAACACCACCGCCCTCCTCTTCGCGTCCGGAAGGGGAGGGCGGCTTGTCTTTCAGCGGTGCGGTGCTGCCCTTTGAGTCAGCTCACGGGGAGTGGGCGGGGACGACGGCCTCGCCCGGGGCTTCCGTGTCGCTGTCGCTGGAGCGCTTCGCCTCTCCGCGCAGCTTCTGCATCAGCACGTAGAGGCCGGGGATGAAGATGAGGTTGACGATGGTGGACACCAGCATGCCGCCGAACACCGCGGTGCCCAGCGAGTTGCGCGCCGCCGCGCCCGCGCCCGACGCCGTCATCAGCGGCACGACGCCCAGGAGGAACGCGATGGACGTCATCAGGATGGGCCTCAGCCGCACCTCCGCCGCCGTCACCACGGCCTCCAGCGAGCTCTTGCCCTGCTCGCGCAATTGCTCCGCGAACTCCACGATGAGGATGGCGTTCTTGGAGGACAGGCCCACCAGCATCACCAGCCCCACCTGACAGAACACGTCGTTGGCGAAACCGCGCGCCACCTGCAACCCGAGGGCGCCCATGATGGCCAGGGGCACCGACAGGATGATGACGAACGGGAGGCTGAAGCTCTCGTATTGCGCCGCCAGCACCAGGAACACGAAGAGGATGCCCAGGCCGAAGATGATCATCGTCTGCCCGCCGGACTCCTTCTGCTCCAGGCTGATGCCCGTCCACTCGGAGGCCATGCCCTGCGGCAGCACCTGGTTGGCCACGCCCTCCATCGCCTCCAGCGCCTGGCCGGACGACACGCCGGGGGCGCCCTGGCCGTTGATCTCCACGGAGCGGAACAGGTTGTAGTGCTTGATGACCTGCGCGGAGACGATGGGCGTCACCTTCACCAGCGACTCCAGCGGAATCATGTCCCCGGTGTCGGTGCGCGCGTAGAACGAGCCGATGTCCTGGGGGCTGTCGCGGAACTGCTGCTCGGCCTGGACATAGACGCGGTAGGTGCGGCTGGCGTAGTTGAAGTCGTTGACGTACTGGCTGCCCATGTAGAGCTGCATCACGCCGAAGATCTGCTCAATGGGCACGCCCAGCGCCTTGGCCTTCTGGCGGTCCACCTCCACGTCGAGGATGGGGGTGTTGGCGTTGAACGGGGTGAAGACGCCTCTCAGGCGGCCCTCCTCGTTGCCCTTGCTCACCATCTCCTGGGTGGCGTTCGCCAGCTCCTCCAGCGAGTGGCTGCCGGCGACGTCCTCCACGATGAACTGGAAGCCGCCGACGCTGCCCACGCCGCGGATGGCCGGAGGCTGGAAGGGGATGACGCGCGCGCTGCCAATCTTGCCCAGCGGGCCGCGCAGCCGCTCCACCAGCGCGGCCACCGACTGGGTCTTGCCCGTGCGCTGCTCCCACGGCTTCAGCGCCGTGAACACCGTGGCGTAGTTGGATCCGTTGCCGCTGGGGGAGAACCCGCCGATGGCGAACATCACCGCCACCTCCGGCTGGGCCTTGAGCACGGCCTCCACCTCCTGGAGCACCTTCTCCGTCTGGGCGAGCGACATGCCCTCCGGACCCTGCACGGAGATGATGACGTAGCCCTGGTCCTCGTCCGGGATGAAGCCCGTGGGCGCCGCGCGGAAGAGCATCACCGTGGCGCCGATGCAGGCGAGGAACGCCACCAGCACCAGCAGGGGGTGGCGCAAGAGCTTGCGCAGGCCCCGGCCGTAGGTGTCGCGCGTCCAGTCCAGCACCTGGTCCACCTTGCGGAAGAAGATCCACTTGGGGCCGTGGTGGTGCTTGAGCAGCCGCGCGGACAGCGCGGGCGTCAGCGTCAGCGCGCAGAAGGTGGACAGGGCCACCGACGCGGCGATGGTGAGCGCGAACTGGCGGTAGATGGAGCCCGTGGTGCCCGGGAAGAGCGCCACCGGGACGAACACCGCCACCAGCACCACGGAGATGGCGACGACGGCGCCGGCGACCTCCTTCATGCCCTCGCGCGCCGCCTGGAGCGGCTTCAACCCCCGCTCCGCCATCAGGCGCTCGATGTTCTCGATGACGACGATGGCGTCGTCCACGACGAGGCCCGTGGCCAAGGTGAGGCCGAACAGGGTCAGCGTGTTGATGGAGAAGCCCATCAGGTACACGAACGCGAACGTGCCCACGAGCGACACCGGCAGCGTGAGCGCCGTGATCAGCACGCTTCGCCACCCGTGCAGGAACAGGAAGATGACGAGGATGACGAGCGCGATGGCTTCAATCAGCGTGTGCACCACCTCGTTGACGGAGGCGCGCACCGCGAGCGTGGTGTCCGTGCCGGTGCGGTACTCCAGGCCCGGCGGGAACGCCTGCGCCAGCCGGTCCAGCTCCTTGACGACGCCGTCGCGCACGTCCAGCGCGTTGGCGGTGGGCAGCTGGAAGATGGCCAGGCCCACGCCGGTGCGGCCGTTGAAGCGCAGGAGGGTGGCGTAGTTCTCCGCGCCCAGCTCCACGCGGCCCACGTCCTTCACGGTGACGGCGCGGCCGTCCGTGTTGCGCATGAGGACGATGTCGCCGAACTCCTCCGGTTCAATCAGGCGGCCCCGGGCGCGCACGGCGATCTGGTACGGCTGCTCGTCGCTGGAGGGCGGCTGGCCCACCTGGCCCGCGGCCACCTGGAGGTTCTGCTCCTGGAGCGCGCGCACCACGTCCTGCGGCGTGAGCTGGCGGCGCGCCAGCTCCGACGGGTCCAACCACAGGCGCATGGAGAACTTGCGCTCGCCGAAGATGCGCACCTCGCCCACGCCCTTCACGCGCTTGATGGCGTCCTTGAGGTTCACGTCCGCGTAGTTGGAGAGGAACTTCGCGTCGTAGCGGTTGTCCGGGCTGGACAGGCCCACCGTCAGCAGCATCTGGCTGGAGGCCTTGTTGACGACGATGCCCGTCTGGTTCACCTGCGCGGGCAGGCGCGCGGCGGCGCGGCTGACGCGGTTCTGCACGTCCACGGCCGCGACCTCGATGTTGCGCGTGGGCGCGAACGTGACGGTGATGACGCTGGTGCCGTCGTTGCTGCTGGTGGAGGTGATGTAGCGCATGTCCTCCACGCCGTTGAGCTCCTGCTCCAACGGGATGGTGACGGCGGCCTCCACCACCTCGGCGCTCGCGCCGACGTAGGTGCTGGTGACGGTCACCTGGGGCGGCGCGAGGTCCGGGTACTGCGCGATGGGAAGCGTGGGGATGGCGATGAGCCCCACCAGCGTCAGGATGATGGAGCAGACGATGGCGAAGACGGGCCTGCGGATGAAGAAGTCGACGAACACGGGGTGACGCCCTCTCTCGAATCGCCTAGCGGCTGCCGCCGGTGGTGCCGCCCACCGCGGTCCGGGGCGCCATGGCGCGGGTGGGGACCTCGTCCGCGCGTGCCGAGCCCGGCGTCCGCGCGGGCTCGTTGTTCAGGAACACCTGCTTCGGAATCACGGCCATGCCGTCCTTCAGCATGTGCAGCGAGGACACCGCGACGAGGTCGCCCTGCTTCAGGCCGCCCTCCACCACGTAGGCCATGTCGCCCAGCGTGCCCAGCGTCACCGGGCGGCGCTCCACCACGCTCTTGCCGTCCTTCTTCTCCACCACCATCGCGAAGGGCTGCCCGCTCTGGCGCACCACCGCGAGCGCCGGAATCTGGAGCGCGTCCCGCGTGGAGTACACCAGCCGCGCCCGCAGCAGCTCACTGGGGCGCAGGCCCACCGTGTTGCGGAAGGCGGCCTTCACCTCCACCAGCTGCGTGCGCGGATCCGTCTGCGGCGCCACGTAGAAGACGGTGCTGGAGAGGATGAGCTTGCCCTGCTGATCCAACAGCTCCAGCGCGGTGTCCGGCTTGAGTGAACGGGCGCGGAAGGCCGGCACCGACACGCTGACCTCCAGCGCGTCCGCCTGGGCCACGGTGGTGAGCGTCGTGGTCGCGCCCACGAAGTCACCCACGCGCACCAGCACGTCGCCCATGGTGCCCGCGAAGGGCGCGCGCACCAGGTTGAACTGCAACTGCACCTGGCGCTGGACCACCGTCGCGCCGGCAGCGCGCGTGGCGGCCTCCGCGGCCTTCACGTCCGCCTGGGCGCGCTCCAGCTCCTGCACGCTCGCGAGCCCTTCTTTATTGAGGGACTCCGTGCGCGCCAGGGTGCGGCGCGCCAGCTCCAGGTTCACCGTGGAGGAGCTCTGCTGGGCCTGGGCGCTGTCCAGCGCCGCGGTCTCCTCGCGCGCGTCCACCTCCACCAGCGGCGTGCCCGCCTCCACCTTCTGGCCGGGCTTCACGAGAATCTTGCGCACGTAGCCGGCCACCTGCGGCACCACCGTGACGCTCTGCCGCGACAGCAGCGACCCCAGGTACTCCCCGGTGTCCCGCACCTCGTGCGGCGCCAGCGCCACGACCTGCACCTCGCGCGGCGGGGGCGCGGACTTCGCCTCCACCTTGCCCGAACAACCGGCCGCGCCGGCCACCAGGGCCGCGCCCAACAACGTCTTCGTCAGCAGCGCCTTCAGGGGGCGTACCCTCGTCACCAGTCGCACCGGGCCTCCGTCAGGAACGCGTCCAGGCGGGCCTGGACGAGCTCGAATTCCCTCAAAACCACCGCGAGCTGCGCCTGGCGGAGGGCCGCTCCGCTCTGCACCAGCTCCAGACTCCCACCTCGTCCTACCTCGAAGGCCCGCCGGGTGAGCCGGTCGGTCTTGTCCGCGAGCTCGAGGGACTCCGCCGCGGTCTTCAACAGGGCCTCGGCGACTTCCACTCCACGCCGGGCGCGAGAAACCTCCACGCCGACGCCGCGGCGGGTGGCCTCCAGGACCTGGGCGTTCTGCTCCTCGATGCCCGCGCGCTCGCGCACCAGCCCGGAGCGTCCGCCGCCCTCCCACAGGGGAACGGACAGCACGGCGGACACGTTCCAGGTGGCGAAGCGGCCGAAGCCGGGGTCGGTGGTGAAGCCGAAGAGGGTGCTGCTCAGGCCCAGCGTGGGCAGGTAGCCCGCGGACGCCTGGCGCCGGCTCTCCCGGGCCGCCTCCACGTTGGCCCGGGCGGCGACGAGGTCCGCGCGCTCACCCAGCTCCTGCACGGGGGCGCAGTCCCGGCGCGTCTGCTCCACCAGCCCCGTGAGGTTGAAGTCCGGGGTGACGCCCACGCCGTGGTCGGTGCCCAGCGACAGGCCCAGCGACTCGCGCGTCCGGCGCAGCTGTTCGTCCCCGGCCACCAGGGACTGCCGGGCCAGCGCCACGTCCTGGCCCACCCGCACCACGTCCAGCTGCGTGCCGGCGCCCAGCTCGAACGAGCGCTGGGTGAGGGCGGCGCGCTCCAGCGCCTGGCGCAGGCCCACGCGGTTGATCTCCGCGGCGCGTTCGGCGGCCACGGTGGCCACCAGCACGTCGGCCAGCCCCTGGGTGAGGCGGCGCTGCGTGTCCTGGAGGTTGGCGACGGACGCGTTCTCCGACGCCTTCGCCGACGACAGGCCCCGCCACGCGCTCACGTCCACGAGCGACTGGGTGAGGGTCGCGGACAGCGTGCCCAGGGGCGCGCTGGGGACCTTGGCCCCGGGGATCGTCGCGCCGCCGGCCACCACGCCCCCGCCCGCGGCGGAAGGGGTGTCCGGGTGCAGCACGTCCACGCCCAGCCCCGCGGAGGCCCGCGCGTTGGGCAGGAGCGCCGACAGCGACTGGCGCCAGCGGCCCTGCGCCCGCGTCACGCCCGCTTCGGCGATGCGCAGGTCCGCGGAGCGCTGGCGCACCAGCGTGAGCGCTTCGTCCCACGTCTTCACCTGCTCCTGCGCGGGCGGAACGGGGGTCAGCATCGGGTCGTCCACCTTCGGCTGGAAGGGGAC
>NZ_RAWB01000428.1 GCF_003612055.1 Corallococcus llansteffanensis
ATACGAAGCGGTGGTCGAATTTCATCTTCGCGGGGCTCTTCGCCGTCGCGTTGATTCTCTTTTCACGCATCTTGCTGCCGTTCATGATGCCCGTCCTGCTGGGCGGCTTCCTGGTGGTGCTGTTCATGCCCATCCAGGACTCCTTGAGCCAACGGCTCCGGGGTCGCAAGTCCCTGTCGGCTGGGCTGTCCACCCTGGCGGTGTTCCTGCTCATCCTGGCGCCCCTGGCGCTGGTGGGCTGGATGGTGGCCCGGGAAGTCCTCCAGTTCGTGGGCCAGGCGCAGGACCTGCTGGATCAGGTGGACCTGCGCCACCACTTCCTGGCCAGCCTGCCCCGTGGCGTCAGCCGCTACGTGCGCTTCGACCCGGAGAGCTCGGAGACGGAGCGCCTGCTGATGACCGCCGTGTCGGGCGGCGCGGGGCTGCTCGCGGACCTGGTGGGCGCGGGCACGGAGCTCATCGTCAACATGTTCCTGATGACGGTGGCCATGTACTACTTCTTCCTGGACGGCCGCCGGCTGGTCAACGAGGTCGCGAAGCTCATCCCGCTGGAGCGCCGCTACTTCGACGCCTTCTCGCACGAGTTCACCGACGTCGCGTACGCCATCATCTACGGCAACACCGTCACCGCGCTGGTGCAGGGCGCGGTGGGCTTCGTGGGGCTGCTGCTCGCCGGGGTGCCGCACGCGGGCGTGTGGGGCGCGGCGATGGTGCTGGTGGCGCTGGTGCCCGTGGGCGGCACCGCCCTGGTGTGGGGGCCCATCGGGGTCATCCTCATCGCGGCGAACCGGGTGAGCGAGGGCGTGTTCCTGCTCGCCTGGGGCACGTTCCTGGTGGGCAGCATCGACAACGTCATCCGTCCCCGCCTGTGCGGCTCGCGCATGGCGCTGCACCCGCTGCTCGTCTTCCTCTCCATGTTCGGCGGGCTGGCGGTGTTCGGGATGATGGGCCTGCTGGTGGGGCCGCTCATCGCGTCCATCTTCATGGCCATGGTGCGCATCTACCGGCGTGACTTCCTGGGTCGGGCCCCGGAAGCGCAGACAATGCCGGGAGTGCAGGAGGATTCCTCGCCTTCCCTGTCCGTCCCGCCCTCGCCAGTGGCCTCGAGCGTGGGCCATGTGATGAACGCCTGACCTCGCGGCGCCGAGCCTGGACTTCGCCGTCGGGCTGGGTGAACCTGCCCGGCGCATGACGACCACCGGAAGTGCGAGGGTCCCTTCGGGGCTGGTGTGGACCCTGGCCCTCGTCGGAGCCCTTGTGTCGCCCGCCGCGGCGGCCTCGGCCCCCCTGGCCCCGGCCTCCTTCCATGGCCCGCGCGAGGCCCCATCGCGCCTGTCGCTGCGGTCAGGCGCGGGGCAGGGCAGCGCGAAGAAGGCCTCCGAAGCGGAGCTGGGGGAGCCCACCTGGCTGCGGCTGAACCTGTCGCTGACGGCGACGTGGCGGCGCTACTGCGCGCGGCCCGGCGTGGCCGGGTGCGGCGAGTACGAGCGGCTCCCCGAGGAGGATCAGGTCGGGGACACGTCCGACTTCTCCTCGACGAAGCCGTACCTGGGCTTCTTGCTGGAGGTGGACGCGCTGCCCCTGGCGCACCGGGAGACGTCGGTGCTGCGCGGGCTGGGCCTGCGGTTGGGCATCCAGCAGGGGTACTCCTCGTCGGACGTGACGCTCACGGGAGACGGGGGGCAGACCCCGGCGCGCGAGGCATCCGCCACCGACACCGCCTTCACGGCGCAGGCGCTCTACCGCTTCTACTTCCGCTTCGGCACCACGCGGCCCCAGCAGGGCTACGTGGGGGCCCGGGCCGGCCTGCAGACGCGCGCGTTCGACGTGGACGACGCGGAGGACACCCCGCTGTCCGGCACGCACCGCGTGTTCCCGGCGGTGGCGGTGGACCTGTCGGTGCCGCTGTTCAGCTCGGTGCGGCTGGACGCATCGGGCGGGCTGCTGCTGTCGCCGAAGCCGGGCCGTCCGCCTGACGCGGACGGTGGGCGCCGGGCGCAGGAGATCACCGACTTCGGCACGTCCGTGAGCAGCTTCGGCTGGAGCGCGGAGCTGGGCGTGTCGGGGGAGATCTGGGGCCCGCTGGGCTACGACGTGGCCTTCCGCCTGGCGCACTTCCGCGACCGCTTCGAGGGCTCCGGCACGCGCACGGGGTGGACGAAGGGTGGCGTCGCCGAGGAGACGTACTCCAGCCTGCACGTCGGCCTGATCGCGTCCTACTGACACCCGCGCTGTCCGGCCCCGGACACCTTCCTGTCCGGCAGGTGTCGGGTGCGTCCGGGATGCCTACCCCTTTCCCCCACGGTCTGATTCCGGCCGTGGACCCAAAGGGGGGCGTGTCTCGGTGCGAGCAACGCGATGGTGGAGGCGGGGACTGGCGGGCGTGGTCTGCCTGGGAATGGTGGCGTGCGGCGGCGGTGACACCCTGCCACCGTCGGGGACCGGCTCCGACATTCCGAACAACCCCGGCGGCAGCGGAGGGCCCGACGCGGGCACGGTGCCCCAGGAGACGCCCGACGCGGGCACGGCCGACGCTGGCGCGGACGCAGGGACGAATCCGGACGCGGGCACCCCGACGGACGCGGGCACGACGCCGCAGGTGTGCGCGCCCACCGCGGGCGACACGCGCTGGGTGCTGGAGGGCGAGTCCTTCAGCGCGCAGGTGCGCTGCGGGACGAACCACACCGCGCCCACGCTGCGCTTCGGGGTGAAGAACCTGCCCGCGGGCGCCACGTTCGATGAGGCCACCGCCACGCTGCGCTGGACGCCCGCGCTCAATCAGGGCGCGGTGTGGATGCTCACGCTGGAGGAGCGCAGCACCGGGGAGACGGGCACGCTGAAGGTGGGCGTGGCCAACAACGACGCGGCCCCGGGCAAGGTCCCCATCGTCGATCCCCTGACGTACACGGAGGAGTACGGCCTGCCCGTCGTGCACCTGTTCTTCGACAAGGCGGTGGGCCTCACCTCCGGGTCCTACCGTCCCGCGGAGGTCGTCTACCGGGGCCACCGCTTCACGATGGAGGCGAAGTACCGCGGGGCCACGTCCAGCGTGTTCCCCAAGCGCAGCCTGACGTTCAAGTTCGCGGAGGACGACCTGTTCTCCGAGCCCGTCTTCGGCGACGGCTTCAAGGACCGCAAGCGCCTGGTGTTGATCACCCCGTTCAATGACAACTCGTACCTGCGCTCGCGGCTCGCGTTCGACCTGTGGAACAAGCTGGCGCCGGACGCCGTGCGCATCCGCACCTTCAGCGTGGTGGTGTACGCGAACAACGAATACCGGGGCCTCTACACGGCGGCGGATCACCCGGACAAGCGCCTGATGGAGGGCAACGGCCTCGACAAGGACGCGGACCTCTTCAAGGCGGTGGACGCCGACGCCAACTTCTCCCGCGTCCGGCGCAACAACGTGGCGAAGGCGAACCTCCACGAGGGCTTCGAGAAGGAGGACGGCACCCCCGAGGAGGGCCAGGCCCACGCGTTCGACACGCTGGACACCTTCGTCGCCTGGGTCGCGGACTCGAGTCCCGAGGCTTTCCGCCAGGAGTTCGGCACGAAGCTCAAGGCGCGCGACTACGAGAACTGGTGGATCTTCAACACGCTCATCCTGGGCAACGACTCGCAGGCGAAGAATGCCTATCACGCGTACGACCCGAAGACGGGCGGCCCCTGGCGCTTCATCCCCTGGGACCTGGATGCGAGCTTCGGGCAGAACTACGACACCACGCGCTCCATCCCCACGGCGCGGCCCACCTATGCGGGTGACAACCTGCTCTTCAAGAAGATGCTGGACGAGCCCGCCATCGCCACCCCGATGCGCGAGCGCTACCGCCAGGTGCTGAAGAACGAGGTGAGCGAGGCCACGGTGCAGGCGCTCATCGACGGGTACGTGAAGGAGCTGGGCCCCAACGCGCAGCGCGAGGAGGCGCGCTGGGCCGCCGAGTACCAGGCCTTCGCGAAGCCGGACACCATCGGGCACCCCAACTTCCCGGAGTGGCACCTGCGCCAGGACTTCAACACCCACGCCGAGGAGGTGGAGTACGTGCGGCAGTGGGTGCACACGCGCTGGACGGCGTTCCAGTCGCAGGTGCCCTGAGCATCAGCGGGGTTCGGCCCTCTTGAAGCGCAGCTTCTTGAGGGCCTCGAACTTCGCCCGGTCCCGGGGCGGGGTGGTCGCCACCAGGCCGTCGAGCATGCGTTTGGAGCTCTGGTAGATCTCCTCGACGGCGACGTCGAAGGCGTCGGTGTTCTGCTTCGACGGCTTGCGCGTGCCGGCGATCTTCCGGACGAACTGGAGCGCCGCCGCGCGGATGTCGTCATCGGTGGCGGGCGGCGCGAAGTTGAACAGGGGCTTGATGTTCCGGCACATGCCCCGGAGTCTAGGCCAGCGTCCGGACGGGGCCTACCACTGGGCGGGGTCGGCGTCGGCGAAGGTCGTGCCCGCCGCGATCTCGTCGAACCAGATGCTGCGGTTGGCCTGGCTGCCCTGCATGTAGCCGTTGTCGTACCAGCCGTTCGCGTAGAGGCCGACGCGGAACTGGAAGTAGCGGTCGTCGGAGACGGTGGTGCTCAGGTTGTACTGCTCCAGCACCTTGGTGCCGTCGAACCAGAGCTTGTAGAAGCCGGTGCCGTCGCTCGCCCACTTCGCCTGGATGATGACCTTGTGCCACTCGCCCGCGGTGATGGTGGCGAGGTTGCCGAACGTGACCGTCTTCTGGTTGCAGACGGAGCCCTGCTTCACGCGCGTGAAGAGCTGGTTGCCGGAGATCCACACCATGCTGGACGGCATGTAGTCGTCGCAGCCGGTGTTGGAGAAGTCCGCGATGAACTGGGCGATGTTGTAGGACTGGGGCTGGAACTGCCAGTCGGCCTGCAACCGGAACGCGAAGCCGTAGAAGCCCGTGTCCCCCCGGCGGTACACGTTGTTCCTCACGACCTCCGAGTGATAGCGGCCGGTGTACGCGGGGTCGTAGATCTGCGTCACCTTGATGGCCGTCGGCCCCTCGTAGGTGACGTTCGTCACCTCGTTGACCGACCCGTTGTGCTCCCGGTTGATGGAGTTCCATCCGGAGAGCGTGCCGGTGTTGCGGAAGATCTCCGCGGCCTCCGCCACCAGACCGAACGCGAACAACGACACCCCCACAGCGACACCGACGTCCTTGAGCTTCATGGCGTGAGCCCTTCCTGGAGTTTTATGATGCGATTGGTTCTATAGCGTTTTGCGCGTTTTCCAAGCTAAATCACAGGCAGATCCGTTAGGCTGTCCCTTCCACCTGGGAGGCCTCATGAACGGCGTGCGTTGCCTGTTGTTGAGCTTGGGTTTGGTGCTTTTTTCCGCGCAGGGTGCATTCGCGGCGCAGGGAGAGATCCTGGCCCGTCCCTATGGAACGGTGCCTGGGATGAGCCTCGGCTACTGGGAGTACCTGCCCCCGGACTATGACGACAACGCGACCGGGAGCTACCCGCTCGTGGTGTTCCTGCACGGGACGGGGGAGGCGGGCAATGGCAGTGCCGCGGCCCTGGAGAAGGTCATGGCCCTCAACGCGCCGCCCCGGCTCATCCGCAACGGGCGTGAGTTCCCGTTCATCCTGATCGCCCCGCAGCGCTTCAACGCGTTCATCTCCGTGGCGGAGATCGACAAGATCATCGAGTTCGCGAAGGTGCACTACCGGGTCGATGCCAGCCGCGTGTACCTCACGGGCATCTCCGCGGGCGCCATCCAGGTCTGGGCCTATGCGGCGGTCCACTACGACAAGCTCGCGGCCATCGTGCCCATCGCGGGCAACGGCAACAGCCAGAACCTCTGCCCGGCGGCGGCGGCGGGGCTGCCCGTCTGGGCCTTCCATGGCTCGGCGGACGGCACCGTCTCCCCGTATGGCTCCATCAACCCCGTGAATGCGCTCAACACCACGTGCTCGCCCAGGGCGAATCCCGCGGCCCTGCTCACGCTCTATCCCGGCGTCGGTCACGACTCGTGGGGCCGCACGTATGACGGCACCGCGGGGCATGACGTCTACACGTGGATGCTGGGCTACTCGCTCTAACGCCGCTGGAACGGCTCCATCTGGGCGGCCAGGGCCCGCTGGAAGGCGGGCCGCGCTTCACAGCGTTCCTTGTAGGCCTTCACCGTGGGCATGGCCTCGAGCAGGTCGGTGTGACGGAGGTTGCGGAGCACCGTCGTCATCATGAGGTCGCCCGCGGTGAAGCGGTCCTCCAGGTACTCGCGGTCGCCCAGGCACACCGCCAGCTCCGCGAGCCGCCGCTGGACGGCCTTCTCCACGTCCGGCCGGTGGAGCTGGGCCCACGTCTTGCCGGCGTGGAACAAGTCGATCTCCGCGAGCTGCTGGATGCGGATCTCCACGGAGTTGAGCGCCGCGAACAGCCAGGTGATGGCGCGCGCCTTGCCCGCTTCGTCGGTGGGCAGCAGCACCTCGCTGCGGGAGGCGATGTGGAGCACGATGGCCCCCGACTCGAAGAGGGAGAGGCCGTCCTCCTGGAACACCGGCACCTGTCCGAAGGGCTGGAGCGCGCGGTACTCGGCGGAGGCCTGGACCTCGGGGTCGATCAACCGGGCCTGGTACGGCAGGCCCGCCTCCTCCAGCGCCCACCGCACGCGGAGGTCACGCACCAGTCCCTGCGCGAACGGCGGGACCCACTTGAAGGCGCTGATGGTGATCATGCGCTGATGATGGGGAGCAGGGACCGAAAGGGGAAGACGCACGTCGCGGGCGTGACCCCGCTGCCTGAAGGCCGGTAGCGAAGAAGCCTTGACGGGTTTAACGTGAGGGGTGCGTGCGAGGCCCCGGGGTGGGGCCTCGAGCCCGGACGAGGTGCGCCGTACCCGGTCACGACAAGACGACGCCTTCAAGGGAGTCGTGCGCCATGTCGTCGTGGATCCTTCTCGTCATCGCCGGGCTGCTCGAAGTGGGCTGGGCCATTGGCCTCAAGTACACGCAGGGCTTCACCCGCCCGCTGCCCAGCATCCTCACCGTGGCGGCCATCATCGCGAGCATGGGCCTGCTGTCCTTCGCGGCGAAGAGCCTGCCCATCGGCACGGCCTACGCGGTCTGGGTGGGCATCGGAGCCTTCGGCGCGGCGGTGCTGGGCATGGTGCTCTTCCACGAGCCCGCCACCGCGCCCCGGCTGTTCTTCCTGGGCCTGTTGCTCGTCGCCATCGTGGGCCTGAAGGCCACCAGCGGTACACACTAGAACCAGGAGGAGCGCCTCATGCTTGTCGTGTACCAGTCCCTGGAATCCGTCGGGCACAAGGAGACCACGGGGCACTCCGTCCTCAGTGGCAACAGCTTCAAGCACAGGGCCCAGACGAATGCCGGCAAGGTGTACGACCTCGACAACGAGGACCGGAAGCTCTCCTTCCCGGTCCCTCGTTACGACTTCGCCAAGAAGAAGATCAAAAGCGAAACCATGGAGATCGAGTTCGCCACGGGACCCGAGTCCAAGGCCTTCTCCGAGAACTTCAAGAGCGGCCAGGACGCGGATGAGCTGCTGGAATTCCTGGCAGGCGTCATCGACACCATCGTGAAGAGCACGATGAATCGAACGAGCACGAACGGTGGCTTCACCACCCGGCCACCCACGATCATCGTGCTCGGGGAGCTGTATGGCGAGGAGCTGATGGGGAAGACCATCCAGGGCTATGACGTCATCTATGGAATGAACCCCACCGGTGACTCGCGCCACCGCTTCACGGTGCTGAAGCTCCAGCACAGTCAGATCGACGACTTCGACCTGAAGATCCATCACTTCGATACGCTCTCGGACGACAACAAGGATGAGAAGGCCATCTGCATGACCCTGACGATCATGGGTTGGCTGATGGCCTTCGTGCACATCCCGAACAAGATCTGCAACAACGCGGCAAAAGTGGTGGAGTACCTGAAGTTCAATGCGATGCGCTCGACGGGCAGGGAAGAGCTGGATCTGCTGATTGGAGACACCAATCAAAAGAGCTCGGGCTTCATGTCGTCAGCGCTGCAGGGCGAGCTGGGCGGTACGGACTGGGTGAGCAGCATCCATGGAGGCGAGCAGGAGCTCGTGGGCTATGGCGGCCACAGCACGTTCAGCATCGCGGGAACCAACAGTGGGTTTGATACCCACTTCGACATTGCCTGCACCCGTCATGCTGTCGCCAAGATCAAGGACAACAAGGTGGTCGGGAGCGACACGACGGACCCGGCCTACGAGCCGGCCTTCGTCTTCCACGGCCTCACGGACAAATACACGCAGCTCAACAACAAGGCGTACGCCTACAGCGATCACAATGGCGTGATCATCGAGGTGCTGCGTCGCAAGGATGTCCTGGCCTACAACGCCCATCGGAGGAGTTACGTCCTCTGCCGCAGCTGCAATGGGAAGTTGACGGGCATCGAGACGCTCACCGGCATCCACCTCAACTGCCGGACCCTGGCCCTCACCTATGTCCCCAAGAACGACGGGTCGCTCAAGCGCGTTGCACCACACCCAACGCCTGGTCCCACGAAGAAGCGCAAGCTCAATCCGGGTAAGGGTGGCGATCACTAGGCCTTGTGGGAGGAGTGGACGATGAGCGACGCGAAGTTCGAGCTGTACTACTGGCCCGGCATCCCAGGCCGTGGCGAGTTCGTGCGGCTGGTGCTGGAGGAGGCGGGGGCGGACTGGGTGGA
>NZ_RAWB01000429.1 GCF_003612055.1 Corallococcus llansteffanensis
GGGGCATGGGGTTGGGTTTGGTGGCGGAGGTGAGTTCGATGAGGTACAGCGCGAACCCGGCCTTCTCCTTCGCGCGGATGCGCTTCTCCGCGAGCGCGATGGCCGCCTCGCGGCTCGCGGTGGGGAACTGCTTGCGCCAATTCTCGATGACCGTGTCGCCATCCACCATCACCGTCCACCCGGTGGTTGGTCCCTTGCGGTATTCCCGCAGCGTCACCTGTGTCTTCGTCGGGTTCCACGGCGTACCATCCCGGAAGCCCAGCGCCCGGTAGCGTGCGAGCAGCGACTCGATTTCCGACGGCGCGATGCTCGCCGACAGGTCGGCGCCGTTCAGGACACCCCGGCGGACCACGGCCGCATCCTTGCGGACCTCCACGTCGACGAAAAGCCCTCCGCGCAGCTTGTAGAGCGTGAAGCGCTCCGTGACAGGCCCTGTCACCAGGGGCGGCTTCGCCTCGCCCTTGTGGAGGACGCCGTCACTCCACACGCGGAACTTGTTGTCCGCAGCGAAGAACCAGACCTCGTGCTTCGTGTCGAGCCGAGGGTCGACGTAGTAGATCTTCTTGCCCTCGTTGAGCTTCTCAAGGCGCTTCCAGTTGGCCATGGGCGCCACCGTAGCGCGCCTCGCGTCGGACTGTGCCCAAAGCGGGCTCCGGGCTCCGCTGCCTCCTGCGTGTGTCGCTGCTCTGGTCCTCCCGGTGTATAGGTGCGCGGCGATGTCCGCTTCCCCGTCACGCCTCCAACGCCTGCTTCGCCGTCCCATCGACCTGGGGTGGGACCGTCTTCGGGCCCCGTATGTGACGGCCGTGCTGGCGTGTCTGGTCGTGCTCGCGCTGCGCTCCCACGAACGGCTCATGCAGCCCCACCTGTGGGCAGAGGATGGGACGCTGTTCCTGGCGGACGCGCTCGAGCACGGCCCTGGCGCGACGTTCATGCCCTACGCGGGCTACCTCCACGTCGCTCCCCGGCTGCTGGCCTGGGGACTGTCGCTGCTGCCCATCGAGGGGTTCGCGCTCGGGCTGGCCCTCGTCACGCTGGGAATCGACGCGGCGGTGTTCGCGCTCATCGCCCGTGTCCGGCACCGGTGGCTCGTGCCCCATGACGCCGTGCGGGTGCTTGTCGCCGTGGCCTTCTGCTTCCTTCCGGGAACGTGGGAGGTGCTGGGCAACCTGGCCAACCTCCACTCCGTCCTCTTCTACGCCGTCATG
This sequence comes from Corallococcus llansteffanensis, assembly GCF_003612055.1. GTDB lineage: Bacteria > Myxococcota > Myxococcia > Myxococcales > Myxococcaceae > Corallococcus > Corallococcus llansteffanensis. The sequence continues at coordinate 1,209 of NZ_RAWB01000429.1, forward strand.
ATCGTGGCGCTCCAGGACCTGGATCAGCCGCTGGGATGGGTGGAGGGCGGGGTGCTGCTCGCGGCCGCGTTGAGCGCGGGCGAGGGCGTGGTGCTGGCGCCGGTGTTCCTGCTGCGCGGCGCCCTGCGGTGGCGCGACGGCCAGCCGCTCGGACATGTCCTGCGCGAGGGGGCTGCCGTGGTGGCGCTCTCCGTCGTCGCGGTCGTGAACGCGGTGCTGTTCCGGCGCTCGGGCATGCCTGCCTCCGACTTCGTCTCCTGGCCGATGTCCCGGATGATTGAACACGTCTGGAACACGCTGAACGTCCGCTATGTGCTGCACCCGGTGCTGGGCGATGGGGGCACCCTGTGGTACTTCCGGCGGCCGCTCGCGGTGCGATGGCTGGTGTGGCTGGGGCTCGTTGCCGTGCTCGTCGTGGGTCTGCGCCGGCTGCCCCGCCGGCCTCGCGTGCTGCTGCTGGCCTCGTGCGCGTGTGTCTTCCTGCTGATCCTGCTCACCTGGTATGTGCGCTCCGGCTCCGCCGAGTACCCCGCGTTCGGGGCCTTCCGCGATCCGGGCGTGGTGGAGGATCGCTACATGCTGTTCGCGCTCCCAGCCGGACTCGTCCTGTGGGTGACGGCGCTGGGACGGTTCCGCTCCGTCTTCGCCGCGGGACTCTGCGTGGCGGTGGGGGTGCTCGCCTTCCCACGCTGGAGCTTCGAGTCATGGGGCTCCGAGAGAGATTGGGCCCGGAGCGCGCGCCTCATCCGCGAGGCGCGCGCCACGCCTGGCGCCGAGGCCCATGTGCCCATCAACCCCCGGGGCTGGGGGCTCGTCGTGCACGGGGCTCGCTAGGCGCTCTCCTGCTTCGCGGTGTCCTGCGCCTTCGTGATGGCCTCGCGGAGCCGTGCGGCGAGCACCTCCACGTGGGGCGGCTTCAGGAACGTGTAGTGGTCTCCCGGCACCTTGCGCACGTCCAACCCCCCGGGCGCGAAGGGCTCCCAGCCGTGGTCCCAGCGTGACTGCTCCGCTTCGAACAGCGTGAAGGGGCCCGCGTCCTTCGGCGGCTCGTAGGTCCAGGCTGCTTGCAGGTGGTGCTCGAAGACGCGGCGCAGGGCCCGGAGCGGCTGCTCCGTCGCGCCTTCGACCGCGAGCAGGGGCTGGCTGGCTTCCTCCAGCGCCTTCAGCCTCGCCTCCGGTGACAGGCCCTCCACTGGCGGCAGGGGCTGCCCCGCTGCTCGCAACAGGTCCTCCAGGAACAGGGCGTTCAGCCTCGCCTTGCCGCTCTCATCCGAAGGGTCTCCCGTGTTCAACCTTGCGGACGTGTCCAGCAGCGCGAGCAGCGCCACCGTCTCCCCCTCGCGCCGGAGCTGGTGCGCCATCTCCCACGCGATGCTGCCGCCCATCGACCAGCCTCCCAGCAGGTAGGGGCCTCGCGGTTGGACCGCTCGCACCGCCTTCACGTACAGGGCCGCCATCTCCGGGATGGACTCGCAGGGGGACTCGGCGCCGTCCAGGCCTCGCGCCTGGAGCGCGTAGAAGGGCTGCTCGGGCCCCAGCGCCCGGGCCAGCTCCGCGTAGGGCACGACGTTGCCTCCCACCGCGTGGACGCAGAAGAAGGGCCGTCCTCCCGTGCCCGCCTGGAGCTGGACCAGCGGCGTCCAGGGCGCGTTGTCCCGCAGCAGGGCCGCGAGGTGCTCCACCGTCGCGTTCTGGAAGAGCGCCGCCACCGGCAACGGACGTCCCAGCCTCGAGCGGATGGCTGACTGCAACCGCAGCGTCAGCAGCGAGTGCCCTCCCAGCTCGAAGAAGTTGTCGCGCACTCCGACGGGGCGCACGCCCAGCACCTCCTCCCAGATGCGCACGAGCTGCAGCTCCAGCGGCGTGCGCGGACCCACCCAGGCGCGCGTGGAGTCACGGCCTCCCTCCGGCGCCGGCAGGGCCTTGCGGTTCACCTTTCCCGACGGCGTCAGCGGCAACGCCTCCATCGCGACCCAGCGCGAGGGCACCATGTATTCGGGCAGCCGGTCCTTGAGGAAGCCTCGCAGCACGGTGAGGTCCAGGGACTTCGGGCGGGCGCCCACCACCCACGCCACCAGTCGCTTCTGTCCGGCCCCGTCGTCCCTCGCGTCGACGATGCAGTCGCGCACCTCTGGGTGCTGCGCCAGCGCGGCTTCAATCTCTCCCAGCTCGATGCGGAAGCCACGCACCTTCACCTGCGCGTCACGGCGGCCCAGGAACTCCAGCGTGCCGTCCGGCAGGTGCCGGGCCCAGTCGCCTGTGCGGTACAGCCGACCTCCCGGCACCGTGCTGAACGGATCCGGGATGAAGCGGTCGGCGGTGAGGTCGGGCTGGTTCAGGTAGCCGCGGCCCACCTGGACCCCTCCCACGTACAGCTCTCCCGTCACCCCTCGCGGCACCGGCTGCAGGTGCGCGTCCAGGAGGCGCACGGCCACGTTGATCAGCGGCCGGCCAATGGTGGGCAGGTCCGGCCAGGCCGCCGGGTCTCCCTTCAGCGTGAGCGACGTCACCGCGTGGGCCTCGGACGGGCCGTAGTGGTTGTGCAGCACCGCGCCGGTGCGCTTCATGAAGCGCCGGATGGCGGGCGTCATGCGCAGCTGCTCGCCCGCGACCATGATCTCCCGCACCTTCGTGGGGAAGGTGCCATCGCGCTCGGCCACCTCCGCGAGATTCTGGAGCGCGACGAAGGGCATGAAGAACCGCTCGATGCCCGCGCCCTCCAGCAGCGCGAGCAACTGGGTCGCGTCGCGGCGGACCTCCTCGGTGAGCAGCACCAGCTCGCCGCCCGCGGCCCAGGTGGCGAACAGCTCCTGGAAGGACACGTCGAAGCTCAGCGCGGAGAACTGGAGCGTGCGCGCCATCGGCGCCACCGAGTCCCCCAGCTGCCAGTGGAGTAGGTTCACCAGCCCCTCGCGGTGCATCGCGATGCCCTTCGGGGTCCCGGTGGAGCCGGAGGTGAAGATGACGTAGGTGAGCGCCTGCGCGTTGCCCTCGGGCTCGGGCCGGGTGTCGGGCTCGCGGGCGAAGAGGTCCACCTGGGTGTCGAGCTCCAGCACCAGCGTGCCGTCCCCCGACAGCACGTCGCGCAGCTCGCGCGTCGTGAGCAGCACCGTCGCCCCCGAGGCCTGGAGCATCGCGGTGAGCCGCTCCGGGGGATACGCCGGGTCGAGCGGCACGTAGGCGCCGCCTGCCTTGAGCGTCCCCAGCACCGCCACGGGCAGCTCCAGCGAGCGGCGCAGGTGGATGCCCACGCGGACGTCGGCGCCCACGCCCCGCTTGCGCAGGTGGTGCGCGAGCTGGTTCGAGCGCCGCTCCAGCTCGCCATAGGTGAGCGTCTGGTCACCGAAGCGCACCGCGATGGCGTCGGGCGTGCGCGTGGCCGTGGCCTCGAAGAACGCATGGACGCTGGACACGGCGGGGTAGGGCACCTGCTGGAGCGTCCACTCCGCGAGCTTCCGCTGCTCGGCGTCGCTGAGCAGCGGCAGGGTGGCCAGGGGCGCGTCCGGCGCCGCGAGCGCCCCTTCGAGCAGGCGCGTGTAGTGGTCCGCGAACCGCACCACCGTGGCCTCGTCGAAGAGGGCGGTGTTGTACTCCCAGACGCTCGACCAGCCCTCGGGCGTCTCGCGCACGAAGAGGGTGAGGTCGAACTTCGCCATGCCCGGCTCGAAGGCGATGAAGTCGACGGAGACGCCGGGCAGCTCCCAGGGCGCGGCGCCGTTCTGGAAGACGAACATCACCTGGAACAGCGGCGAGCGGCTCAGGTCGCGGCCAGGCACCAGCGCGTCGACGAGCTGCTCGAAGGGCATGTCCTGGTGGGCATAGGCGCCCAGGCAGGCCTCCCGCACGCGGCCCAGCAGGGCCCGGAAGCTCTCCGCCCCGGAGGCATCCACGCGCAGGGCCAGGGTGTTGGTGAAGAAGCCGATGAGGTTCTCCACCTCGCGCCGACCGCGCCCTGCGATGGGCGTGCCGATGACGAGGTCGTCCTGCCCGCTGTGCCGTGCGAGCAGGGCGTGGAAGCCCGCGAGCAGCAGCATGAAGGGCGTGACGCCCGCGTCGCGTGCGAGGGTCTGGATGGCGGCGGGCAGCGAGGCGGGCAGGGGGCGCGGAAGCTGGAGCCCCTTGAAGGACTGCACCGCGGGACGCGGCCGGTCCGTGGGCAGCTCCAGCGCCAGCGGTGCCCCCTCGAGCTGCTGCTTCCACCACGAGCGCTGCGACTCCAGGGTCTCGCCCTGCATCACCTGCCGCTGCCAGTGCGCGAAGTCCGGGTACTGCACCGGCAGCTCCGGCAGGGCCGTGGGCTCGTTGCGCAGGCGCGCGGAGTAGAGCGTCTTCAGCTCGCGCACCAGGATGTCGATGGACCAGAAGTCACACACGATGTGGTGCATGACTAGCAGCAGGCCGTGACGGTCGGGCGCCGTGCGGACCAGTGTGGCGCGCACCAGCGGCCCCTGCTCCAGGTCGAAGGGCTTGCGCACCTCCGCCTCCGCGCGCTGGCGCAGCGCCTTCTCGCGGAGCGCGGCGTCCACCTCCTCCACGGTTTCGAGCACGAGCGTCAGGGGCTGATGCGCGGAGACCCGCTGCACCGGCTGGCCGTGCTCCTCGGAGAACGTGGTGCGCAGCGCTTCGTGGCGCTGGACCAGGGCATCGAGCGCGCCCTCCAGCGCGGCGACGTCCAGCGGGCCTTCGAGCCGAAGGAAGAACGGCACGTTGTACGCGGACCCCTCCGGATCCAACCGCGCGAGGAACCACAACCGCTGCTGCGCGAAGGACAGGGGCAGGGGGCCCTCGTGCGACACCGCGACGATGGGCGGCGGCTGGGGGCCGCGCTCCCGCTGTCCCAGCGCCTCCAGCCGCTCCGCGAACCGCGCCACCGTGGGCGCCTCGAAGAGCAGGCGCACGGGCACGTCCTGCTGGAGCACGTCCCTCAGCCGCGAGACGACGCGCGTGGCCAGCAGTGAGTGGCCTCCCAGCTCGAAGAAGTGGTCGTGCGCGCCCACGCGGCGCACGCCCAGCAGCGGTGCCCACAGCTCCGCCACCAGCGCTTCCCAGCCTTCGCGCGGCGCCACGTAGGTGTCCTGCCCCGCGGGCCCCGCGTCCGGCGCGGGCAGAGCCTTGCGGTCCACCTTGCCTGACGGCGTCAGCGGCAGTCGCTCCAGCTTCACGAAGGCGGACGGCACCAGGTGCGCCGGCAGCCTCGCGGCGAGGTTCGTGCGCAGCGCGCCCGGATCCACCTCCGCGCCGACGACGTAGGCGACGAGGCGCTGGTCGCCGGGGGCGTACTCGCGCACGACCACCACCGCGTCCTTCACGCCCGGGGACTCCTTGAGGGCGGTCTCAATCTCCCCCGGCTCGATGCGGAAGCCGCGCAGCTTCACCTGCGCGTCGTTGCGGCCGAGGAAGTCGAGGACGCCGTCGGCCCGCCACCGGGCCCGGTCTCCCGTGCGGTACAGCCGCGCTCCGGGCGTGGTGCTGAACGGGTGCGGGACGAAGCGCTCGGCCGTCAGCGCCGGCTGGCGCAGGTAGCCCCACGACAGCCCGTCGCCTCCCACGTACAGCTCGCCCGCCACGCCCACCGGCACCGGCGCTCCCAGTGCGTCGAGGACGTAGGCGGTGGAGTTCGCGATGGGTCGCCCGATGGGGACCGGTCGGTCCAGGTCCTGCGCCGCCGTCACGGTGAAGGTGGTGGAGAACGAGGTGTTCTCCGTGGGGCCATAGGCGTTGATGACGCCCCGGCCCACCTCCAGCAACCGCCGCGCGGCCACGGGGGGCAGCACGTCGCCGCCCGTCATCACCTGCCGCATGCGCGCGAGCGCCTGGGGCTGCGCCATCGCCATCTGTTCGAAGAGGGCCGTGGTGAGAAACAGCGTGGTGATGCCCTGGCGCTCCAGCGTCTGGCCCAGCTCCTCCAACGAAGGCTGATGCGCCGCGAAGACCACCAGCTTCGCGCCATGGAGCAGCGCGCCCCACAGCTCCATCGTCGCCGCGTCGAAGGAGATGGGCGCGAGCTGGAGGAAGACCTCCTCCGGCCCGAACCGCGCGAAGGACGCTCCCTTCACCAGGCGCACCACGCCCCGGTGCGGGATGCAGACGCCCTTGGGCCGGCCGGTGCTGCCGGACGTGTACATGACGTAGGCCAGCGCTTCGGCCGGCACCGCGATGCGGGGCGCTGCCGGGGACTCGTGCGCGAAGGTGCTCCACGAGGGCTCCAGCACCACCACCCGCGCGTCCAGCGCCGGCAGCTTCGCCTCCAGGCCCGGCTGCACGAGCAACACCGGAAGCCGCGTGTCCCGGGCCATGAAGCCCAGTCGTTCGGCCGGGTACGTCGGATCCAACGGGACGTAGGCCCCACCGGCCTTGAGGATGGCCAGCGTGGCCACGACCATCTCCAGCGAGCGGCCGGTGCACAGGCCCACGAGCGTGCCCACGTCCACGCCCAGGCGCCGCAGGTGGTGCGCGAGCTGGTTGGCGCGGAGGTCCAGCTCCGCGTACGTCAGCCGGCGGCCCTCGAACTCCACGGCGATGGCATCGGGTGCGCGCACGACCTGCTCCTCGAAGAGGGCGGGCAGCGACGCGTCACGCGGGAAGTCGGCGCGGGTGTCGTTCCAGGTCTCCAGCAACCGCTGGCGCTCCTCGGTGGAGAGCAGCGGGAGGCGGGACAGGGGGCGCTCGAACTCCGCGACGGCCGCTTCGAGCAGGCGCGTGTAGTGCTCCGCCATGCGCGCCACCGTGGCCTCCTCGAAGAGGGCGGTGTTGTACTCCCAGAGGAAGCTCAAGCCCTCCGGTGTCTCCGTGGCGAAGAGGGTGAGGTCGAACTTCGCCATCCCCGTCTCGACGTCCAGCGCTTCCACGGACAGCCCCGGCAGCGTCCGGTCCGTGGGGCTGCCGGCGTTCTGGAGCACGAACATCACCTGGAACAGCGGCGTGCGGCTGGGGTCCCGTTCGAGCTGCAGCGCGTTCACGAGCTGTTCGAAGGGCAGGTCCTGGTGCGCGAAGGCGCTCAGGCTGACGTCGCGCACGAGGCCCACGAGGTCGCGGAAGCTCGCGTCCCGCGAGGCCTGGATCCGCAGCGGCAGCGTGTTGACGAAGAAGCCGATGAGCCCTTCCAGTTCCTGGCGCTGACGGCCCGCGAGGGGCGCGCCAATCACCAGGTCATCCTGGCCGCTGTAGCGGGCGAGCAGCGCGTGGAAGCCCGCGAGCAGCGTCATGAAGGGCGTCACGCCGTAGCGCTGGCCCAGCGCCTCGACGGCCCGGGAGAGCGCGGGTGATGCACGCGAGGACAGGTGCGCGCCCTCGAACGTCTGCACCGCCGGACGCGGCAGGTCCGTGGGCAGCAGCAACGCGGGCGGCGCGTCCTGGAGCCGGGCCTTCCACCACCCGAGCCGGGCCTCCACGGCGTCCCCCACC
>NZ_RAWB01000042.1 GCF_003612055.1 Corallococcus llansteffanensis
GTCTCTTCTCAAGCGGTACCGCCGCTTCCTCCTCGTGGCCGCCCTCCTGCTGTATCCGCTCGGCGCCTTCCTGCTGGGCGGCCGGCGGGGCCGCGACCCGAACTTCATCGACCGGGGCGTCATCGCCCTGACGGCCCCCGTGCAGCAGGGCCTCACCGCCGGCATCGACGGCCTCGTCGGCACCGTGCGCAACTACCTGGACCTGCGCGGGGTGCGGCAGGACAATGACGCGCTGCGTTTGGAGAACCTGCAGCTGAGGGCCACGGTGCAGGTGCTGGGCGAGGCGCGCTCGGAGAACGGGCGGCTGCGCAAGCTGCTGGCGTACGCGGAGGCCGCGCCGGGGCCGGAGATTCCGGCCCGGGTGGTGGGCGTCAACCCGGTGGCGAAGCTCCTGTCGGTGCGGATCAGCAGCGGCGAGAAGGACGGGGTGTTCCGGGGCATGTCGGTGGTGACGCCGGACGGCATCGTCGGGCAGGTCATCCGGTCCACGGGGGGCTACGCGGACGTGGCGCTGGTGACGGACCCGCAGAGCCGGGTGGCCGTCCGGGTGCAGCGCTCGCGGGCGCGCGGCACGGCGGCGGGCGCGGGCAACGGCCCCCTGCAGTTGGAGAACATGCTGCGCACGGAGGACGTGGAGGACGGCGACCTCATCATCACCTCCGGCACGGACGGCATCTATCCGCCGGGGCTGGTGGTGGGGCGGGTGACGCAGCTGGAGAAGAAGGAACACGGCATGTTCCAGGGCGCGGACATCCAGCCGGCGGTGGACACCAGCCGTCTGGAGGAAGTGCTCGTGGTAGGCAGCCCCTACAGTGCGATGGCCTCCGGTGGGGCCTCGGCGGAAGGCGCGCAGAAATGAAGTTCCTGGTGACAGTGGCCCTGGCCCTGGCGTTGCTCACGTTGGAGTCGGTGTTCGTCCAGCAGGCGGGGCTGGTGCTGGGCCGCGTGGACGTCACGGTGGTGCTGGTGGCCTTCCTCGCGCTCCGGGCAAGCCTCACCGAGGGGGCGTGCTCCGCCTTCGCGGTGGGCTACCTGCTGGACCTGATGAGCGGCCAGCCCACCGGCCTGTTCACGTTCCTGGCCGTGTTCATCTTCCTCGTGGGCCGGCTGGTGGCGTCGTTCGTGGACGTGCGCGGCCCGGTGGCCTTCGCGCTGTTCGCCATGGGCGCGGACCTGATGCACGCCCTGCTGTCCACGTTCTTCACCTGGCTCACGGTGAAGGAGGGCTCCACGACGCCGCTGCTGGCGGGCATGCCGGTGCAGCTGGCGCTCACGGGCGCGGCGGCGCTGCTGCTCTTCCCGCTCTTCAAGCGCTTCGAAGTGGCCCAGGAGCGTCCGGCGGGGATGCTCCGTTGACGCCTCCGACGATTGGCAACACCACCCCGGGCCGCGACCTCAAGCGCCGCTTCCTGTGGCTGGGCCTGGCGATGTCGCTGGGCATCGTGGCGCTGGCCATCCAGCTCTACCGCCTGCAGCTCATCCGGCATGAAGAGTACGCCGCCAAGAGCGTGGCGAACTTCGTGAAGGAGGTGCGCCTGCGCGCCGACCGCGGCGTCATCAAGGACGCGCGCGGCACCATCCTGGTGGACAGCCGCCCCTCCTTCGATGCGTTCGTGACGCCGGCCTTCTGCACGGACTGCTTCGAGCAGGTGATTCCCCGCCTGGGAGAGCTGCTCCAGTGGGACCCCGAGCAGCGCAAGAAGATTGAGGACCTGGTGCGCGCGAGCCGCCGCAACGCGCCCTTCATGCCGGTGCCCGTGCGGGTGGACCTGACGCGCGACGAGTACGACCGGCTCAACGCCCGGCGCGACATCCTGGACGGCGTGGAGGTGGTGCCCGTGCCGCACCGCAACTACCGCGCGGACACGGTGCTGTCGCACGTGCTGGGCTACATGAACGAAATCACCCAGGAGGAGCTGGAGCGCCTCAACGGGGACGGCGCGAAGTACGCGCTGGGTGACTACATCGGCCGGCGCGGCCTGGAGCGCTACTTCGAGTCCAAGCTGCGCGGGCAGGACGGCGTGCGCAAGGAAGTGGTGAACGCGCGCGGCCAGACGATTGAAGAGCTCAACGACAAGCTGGGCGAGCACGCGGTGATTCCGCCCACGGCCGGCAGCAACGTGGTGCTCTCCCTGGACATGCGCCTGCAGGAAGAGGCGGAGCGCGCCTTCCCGGGCGTGACGGGCGCGGTGGTGGCCATCGATGTGAACACCGGCTTCATCAAGGCGCTGGTGTCCCGGCCCGGCTTCGACCCCAACCTCCTGACGGGCCGCGTGACGCCGTCGCAGATGGCGACGCTGGCGCGCGACCCCCTGCACCCGATGATCAACCGCGTGGCGGCCGAGCACTACAGCCCGGGCTCCACGTTCAAGGTCGTCACCCAGCTGGCCGCCTTCAAGTCCGGCGTGTTCCGCCCGGAGACGGTGGTGAACTGCTCCGGCGGCTACCGGCTGGGCGCGCGCGTCTGGCGCTGCCACAAGGACAGCGGCCACGGGCCGCTGGACGGCAAGAACGCGATGAAGGCGTCGTGCGACTCGTGGTTCTACAAGGTGGCGGACACCATCGGCCTGGACCCCATCGCGGAGATGGGCAAGTCGCTGGGCCTGGGCCGCCCCACCGGCATCGGCGTGGTGGCGGAGGTGCCCGGCATCATGCCGTCCAGCGCGTACCACGACAAAGCGTCCCCCGGCGGCTACACCAAGGGCATGGCGCTCAACAGCGCCATCGGGCAGGGCGACGACAACGTGACGCCCCTGCAGCTCGCGCTGGTGTACGCGGCCGTCGCCAACGGCGGGAAGCTCTACAAGCCGCAGATGGTGCAGCGGCTGGAGAACCTGGACGGCCAGGTGATGGAGGAGTTCAAGCCGGAGGTGGTGAGCCGCGTGGACATGAACCCCGCGCACCTGAAGGCCATCGTGGAGGGCCTCGTCGCGGTGGCGCAGGAGCCCGGTGGCACCGCCTACCGCGCGAGGATGAAGTCGGGCATCCCGCAGGAGATGTCCATCGCGGCGAAGACGGGCACCGCGCAGGTGGCGCGCATCGGCACCGTGCGATTGAAGACGCACCAGATGAGCTACTTCGAGCGCGACCACGCGTGGTTCGCGGGCTTCGCGCCGGCGGACAAGCCGGAGCTGGCCGTGGTGGTGCTCAACGAGCACGGCGGCCACGGTGGCGTGGACGCGGCGCCCACGGCGATGGCCGTGATGCGCAAGTACTTCGAATTGAAGGCCCAGGACGCCACGTCGCCGCCGCCCCGCGCCAACCAGCCCTACACGCCGTCGCTGCCGCCGGCGCCCAGCCTGGACGCGTCCGCGCTCACGCGCGCCGTGGTGCCGCCGCCCCGCGTGAACCTGCCGGGTGAACCCATGCAGCCGCCCTCGGAAACCGGAGACGACAGTGCAACTGCGGATTGAGCGCCGGATGATGCCCCACGTGCCCTGGGGGCTCGTGGTGTGCGTCATGGGCGTGTGCCTGCTGGGCATCTGGAACCTGGCGTCCGCGTCCCGGCCCCCCATGGCGCCTGTGTGGACCAGCCAGGCGCTCTACCTGGGCGTGGGCCTGGGCGCCGTCCTGATGGTGTGCCTGGTGGACTACCGTTGGATCCAACGGATGGCCTTCCCCATCTACGTGCTCAACATCCTGGGGCTCCTGGCGCTGCGCGTCTTCGGGCACACGGCGAAGGGCGCGGAGAGCTGGTTCATCATCGGCCCGTTCCGCCTGCAGCCCGCGGAGTTCATGAAGATTGGCGTCGTGCTGATGCTCGCCAAGGTCTACCACGACGACTTCCAGCCCAACCAACCGTCCTACGGGCTCGTGCGCCTGTGGAAGCCGGTGCTGGTGGTGATGGTGCCCTTCGTGCTGGTGCTGGTGCAGCCGGACCTGGGCACCGCGCTGATGATCTTCCTGTCCTCGGGCACCGTCATCCTCTTCGGCAAGGTGCGCTGGTACCTGGCCGGCACGCTGGTGCTGGGCGTGCTCGTGGGCGGCCTCATCATCTGGAACGACTACGTGCGCGAGATGCCGGAGCCGCGCAGCACCGTCGTGCGCCACCACCTCAAGAAGCACCAGAGCCAGCGCATCTCCGGGTGGTTGGATCCGGAGGCGGACCTGCGCGGCTCGGGCTACCACGCCGCGCAGTCGAAGATCGCCGTGGGAAGCGGCGGGCTCACCGGCAAGGGCTGGCGCGAGGGGACCCAGACGGGCCTGCGCTTCCTGCCGGAGCAGCACACGGACTTCATCTTTTCCGTGTGGGCCGAGGAGCACGGGTTCTTCTCCTGCCTGCTGCTGCTGCTGCTCTACGGCGGCATCTTCATCCTCGGGCTGGGGGTGGGCTTCAGCGCGCGGGACCGCTTCGGAGCGTTCGTCGCCGTGGGGGTGGTGGCCACACTTTTCTGGCAGGTGTTCGAAAACATCGGCATGGTCATTGGCCTGTTGCCGGTGACGGGCATCACGCTGCCCCTCATGAGCTACGGCGGCTCCTCGATGCTGTCGGTGATGTTGTGCATCGGGCTGCTGGTGAACATCAGCATGCGCCGTCACATGTTCTGACGACGGCCGGAGGGTTCGATGGTGCAGCGCAAGGGTGCCGTGAAGGCGAGCACGGGCGTTCAGGAGTTGGCCGGCGCGGAAGCCCCACGCCCATCCGCCGCCCCGCGCATCGAGATGAACCAGGGGGAGCCGGAGCACCGGCACTTCCCGCGCGCGCGGCTGGCCACGCACTTCGACCTGTGGATGGATGACGGGGAGGGTGGCCGGCGCTTCTCCGCCAACCTCGTCTCCATCAACGTGAGCGTCAGCGGCGCCTTCCTCGCGAGCACGTTCTTCCTGCCCATGGGCACCGTGGTGCGCGCCCGCTTCGCGCTGGAGGAGGGCGCGGCTCCCGTGGAGACCCGCGCGGAGATCGTCCGGGAGGAGCGCGGCCCGGAGGAGGAGGGCCGCAGCGGCTTCGCCCTGCGCTTCCTGGACTTCTCCGGTCAGACGGAGGTCGCGCTGGCCCGGCTCTTCCTGGGCGCACGCCTGCGTGCCTTCACGGAGGACTACCTCAAATCCCAGCGCGCCCGCTCCCTGCCCAATGAGCTGGAGCGGGTCATCGACGTGATGGCGGCCTGGGAGCTGCTCAAGGCCACCACGCCCGGAGACCCCTGGCGCGGTGAGTAGGACTCCGGGTGCTCAGGCGGGCTTGCCGGTGGCGATCTGCCGGCGGCGCTCGGCCTGGTAGTGCGCGGAGCACAGGCCCTTGGAGCGCTGCTCGCGGGTGCAGCCACTGACGGTGCAGCGGCGGTCCATGGGCACCGGCCCGCCCGCGACCGTCTTCGGCGGACGACCCCGGCGGCGGCCCGCCATCACCGCGCCGTTGCCCGGCGACGGCGCGACACTTCCCATGACCGGCATCCCCGTGTTCAGCGCGCGCAGCATGCCGCGGCCGATGGCGTCACCCAATGCCTCCGCCCACGACGTCAGGGCAGGGGTCAGCGGCGCTTGCGAGGTCAATTCTTTGCGAAGGCGTGCCATGAAAAACTCCTGTTGAAACTCGCCAATCAAGACAGGCGTGTACTCTTGTCTTCTGTCTGGTGTGGCGAACTCTGTCAACAAGACACGTCAGGGTCGTGTTTGACTCGCAATGCAATTTCAATGTCTGTTGAACAAAACAAGACGGGAGGATCGCCCATCCGTCCTGACAGGGCGTTTGTCTCAACTCAAGAGAAACGTGTCGTGAGGGGGCGGTCCGCACCCGGTAAGTGAAAACCCTTACCGTCGCGGTGAGTTGTCTTTCTACAGACAGAGGTCGCCCGCGGCGTGTCACACGCGGGTGTCTGGTTGGGAGCCCGGACGGGGGCGGGAGGGGCCGTCCGCGCGGCGCACGCCCGGGTGTCGTTCCAGGGGGCTGTTTCAAGGCCCCCGGGGCGCCTTGCGTGGGGCCCGGCCCCGGCCCTGCCCGGGCCCGGGTGGCGGGGACCATTTCGCGGGCCCGCGCGGGAGGGCGCTGGTGTAGGCTGTGGGGGTGACGAAGCTCTTCCTGTCCCAGGCGCAGCTCGAGGAGTGGGCCCTGGCGGACAAAGCAGACCTGCGCGAAGGCCGGCTGGTCGTGGCCGTCGAGGGCGGGGGCGACTGGCCCCTCACCCCCGCCGTCCACGTCGTGCAGCTGGTGTCGGGCGAGGACACGCACCAGCTGGTGGCCAAGGTGAAGACGGAGGAGCAGCTCGCCCGGCTGGGGGCCGAACAGATGGCCGACTCCATCCTGGTGGGGGACTCCGCGTACGAGGTCGTTCCAGGCTATGTGGCGGAAGTGGGCGCTCCTTCTCCGGAGCGCAAGCCCAACTCGGAGACCGATCTGCTGGCGGCCTTCATTCTCGATAAAATGGGCTGAGGTCGGGCTGATTGCCCCCTCGGCCGTGGTTATGAGCCTGCCGCCATGAGCCACACGCTCGTCTCACTCGCCTGCCACGCCTACGGGCTGGCAGCGCTCGTCTACCTCGCCTACCTGGTCCGCCAGTCGCAGGTGCTCGCCATCACCGGGCGGGTGCTCGTGGGGACCGGGCTCCTGATGCATTGCGTTGCCCTCATCGAGCTGCTGGGGGCGCAGGGAGGCCGGCTGGTGGGGCCCGCGCAGGGCATGTCCACCTTCGCCTTCCTCCTGCTGGCGCTCTTCCTGGCGTTGGATGTGCGCTACCGCAAGCCCGTCATTGGCGCGTTCCTCACGCCCCTGGCGGTGGCGGTGCTGCTCGTCGGCATGCTGTTGCATGGCGGGCCGGCGCCGCTCCCGGCCGCGGTGCGTCAGCCGCTGTTGCCGGTGCATGTCACCATCGCGCTGCTGGGAATGACGGCCTTTGGCGTGGCGGCGGGGGTGGGGGTCATGTACCTGTTGATGGAGCGGCAGGTGAAGACCAAGCACTTCGGGCTGCTCTTCGCGCGGCTGCCTTCGCTGGAGTTCCTGGACACGCTCAACCGGCGGTTGGTCGTGTGGGGCTTCATCGCGCTGTCCCTCACCCTGGCGACCGGGGCGCTGTTCGTCACCACGGTGCCGGGCATCGCCTGGAACTTCGACGGCAAGCAGCTGGCGACGTTCATCGCGTGGGGCGTCTTCGCGGCGCTCGTCAATGCGCGCATCTTCGCCGGCTGGCGCGGGCGGCGCGTGGCACTGCTGACCATGGCCGGCTTCTGCCTGGTGCTGGTGTCCTTCCTGTCGTCCTACGATCTGTCCGCCGCTGGCCCGGGGATGCCGTAGCCATGGAATTCATCTGTATCGGCGTGTCCCACCGCACCGCGCCCCTGGGCATCCGGGAGCGGCTGGCATTGCCGGAAGCCCGGCAGACGGAAGTGTTGCAGCGGCTGGCGCAGGCGCCGGTGGAGGCGCTCTGGGTGTCCACGTGCAACCGCGTGGAGGTGTACCTGGCGGCCCCCAGCGCGGAGCAGGCGCGGGAGCGCGCGCGGGAGACGCTGCAGGCCCTGGGCGGCGCGGAGGCGCTGGAGCACCTGTACGAGCACCAGGGCGAGGCGGCGCTCGTGCACCTGTTCCGCGTGGCCTCCAGCCTGGACTCCATGGTGCTGGGCGAGGCGCAGATATTGGGTCAGGTGAAGGACGCCTTCGAGCGCGGCCAGGGCGCGGGCGCGGTGCGCGGGGAGCTGACGCGCGCGTGCGCGGCGGCGTTCGGCTGCGCCAAGCGCGTGCGCACGGAGACCGCGGTGGGGCGCGCGGCCACGTCCATGGCGTCCGCCGCGGTGCAGCTCGCGAGCAAGGTGTTCGACGGGCTCAAGGACAAGACAGTGCTGGTGGTGGGCGCGGGCGAGATGGGCGAGCTGGCGGCGCGGCATCTGAAGAACGCGGGTGCGGGGACGCTCATCGTGACCAACCGGACGCTCGCTCGCGCGGAGGCGCTGGTGGCGGAGGTGGGCGGCGTCGCGCGGCCCTTCGAGGACCTCTTCACGCTGCTGGCGTCCGCGGACGTGGTGGTGACGAGCACCGCGTCGCCGGTGCCGCTGTTCACCCGTGAGAACGTGGGGGCGCTGGGCAAGGGGCGCCGGGGCCGGCCGCTGTTCATGGTGGACCTGGCGGTGCCGCGAGACATCGACCCCGCGGTGGGCACGCTGGACTGGGTGCACGCGTACGACGTGGACGACATCCAGAAGTTCGTCGCGGACAACGCCGCCGCGCGCGCGGAAGAGGCGCACAAGGCGGGCGGGCTGGTGGCGCAGGAGGTGGCGCGCTTCGCCCGCGAGCGTGCGCTGCGCGACGGCATGCCGGTGCTGGCCCGCCTGCGCCAGCGCGCGGAGGGCATCGCCCGCGCGGAGGTGGAGCGCACGCTGCTGGGCCTGGGCGACGGCCTCACCGACAAGCAGCGCAAGAGCATCGAGGCCATGGGGCGCGCCATCGTGAACAAGCTGCTGCACGAGCCCACCGCGCGGCTGCGCGCCGTGGGTCCGCAGGGCGAGGGCAACCGTCTGGCCGGCGCCGCCGCGGAGCTGTTCGGCCTCAGCGAGGAAGAGGCCGCCGCCATCGCGCCGGACCCCGAGCCCACGCCCGGCGCGGAGCTGGCGTCGAACGTGGCGGCCACCGGGAGCCGGCGATGAAGGCCGTGCGCATCGCGACGCGGCAGAGCCCGCTGGCGCTCTGGCAGGCGCGCCACGTGGCCTCGCTGCTCATCGAACGCAACCCGGGCCTGGAGGTGTCGCTGGTGGAGATGACCACCGAGGGCGACCGCTTCCTGTCCGCGCCGCTGTCCGCCGTGGGCGGCAAGGGCCTGTTCGTGAAGGAGATTGAACAGGCCCTGCTCGACGGCCGCGCGGACGTGGCGGTGCACAGCCTCAAGGACATGACGTCGGTGTTCCCGGACGGGTTGATATTGGCGGCGGTGCCGGCGCGCGAGGACCCGCGCGACGCGTTCTGCAGCCCGGAGGGCTACACGCTGGCACTGCTTCCGCCGGGCGCCCGGGTGGGCACGTCGTCGCTGCGCCGCAGCTGCATCCTGCGCTCGCGCCGTCCGGACCTGGAGATCGTCTCCCTGCGCGGCAACGTGCAGACGCGGCTGCAGAAGACGCGGGATTTGAAGCTCGCGGGCGCGATGCTCGCCGCGGCGGGGCTCAAGCGGCTGGGCCTGGAGCACCACATCACGGAGGTGGTGTCCGTGGCGGACAGCCTGCCCGCGGTGGGGCAGGGCGTGCTGGCCATCCAGTGCCGCGAAGCGGACGCGGACGTGCGCGCGCTGCTCGCGCCCCTGGAGGACCTCACCACGCGCGGCGCGGTGCGGGCCGAGCGCGCCTTCCTGGCGAAGCTGGAGGGCGGCTGCACGGTGCCCCTGGCGGGCCACGCCACGGTGGTGGACGGACAGGTCCACCTGCGCGGGCTGGTGGGCCGTCCCGACGGCACCCGGGTGGTGCGGGGCGAGGTGAAGGGCCCCGTCCCGGAGGCGGAGCGACTGGGTGAGGCGCTCGCGGAGGAGCTGCTGTCGCGCGGGGCGGGTGACATCCTGCGCGATTTCGGCCGCCGCGACGACACGTCCCGCGCCTAGAGTGCCGGCCCGTGGACCGGCGACTGGAAGGCATCCGAGTGTTGGTGACGCGCCCGCGTGAGCGCGCCGAGGAGCTGTGCTTCCTCCTGGAGGACGAGGGCGCGGAGGTCTTCAGCCTTCCGCTCCTGGAGCTGCGGCCCCCGGAGGACCCCCGGCCGCTCGCGTCCGCGGCCGAGCACGTGCAGCGCTACCACTGGGTGGTGTTCGCGAGCCCCTCCGCCGTGGAGGCGTTCCTGGAGGCCCTGCGGCTCGCGGGCACCCTGGACCGGCTGTCCCGCGTGAAGCTGGCCGCGGTGGGGCCGCGCACCGCGAGGACGGTGGAGGCCTTTGGCCTGACGGTGGCCGCCGAGCCCGCGGAAGGCACCGGAGCGGCGCTGTTCACCGCGCTGCGAGACCTGCTGGGCCCTGATGACGACGTGCTGCTGCCCTCGGCGGAAGAGGGCCGGCGGGAGCTGGAGGACGGCCTGCGCGACCTGGGCGTGCGCGTGACACGCGTGACGGCCTACCGCTCCACCCCCGCGCCCCTGCCGCCGGAGGCCCTGGCCCACCTGTCCGAAGCGCCGCCCCAGGTGGTGCTCTTCGCCTCGCCGCGCACCGCGGAGGCCTTCCTGGAGGGCGCGGGCCGCGAGCCCCTCGCTTCGGCGAAGGTGGTGGCCATCGGCCCGACGACGGCGACCGCGCTCGCGCAGCTGGGACTCGACGTGGCCGCCATCGCGGAGCGCCCCACGCCCGAGGCGCTGGTGGATGCCACCGTGCGGGCGGTTCGCGGTTAGACTGTCCGCCCGGTGACGCTCCGGGTGCCAGACCGGCGCCCGCGCGACGTGACGCGAAGAGGTGCGGGTGATGAATCGTGGGTTGCAGCGGAGTGTCTTCCTGCTCGGGGTCCTGGCGCTGGCCGCGACCGCGAGCGCGCAGGGTCCGAACGACTACCAGTACTTGAACCACTGGGTGCTCAACAGCAGCCAGGATCCGTTCTCCTTCTACCTGGACGCGCGCAACGCCCGGCCCGGTGACAATGACCTGGCGCGCGTGGAGACCGCGGTGCAGGCCGCGTTCCAGGCGTGGCAGGACGTCACCTGCGCCTGGCCCGCGTTCACGTACAAGGGGCGCTCCACCTCCGTCCCCATCGCGGACGTGAAGGACCGGCTGGACAGCTTCAACGTGGCGGCCATCTGGGTGACGGACCGCGCGGATCCCGCCTACGTGGACGTGCTCAACAACGGCACCAGCCTCGCGCAGGCGGTGCCGCTGACGCACAGCGGTTACGTCTACCAGTGCGACATCTTCCTCAACGCCGCGGACTACCGCTTCACGACCGCAGCGCCCACGCCGGCGGGCTTCGTCGACATCCAGACGGCGGTGATGCGCGAGGTGGGCCACTGCCTGGGCCTCGGCGACACCTACGACTCCACCTACAACGCCGTCATGTACTTCGTGCTGGATCCGGGCACGAGCCGGCGCACGCTGTCCGCCTATGACCGGGGCGCGCTGTGCCAGCGCTATCCGCAGACGGGCGGCGTGGGTTCGCCCTGTGACACCACCCCCTGCTCGGGGGGGCTCACCTGCGCGTCCACGCAGTCCACGACCAGCGGCAAGGCCCTGAAGATCTGCACCAAGGCCTGCCCGGATGGCGTGCCCGGGGCCTGCCCCGCGCCCTACCAGTGCCGTCCTTCGACCGTGGTGTCGGGCTCGCAGTTCGCGTGTCTGCCGTCCCCGGTGGGCGAGGAGACGCGGGTGGGCGATCCCTGCACGAGCGCGGGCACCTGTGGCGCGGCCGCGTCCCGGTGCCTCACCGAGGCCGACACGACGAGCGGTTTCCCGCCCTGGAAGGGCGGCTACTGCACCGAGTCCTGCACGGGGAACGCCGACTGCCCGCTGGGCTCCACCTGCGCGAACGTCGGCACCATCGGCAAGCGCTGTCTCGACGAGTGCCGTCCGGGCACGGGGGACTGTCGCTCCGGCTACACCTGCGCCAACCTGCCGGAGGGAAACGCCTGCGTGGCGGACTGCGCCAGCAACGCCCAGTGCGGTTCGGCCGGCTATGCGTGCCGTACCTGTGACCACGCCTGCATCACCCAGCAGTCCGGCACGCGCAGCGTGGGCGAGCCCTGCACGCAGACCTCCGAGTGCGGAACGAACCAGGAGTGCCTGAAGCTCAACGGCAACCCCCAGGGCGTCTGCACGGAGGCCTGTTCGGTCTCCACCTGCACCTGCGCCCCGGGCAACACCTGCCGCCCCGCCGGCACCGGCGGCCAGCGCTTCTGCTTCCGCGACTGCGAGGAGGGCACCTGCTCCTCTCCGCTCCAGTGCACGCCGTTCGGGGAGAGCGCGGCCTGTCTGGCCAGCTGCCGCAACAGCCAGGACTGCCCCAACGGGCTCGCGTGTGACAACAGCGGCCGGTGCTACGACCCCTTCACCAAGACGGACGGCGGCACCTGCGCGCTGTGCGGCGACGGTGGGACGCAGCCTCCGCCCCCGCCCACCGACGGCGGGACGGGCGGCCCGTCGGACGGGCCGGATGGCTGTGGTTGCCAGGGCGCGCCCGCGTCCGCCGCGGCATTCCTCGCGGGGCTCGGGGTGTTGCTCCTGGCCACCCGCAGAAGGAGGAACGGTTGACCCAGGCGGCACCCCCCGGAGGCAACGCCCCGTCCCGGAGCAGCGCTGACTTCACCGTCGCCTTCCTGCTGGAGGCGATGGTGGCCCAGCGCCTGCTCACCCCGCAGCAGGCGCAGGAGGTGCTGGCGCGCGAGCCCGCGGCGAGGGCCCGCGTCCTCAAGCAGCAGGGTGGGGCGGGCAAGGACGCCGCCCGCTACGACGTCTCGCCCGTGGAGGTCATCGCGGCCTTCCAGATTCCCGCGCCAGGCGGGCGGGGCGTGCTGGACGAGGACCGCGTGACGGAGGCGGCCGCGCGCGCGGCGGGGCTGGAGTACCGGAAGCTGGACCCGCTGAAGATGGACATGGCGCTGGCCACCCGCACGGTGTCGCGGCCCTACGCGCAGAAGCACGTGCTGCTGCCCCTGGAGCGCACCGAGCAGGGCCGGCTGCGCGTGGCGGTGGCCAACCCCTTCGACCGCGAGCTCTTCGAGAGCTTCCACCGGCTCACCGGCGAACCGGTGG
The DNA here is from genome assembly GCF_003612055.1 of Corallococcus llansteffanensis. GTDB lineage: Bacteria > Myxococcota > Myxococcia > Myxococcales > Myxococcaceae > Corallococcus > Corallococcus llansteffanensis. The sequence goes on from NZ_RAWB01000042.1 coordinate 12,624, forward strand.
AGCCGGTGCTGTCGGCGAAGACGGACATCCTCAAGTCCATCGCGGACATCTACGGCTTCAAGAAGACGCTGGCGCGCGCCGCGGACGACTTCGGCGGCGCGCAGACGCAGATGGGCAACTTCGAGCAACTGGTGTCGCTCAGCGGCACCCAGGAGCTGGAGGCGTCGGACCGGCCGGTGGTGCAGGCCGTGGACTACCTGCTGCGCTACGCGTTCGACAACCGCGCGTCGGACATCCACGTCGAACCCAAGCGCGCCACCAGCGTGGTGCGGCTGCGCATCGACGGGGTGCTGCACCCCGTCTACACGCTGCCCGCGCAGGTGCACGCGCCCATCGTGTCGCGCGTGAAGATGCTGTCGCGCATCGACATCTCCGAGAAGCGCCGCCCCCAGGACGGCCGCATCAAGACGGAGCGCGACGGCCGCGAGGTGGAGCTGCGCGTCTCCACGCTGCCCACCGCCTTCGGCGAGAAGGTGGTCATCCGCATCTTCGACCCGGAGACGCTGGTGCAGGACATCGCCCAGCTGGGCTTCGAGCCGGACGAGAAGGGCCACTTCGAGTCATGGATTGATCAGCCCCACGGCCTCATCCTGGTGACGGGCCCCACGGGCAGCGGCAAGACGACGACGCTGTACTCCGCCCTCAAGGCGGTGGCGGGCCCGGACGTCAACGTCACCACGATTGAAGACCCCATCGAGATGGTGTGGGACGCCTTCAACCAGGTGCAGGTGCAGCCCAAGGTGGGCCTGGACTTCGCGGGGGCGCTGCGCCACATCCTGCGCCAGGACCCGGACGTCATCATGGTGGGGGAGATCCGCGACGCGGAGACGGCGGAGAACGCGCTCCAGGCCGCGCTCACCGGCCACCTGGTGCTCTCCACGCTGCACACCAACGACGCCCTGGGCGCGGTGGCGCGCATGAAGGACCTGGGCGTGCCGGCCTTCCTGCTGGCGCAGAGCCTGCTGGGCGTCATGGCCCAGCGCCTCCTCCGGCGCGTCTGCGTCCACTGCGCGGACGAGGCGGTGCTCACGTCGGACGAATTGCAGGCCCTCCAGGCGCCCCTGCCGCTGCTCCCGGGCGGGGTGCGGCTGATGAAGGGCGTGGGGTGCGTGAGGTGCCGGGGCACCGGCTACTCGGGCCGCACCGGCGTCTTCGAAATCGTCTCCACCACGCACGAGGTGCGGGAGCTCATCGCCAATGACGCGCCCCACGCGGAGCTGGTGAAGGCGGCGCGCAAGAGCGGCATGCGCACCCTGCGCGAGGCCGCCGTGCGCAAGCTGGCCCAGGGCCTCACCGCGTTCGACGAAGTCGTGCGCATGACGTCCGCCTCCTGAGGCGGCCCCCCGGAAACACGAAGAGCCCGCCGTGCTGCACGGCGGGCCCCCCGGACTTGCGAAGACTGGCGAACAGCGGTGACGGCTAGAAGCGCGCCTGCAGCAGCGTGTTGAAGCCCAGCGCGTGCGGCTTCTCGAAGTTCGGCTGCGCCACGCCCGTCACGTCGTCCTCGAACGTGGTCCGGTTGGTGTCGTACGTGTAGTAGACCTCGCCCACCGCGGCCACGGACTCGGACAGGTCCCAGCGGAACGTGGCCTTCGCGGAGAAGATGGCCTGCGCGTCGCAGCGGTCGTTGCCGTCGCACTCGGCGGGCAGGATGCTCAGCTGGTTGGCGTCACGCACCACCACCGTGCGCGTGCCCGTGAGGCCGATGGGCGGGTTGCTGCCGCCAAGCGACGGATCCGGGCTGCGGAAGGAGGCCGGCTGCTGCACGCCCAGGATGAAGCCCGGGGTCAGGTGCAGCCGGGGCAGGTGGTAGTCCGCGCCCACCGCGAAGAACATCTCCGGCTTCAGCTCCGTGCCGGACGGGAAGTCCTTGAACGGCGGGAGGCCCGGCACGTCGAACTGGATGAAGGACAGGCTGCGGTAGAGCGCCAGCACGTTGAAGCGCCACAGGTTGTACTTCGCGCGCCCCTGCAGCGCGGCGGCCGTGGCGCCCTGGGGCTTGGTGGCGCCGAACGTGTCCGGATCCTCCAGCGTCTGCGTCAGGTAGCTGCCCTCCAGCGACACGGAGTAGGACAGGCCGCCCGGGTACTGCTCCGGCGCGAAGAAGCGCTGGTAGATCTCCGGATCGTTCTTGTAGAGCCGGAAGTCGATGCTCGTGCCGACCGGCACACCCACGTGGTAGACGATCTGCCCGGACACGCCCGCGGCGTTGACGCTCGCCTCGATGCCCTGGTTGGCCAGGCCCGGGACGATGCCCTTCTGGAAGAAGCCGCCGCCGGCCTCCACGCGCAGCGTCTCCAGGATGTCCCAGCCCGCGCCGCCCATCACGCCGTAGAGCGTCTCCTGCTCCAGCACGAGGTCGTTGAGCACCAGTGCCGTCTTGCCGCCGAGGTAGGCGTACCAGCGGTCACGCGTGAGCTGGAGCTTGGCGCCCGGCACGCCCGCCGCGGTGGCGCGGTTGGTGAAGATGGGGCTGCCGCCCCAGGAGATGCGGTACGCGTACCCCAGACGGAAGCGGTCCGCGGACACCGGGAAGCCGGTGAGCGACAGGCCTTCCTTCTCACCCCAGCCGGGCGGCTGGTAGTTCAGGCGCACGTAGCTGGAGTTGTCGAGGATGTCGACGCCGCCCGAGGGCCGCTCCAGCACCAGCAGCGTGAGGGCCGCCTCGGTGGTGAGGCCCTCGAAGAACGCCGGCATGCGCTTGTAGAGCACCACGTTCGACAGCGACTCGAAGCCGGAGAACTTGGTGTTGAAGTTGTCGTAGAACTGCGTGTTCTGGTTTCCCGCGCCAAAGCGCGCGTTGGGGCTGTTGGGCGTGGTTTCACCCGCGCCCGCAAGCACGTTGTCGTCCGCGAAGACGAACGACAAACGGGTATCCACGAAGTCCCCGGCCCAAGCGGGCGCGGAAAGAGCGGTCAGGCCCGTCAGGGCCAGCGTCTGCAACGTTTTCAATGTCCCTCCAGGAAGCGGTCCGGGGGAGACCGCTCCTCCCTGCGCCCCGGAATCCACCGGGGCGCGATGCGACTTTTAAAGGTGAAAGACTACGGGCACGGCTTGATGGGCTTCGGGCACTCCAGGCCGGGCCCGGGGTAGCAGCACAGGTCGTCCTGGTCACGCGGCAATACGTTCCACCGGGGGCGGGCGGGGCCCACATGCTTCAGGTGGCCCACGACGTCGAAGGTGGCCGCGTGCAGCTGCTTGCACTGGAGGGCCCTCGCCGCGTCGGCGTCGGTCTCGCTGCAGTCCGGGTTCAGGTCCGGCACCGCGTCCTTGATCTGCAGGCTGATGCGCGAGCGCGAGTCCGGCGCCACCTGGCAGCTGGCGTTGCGGGTGGCCGTGGCATCACGCACGAGCGCGAGCTGCACCTCGTTGCCCTGCAGGGTGTACTCGAACCGGGTGTTGGCCGCGACGAGCGTGCCCGTCTGGTCCACGCCCACGTCCTCGTCGCCAAAGCGCACGCGCACCGGCTGATCACAGAAGAGGTTGAGCCGCGAGCCTTCCGCCTGCGTGCGGCCGGGGCTGACCTGCGTGGTGCCCACGGACAGCTTGGTGATGCGCGCGGGGACGGACTCGTCCATGCCGGCGGCGGCGGGGCCCGTGGGGTTCATCTCCACCACGAACTGGCCGAAGTTCGTGTACGTCGTCTTCTCCGCGCAGATGGTCCCGGCGAACTGCCCGATGCCCAGCGTGCAGTCGATGACGCACTGGCGCTCCGGGAGGTCCGGGTCATCCGCCGGCTCCTCGAAGCAGTTCTTCCAGGTGCGCGACGCGCCCGTGCCCGCGGGGCAGAACATGGGCATGTCGTTGTTGCCGTTGGCGTCGCAGTTCTTGAACACGCGCGGGAACTTCACCCGGCGCAGCTTCACGAGCGACGACTCCAGGCTCTCCATCTTGAAGTTCTTGTAGCTGTAGCCGCACAAGAGGTCGTCCAGGTACGGCGACCCGCTGTAGCCGCACAGCCGGCCGTTGATCTCCACCGGGGGCACCTGGGACAGGTACTTGTTCCACTCGCTCTGCGGCAGCAGCCGCACGTTCTCCCGCAGGGTCCAGGAGGGGAAGCTCAGCTGCGTGGTGTTGGTGAACTCCGCCACCGTGCCGGACAGCGTCCAGATGAGGTCGCCCGCGTCCAGCCCTTCCGGGAACTGGTAGTTGTAGATGTAGACGCTGTTGAAGCGGCCCGGGTTGAAGCCGTCCGGCTCCGGCGTCTGGATGTTCGCGCCCGTGAGGCTCTTCTCCAGCACGCGGCAGGCGGTCATGTCCGTGACGTAGAAGCCGCTGGAGTCCGTGCCCGTGACGAGCAGCTTCATCTGCTGGCCGTTGTTCGGATCCGACGGGTCGCAGTTCTGCACCAGCGGCTCGCCGGCCTCCGGGCTGCGCCCGATGCGCAGGAACTGCTTGATGAAGACGCTCGTCTCGAAGCCCGCCTCCGGCAGCTGGAGCGTGGCGATGGCCGGCTCCGAGAACCGGATGGGCGTGGACAGGCCCGTCGCGAACGTGCGCGTGGCGGGCTCCGGGGGCACCTGCGTCAGGTCGCCCACGACGCCGCCATCCGCGTAGTCCAACTCGAAGGGCTCATCCTGCACCCAGACGTGCGTCTCGCCGTAAAGGTGGGCCACGCGCACGCTGCCGGTGCCCTTGCCGTTGGTGAGGTTCGCCCAGCGCTTGCTGTAGTCGCCGGTGATGTCACCCGGCACGACGCGGAAGGAGACCGGCCCGTTGAAGGACGTCATCTCCCCGCCGTTGCCGTCCAGCGCGGTGATGGACAGGCCGATGTCCACGTCCGAGCGGGGCAGGGTGTAGGGGCACTCCGCCGAGCCGCGCATCGCGGGCGGCACCGCGGCCTGGTCGTTGCCGTACTTCGCGGCGCACGCGTTCACCACCGGCAGGAGCGCGCCGCTCCCGTCACCGACGGTCAGCGTCGTCACCTCCACGCGGAACGAGGTGAGTCCGGTCGGAGTCTCGGACTCCTTCGTGTAGCAGCCAGCAGCCAGGGCCAGCGTGGACAGCAGCAGGAGTCGTTTCATTACTTCACCCTCCGCCCGATGCGGCCATCCTCGATGGCGTTCGCGATGGGCATGGAAGTGGGCTTCTCACAGAAGGAGCGAAGCTGCGTCGTCACCGTGCCGCAGGTCGGGTTGGTACCGGACAGAAGGTCGCGGCAGGTGCACCGGCCGGTGGACGGCCCCTGGGGCACCGCGCACTGGGCCAGGGCGCCTTCCGCCGTCAGGTCCGCCACGCCGCAGGCCTGGAGGGCCGCCGCGCGCTGGTTCTCGTCCGTCGGCAGCTTGAGGAGGCTCAGGCACGAGCAGCTTCCCACCTTCTTGTTGAGCGCATCCTCGAAGGTCTGTGACGTCCGGCAGGCGCCCAGCGTCTTCTCGTCCACCGTCCACGTGCCGTTGATGAGCGAGCCGCAGCGCGTGCCGTTCTTGGACGTCTCCTTGCCCTTCAGCAGGTCATCGCAGGTGCAGAAGCCCTGCATGTAGCCGATGAGCGAGTCGCGCAGGCTGATGTTCGTCTCGATGCGCGTGGTGTTGCGCTTGAGCACCGTGAAGCCGGAGCCGCCCTTGGCGATGTAGTCGTTCACCGCGACCTTGTAGGTGCCGTTGTTGTCCAGCGGCTTGCCGTTGATCTGGATGTCGATGCCGGGGTGGGCCCAGCAGCGCGACCCGCTGGCGTCCTCCAGGCACTGCCACGGCGCGTGGCCCTCGCGGCCCGTCTGCGGGCAGTCCTGCTGCGCGGTGGCCGGGGTGCAGGCGATGCGCAGGTCGTTGAGCTGCACCTGGGCGCAGTCCATGGTGAAGCGGGCGCCGGAGATCTGCGCCTGGCTCACGCACCCGCGCTCGGCGGAGCGCTCGGTGACGAAGTCGAACATCTCCTGCATCTCCACGCCGGACAGGTACATGATGTTGATGGTGTTCTCGAACGGGAACACGTTGAACATCGACTCCTGCGTCACCACGCCCGCGTACAGGTTGTCGCGGATGCCCAGCGAGTTGGTGAGCGCCATCTCCGCTTCCACGCGGTTGCGCTTGCGCATGGAGTCCGCCGCGATGTTCCCCAGCGGCGAGTCACCGCCGTTGGAGTTGTTGCGGCGCTGCACGTCGATGGGCGCGTAGGAGAAGATGGACGTCAGCTGGAGCTTGAAGTCCATGCCCAGCATGTACGGCACCAGCAGGTCGGTCGTCTCCGGGTCCTCCTGCTTGCGGCACTCCTCGATGGCCTCGCGCACGCCCGGGGCCTGGATGAACTCCCCCGGGTCCCAGAAGATGTCGTCGTCGAAGCGGTACTTGCGCATCTGCTCGTTGCACCAGAGGCCGTCCACCGGGAACGCGTGGTAGTCCTGGCTCACCACCTCCGCGCCCTCGTTCTCACCCAGGTGCTGGGGCATCTTCACGACCAGCTCCAGGCGGCCCACGTACTTGGCGAACGCGCCGGAGTGCGACAGCACGACCTTGCGGCCGCTGGGGTCGCTGACGAGCTGCGGGGGGTTGAGCACCACGTGCAGGTGGCCGCCCAGCACCACGTCCAGGCCGTTGACGCCCGCGATGTGCACGCGCACCACCGACTTCTCGTCGCCCTCCGGACCGAACCACTCCAGCACCTTCCACGCGTCGTGCGAGCGCTCCACGAAGGACTTCACGCGGCCGTACTCGTAGTAGGCCTCGTAGCCCTGGATGAGGTCCTGGTCCTCGGTGAGGCCCAGGTGGCTGACCACCACGATGAGGTCCGTCACCGGACGCAGCAGCTCCACGTAGGAGCGCGCGGCCTCGTTCTGCTCCAGCGGGGTGGCCTGCAGGCTGTTGCCACCCTCCACGATGGAGTTGAGCGAGGAGATGTTCGCCATGCCGATGATGCCCACCCGCAGGCCCTTCACGACCTTGATGGTGTACGGGTTGGTCACCATGCTGGCGCCGTTGTTGCCGGCGGCCTTCGCGTCGTCCCAGAAGTAGTTGGCGGCGAGCAGCGGGAAGTTGGCGAAGTTGCGCGCCTTCTGGACGAAGTTGAGCGCGCCGGCGTCGAACTCGTGGTTGCCCACCACGGCGGCGTCCAGGTGCTGCTCGGAGAGGAAGCGGAACTCCGCCTCGCCCGTGTTCACGTTGAAGATGGGGGCGCCCTGGAAGCAGTCGCCGGAGTCCAGGTGCAGGATGCGGTCGCCGCGCTTGCGCTCCCGCTTGAGGATGGACGCGATGCGCGTGGCGCCACCGAACGGGCCGGCCTCCGGGACGAGCTCCAGGTCCTGGTCCGTCTTCAGCGGCGTGAAGTCGTACGGGATGAGCCGCGAGTGGATGTCAGAGGTATGAAGGAGGGTAAGCCGCACCTCCTGACCTTCGAGGTGGTAATCCTGGCCTTCCAGCACAGGCATGCACGAGGCGAGGGCCAGGGCGCAGGCACAGAAGAGGCCGAGCAGTGCGCGACACATTCGTGGCGGATCCGTGATTCAAGAGAGTGACGACTTGAGGACGGCGCAACCTACGGGATCAAGGGTGCACGGGCAAGCAACGCCACCGTGGCACCTCCACCTACCAGTGCAGCAGGAGAGCAGGCAGACATGCGTCCCAGCAGTTCCAATGTGACTGACATCGAGATCATCGAGGATTTCTCCGCCACGGCGCGTTGTGACGAGGGGTTCCTGCGGGTGCGGCGTCTGCGGTGCCGCAACCGGCGGCAGGACGGCACGTCCTCGTCGGTGTACCGGGTGGACGTGGTGGACCGGCCCCGGCTGGACGCGGTGTCCGTGCTCGTCTACCGCCGTGCGTCAGAGGGGGGCGTGGAGGTCCTGACGCGGATGAACCTGCGCCCGGCGGCGTACTTCCGACGCGAGCAGACGTCGTCCATGACGGTGCCGGACCCGGTGAGCTACCTGCGCGTGGAGGAGATCGTCGCGGGCCTGCTGGAGCCCTCGGACAAGGGCGAGGAGGGGCTGCGCCGCCGCGCGGCGGAGGAGGTGAAGGAGGAGGCGGGCTACGCGGTGCGGCCGGAGGACATCCAGCTGCTGGGTGGCGCGTTCTTCCTCGCGCCGGGCATCCTGTCGGAGAAGGTCTTCCCGGCTGCGGTGGACGTCACGGGCGTGACGCAGGGCGAGGTGGAGGGGGACGGCTCTCCCTTGGAGGAGGGCATCCACCTGCAGTGGCGGCCGGTGCAGGCGGTGCTGGAGGCGTGCCGCAAGGGGGACATCGCGGACGCCAAGACGGAGGTGTCCCTCACGAGGCTGCTCGCCCGTCTGGGCTGAGGGGCCCTGGCGCGCCGGAGCGGCTTGCTGTTTCCGGGGCGTGGAGGGACGGGGTAGGGTGCTCCCCGTCCCGTCCCCCGTCCAGGTGAGGTTCGTCGCATGCCGTCGTTGCCCCCGTGGCTGACCCAGCTGTTGCCCATCGTCATCCTGCTCGGGGCCATTGGCCTGGTGCTCTCGCGGCTGCCGCGCGTGGAGCTGGGGCACAGCGAGGCGTTCCGCCGTCGCCGCTTCTTCAACTGGTTCCCGCTGGGGCTCACGTACGCGTTCCTCTACATGGGGCGCTACAACCTCAACGTGGCGACCACGGCCATGGGCCAGCAGACGTCCAACGCGGACTTCGCGACCATCTTCTTCTGGGGGACGCTCACCTACGGCGTGGCCTTCCTCCTCAACGGCCCGCTGACGGACAAGCTGGGCGGGCGCTTCACCATCCTGCTGTCCGCGGCCGGCTCCGCCGTGGCGAACGTGGCGATGGGTGGGCTCGTCTACGCGGTGCTGAAGAACGGCTGGGCGCCCCCGGGCGGCATCGTGGCGTGGCTTGCGTTCCTCTACAGCGTCAACATGTACTTCCAGAGCTTCGGCGCGGTCTCCATCGTCAAGGTGAACGCGTCGTGGTTCCACGTGCGCGAGCGCGGGCAGCTGGGCGGCGTGTTCGGCATCCTCATCTCGCTGGGCCTGTACTTCGCGTTCGACTGGTGCCGCTTCATCGCGGACGCCGCGCCCGTGTGGTGGGTGTTCTTCATCCCCGCCGGGCTGCTCGTGGTCTTCTTCGTGCTGGACTCGTTCGTCATCCGCGACACGCCGGGCCAGACGGGCCACCCGGACTTCGACACGCAGGATGCGTCCAGCGGGGACACGGGCCCCGCGCCGTCCGTGCCGGAGCTCTTCAAGAAGCTCCTGAGCAACCGCATCATCCTCATCATCCTGGGCGTGGAGTTCTGCAGCGGCTTCCTGCGCAACGCGGTGATGCAGTGGTTCCCCAAGTACGCCAAGGCGGTGGGGGAGTCGGGCGGCTTCGTCGCGTCCAACTGGGGCATGCTGTCGTGCGTCGCCGGCATCCTGGGCGGCATGTTCGCGGGCGTCATCAGCGACCGCATCTTCGACTCGCGCCGCGGGCCGGTGTCCGCGGTGCTCTACGCGGGCCTGCTGCTGGGCGCCGTGGGCGCGGTGTTCCTGCTGGGCACCCAGGGCGCGGGCTGGTCCGTGGTGTTCATGTCCCTGTGCGTCATCGGCGTGCACGGCATGCTGTCCGGCACGGCCACCATGGACTTCGGCGGCAAGAAGAACGCGGGCGTCGTGGTGGGCATCATCGATGGCGCGGTGTACGCGGGCACGGCCATCCACGCCCTGGTGTACGGGCGCATCCTGCCCACGGGCGACGCGATGAAGGACCCGGCCAACTGGCGCCCCTGGCCCCTGGCCATGCTGCCCCTGGCCCTGGTGGGCCTGGTGCTGGCCACGCGGGTGTGGAACGCGAAGCCGCAGCCCAAGAGCGCGCCGCTGCCCGTGGGGGACGTCGTCCCCGGGGCGCTGCCGGGGTCGTCCTCTCGTACGGGCACCAACGGTTGAGGGCCTGAGGCCCCTGGGGGTGTGTCGCCCCGGACGCTGCCCCCTCCCTTCGGCGGGGGTGGCTCCCGTGTGACAGGCCTGTGACGTAAAGTGGGCTCCGTGTCCCAGGCCCCTGAAGCGCTCCACAGCCGGTTCGACGTCCACGACCGCAAGCAGTTCGAGATCAAGCTCGAGTACCAGCCGACGGGCGCTGATGAGACGCGCTACCTCGTGGAGGCCTACCTCTTCCTGCCGTCGAGCCTGAACATCGACGCGGAGACGTACCCGCGCGCGGACTTCTACGCGGACATCCACAACTACGTGCGCTTCAAGACGCCGGTGATGGGGCTGTCGGAGATCCTCGCGTCGGAGGGCTCGCCGCTCCTGAAGCTGGAGGCGTGGCAGCGCACGGGGCTCGCGCCGGAGTCGGACGTCGTCTACCAGGCGAAGCTGCTCTCGTGCGTGCTGCGCGGCGCGCTGCGCCGGTTCGCCACCACGGTGGAACTGCGCTGCGAGTCGAAGGCCGGCGACGCGGGCCGCGCGGACCTGGAGACGGTGGTGCGTTCGGCGGGGGAGTGCGTGCCGGCGGTGCTGGAGCGCTTCCGCGCGTGGCTGCGCGCGACGGGTGAGGCGAAGCTCCAGGAGAAGACGCGCGCGTCGCTGCGGCTGGTGGACGAGTACGTCAGCCTGCTGGTGGAGCAGTTCTTCCGCCGCGCGGTGGCGGACATGGACGCGCTGCCGCGCAGCGGGCCGTGGCTGCCCCTGCGCAAGGGGCTGATGGAGGCGGTGCTGCGCGAGGAGTCCTACCGCAAGGAGCACCGGCTGCGCAGCGTCCTCAGCCCCACCGGGGACAACGAGGAGTACATGCAGCGGCTGGGCTTCCTGAAGAAGTTCTGCATGAACGTGCTCTTCCTGTCCTCGCGCCGGCGCCAGCGCCGCCAGGGCTGGGAGGAGGTGCTGTTCGCCATCGCGGCGGGCGTGGCCATGGCCTTCGCCACGTCGGTGGCGCTCTGGGCGCAGGTGCGCTTCACGCAGGTGAGCCTCAACTTCTTCCTGGTGGCCGTCGTCGGCTACATGATGAAGGACCGCATCAAGGAAGGCCTGCGGCGCATGTTCAGCCGCTTCGCCGCCACGCACCTGTACGACCGCACCACGGACCTGGTGGACCCCGTCACGGCGCGCACCATCGGCATCTGCGAGGAGCGGGTGGACTACGGCCCCGCGGTGAAGGTGCCCGCCGGGGTGTCCGCGCTGCGGCTGCACGACGACTTCCTCACCGTGTCCCAGGGGGAATTGTCGGAGGCGGTCATCCGCTACCAGAAGCGCATCGTGCTGGACGCGCGCCTCCTGCCCCGCTCGGAGCGGGGGCTCACCGGCGTCACGGACATCCTGCGCCTCAACGTGGGGCGCTTCCTGCGCGACATGGACGAGCCGGAGTTCGCCCTGGAGTACGTGGACCTGGAGGACTTCTCCGTGGGGCACATCCGGGGCGCGAAGCGCTACCCGGTGGACCTGGTGTTCCGCTTCACGGTGATGGAGGCGGGCACGCGCAAGGAGTCCGCGCAGCGGGTCCGGCTGGTGCTGGATCGCAACGGCATCCAGCGCATGCAGAACTTCCCGCAGCCCGTCGAGGCTCCGGAGCCCGCAGGGTCCGTGCCCATCCAGCCAGCCGCCTGGCGCGCGGGCGCGTGATTTGATGGCCAGCCCCGCGCCGGGGGCATGTATCTTCCGGCGTCCATGGCTTTTGAAGACCTCAAGCAACGCGTGCGGCCGGACTGGCGCGACACGCTCCGGGGCATCCTGGAGAAGGCCCGCTCGCTCGGCCCCCAGGCCGTCCTGGCGTTCGACCTGGACTCCACGCTCTTCGACAACCGCCCCCGTCAGGCCCGCATCCTGAGGGAGTACGGCGACGCGCGGTCGCTCGGCCTGCTGTCCGCCTGTGAACCCCACCACTGGGAGACGGGCTGGGACATGCGCGCCGCCATGCGCGCGTGTGGCCTGGGCGACGCGGACGTGGAGCGCCTGTTCTCCGACGCGCGCGCCTTCTGGCAGGAGCGCTTCTTCACCAGCGCCTACTGCGTCTCCGACGAGGCCATCGAAGGGGCAGGGGCCTTCCTCCAGGCGGTGGCCGCGACGGGCGCTCAGGTCGTGTACCTCACCGGGCGCCACGAGGGCATGCGGGAGGGCACCGTGGCGTGCCTGGCGCGCTGCGGAATGGTGACGCCCCCCGGAGAGGGTGGCCGCGTGCACCTGGTGATGAAGCCCACGCTCGCGGAGGACGACGACGCCTTCAAGCGCGAGGCGCACGCCCGCCTGGGGCGCATGGGCACGGTGGTGGCCGCGTTCGACAACGAGCCCACCCATGCCAATGACTACCGGCACCGCTTCCCGGAGGCGACGGTCATCCACCTGGCCACGGACCACTCGGGCCGGGCCGTGGAGCTGCGGGACGGCATCGTGTCGGTGCCACATTTTGCCCTGGAGGACGTGACGCACCGCGCCTGAAAGGAAGGCGTGGCGGAGAGCGGTTCTGAAAGGCTTTGGAAGTCCCTTGGCCGCGCGCTAAGAGGCGCACGGCGTTCGCCGCCCTTCCCCCTCGGGTCCACAGGGGCGGCCCAGACGGAGGCATGCCGCGGTGGCCAGCGCGTACTCGAAGGACCTGTTGTTGACGATGTACCGGAAGATGTACCTCCTCCGTCGCTTCGAAGAGCGCGCGGGCCAGCAGTACACGCTGGGGAAGATCGCCGGTTTCTGCCACCTCTACATCGGCCAGGAAGCCGTGGCGGTCGGCTGCAACGAGGCCATCCGTCCGGATGACTACATGCTGTCCGCCTACCGCGACCACGGGCAGCCGCTCGCCCGCGGCAGCGACGCCGGGATGATCATGGCGGAGCTGTTCGGCCGGGGCACCGGCTACAGCAAGGGCAAGGGCGGCTCGATGCACATCTTCGACATCGAGCACCACTTCTACGGAGGCTACGGCATCGTCGGCGGGCAGATTCCGCTCGCGGCCGGCATGGCCTTCGCGGCGCGCTACCGCAACGAGGACCGCGTCACGGTGTGCTTCTTCGGCGACGCGGCCGCCAACCAGGGCGCGTTCCACGAAACCTTCAACATGGCGCAGAAGTGGAAGCTGCCGGTCATCTACATCTGCGAGAACAACCGCTACGGCATGGGCACGGCCATCGCGCGCACGTCGGCGGTGCCGGAGATCCACAAGCGCGCCTCCGCGTACGGCATGCGGGGCGAGGCCGTGGACGGCATGGACGTCCTCAAGATGTACGAGGCGGTGAAGGACGCGGCGGAGTACTGCCGCGCGGGCAAGGGCCCGGTGCTGATGGAGGCGAACACGTACCGCTTCCGTGGCCACTCGATGGCGGACCCGGCCACCTACCGCAGCAAGCAGGAGGTGGAGGACGAGCGCCGCAACGATCCCATCCCCAAGCTGCGCGAGTACGCGCTGAAGCAGAAGCTGGGGCTGTCGGACGCGGACTTCGAGGCCATCGAGGAGGAGGAGAAGCGCACGGTGGACGCGGCGGTGAAGTTCGCCGACGAGTCGCCCGAGCCCAGCGTGGACGAGCTGTGGCGCGACACCATCGTGGAGCCGGGTGAGGAGGACGTGCGCCCGCGCGAGCGCGTGCTGGGCGTGAAGGTCACCCATTGGCCGAAGTACCCGTCCGGCCAGGAGCTGAAGGTGACGTGGGACCTGGAGCCCCGCGCAGAGGCCGAGGCGGCTGACAAGAAGGCGGGCCTGAGCCGCTAGCGCTCGGTCCTACCCCCAGGCACAACCCTTTCGAGTTCGAGTTCGGAGCCGACGATGCCCGAGTTGATGTATCGCGAAGCGTTGAACCAGGCGCTCGCCGAGGAGATGGAGCGCGACGCCAATGTGTTCCTCATTGGCGAGGAAGTGGGTCGCTACAACGGCGCCTTCAAGGTGTCCCAGGGCCTGCTGGACAAGTTTGGCAGCGCGCGCATCATCGACGCGCCCATCAGCGAGCTGGGCTTCACCGGCCTGAGCGTGGGCGCCGCCGCCGTGGGCCTGCGCCCGGTGGTGGAGATGATGACCTGGAACTTCGCCATCCTGGCGATGGACCAGATCGTCAACAACGCGGCCAAGCTGCGCCACATGAGCGGCGGCCAGCTGCGCTGCCCCATCGTGTTCCGCGGCCCGGGCGGCGCGGGCGGCCGGCTGTCCAGCCAGCACAGCCAGTCGCTGGAGGCCAACTACGCGCACTTCCCCGGCCTGAAGGTCATTGCCCCGGCGACCCCCGCGGACGCCAAGGGCATGCTCAAGAGCGCCATCCGGGACGAGAACCCGGTCATCATGTTCGAGGGCGAGCGGCTCTACGCGCTCAAGGGCGAGGTGCCGGAGGGTGAGCACATCGTCCCCCTGGGCGTGGCGGACGTGAAGCGTGAGGGCACCGACGTCACGCTGATCACCTGGAGCCGGATGTACTACTTCTGCATGGAGGCCGCGGAGGCCCTGGCGAAGGAAGGCATCAGCGTGGAGGTGCTGGACCTGCGCACCCTGCGGCCCCTGGACGAGGAGGCCATCCTCAAGAGCGTGCGCAAGACGAACCGCGCCGTCATCTGCGAGGAGGGCTGGGCGCTGGCCGGCATTGGCGCGTCCGTGGTGGACCTCATCCAGTCCCAGGCGTTCGACGAGCTGGACGCGCCCGTGGTGCGCGTCACCGGGCTCGACGTGAACATGTCCTATGCGGCGAACCTGGAGAACGCGACCCAGCCGGACGCGCCCAAGATCATCGCGGCCATCAAGAAGGTCCTGTACCGCGAGGGAGCCTGAGCGATGGCGACGCCCATCCAGATGCCCAGCCTGTCCCCGACGATGAAGGAGGGGAAGATCGTCAAGTGGCTGAAGAAGGTCGGCGACAAGATCTCCTCCGGAGACGCCATCGCCGAGGTGGAGACGGACAAGTCCAACCTCGAGGTGGAGGCGTACGACGACGGCTTCCTGCTGCAGATCTCCGTGCCCGAAGGCGAGGTCGCGACGGTGGGAGCCCCCATCGGCTACCTCGGCGCCAAGGGCGAGAAGGTCTCCGGCGGACAGCCCGCCGCGGCCGCTCCCGCGAAGACCGAAGCTCCGAAGCCCGAGGCCCCGAAGGCCGCGGCGCCGTCCGCGCCCAAGACCGAGGCCACCGCCGCGTCCGGCGGGGGTGAGGGCCTCGCCATCCTGATGCCCTCGCTCTCCCCGACGATGAAGGAGGGGAAGATCATCAAGTGGCTCAAGAAGGAGGGCGACAAGGTCTCCTCCGGTGACGCCATCGCCGAGGTGGAGACGGACAAGTCCAACCTCGAGGTGGAGGCGTACGACGACGGCACGCTCGCGCGCATCGTCGTGGGCGAGGGTGATCTGGCCACCGTTGGCGCACCCATCGCGTACCTCACCCCGAAGGGTGCCAAGGCCGGGGCTTCGGCTCCCGCAGCCGCGCCCTCCGCGCCGAAGGCGGCCGCGCCCCAGGCTCCCGCCGCCGCGGCTCCGTCCGCGCCCGCTGGAGCCCAGGTCGTCCCGCTGCGCCGCGAGGCCGCTCCGGCCTCCGGTGGTGGAGGCCGGCTGCGCGCCAGCCCCCTCGCGAAGAAGATGGCGCAGGAGCGCGGGCTGGACCTCGCGCAGGTGCGCGGCTCCGGTCCGCTCGGTCGCGTGGTGAAGCGCGACGTGGAGCAGGCGCTGGGCCAGGGCCTGGCGAAGGCTCCCGCCCAGCAGGCGGCGCCCACGGCGAAGAAGGCCGGTGCGCAGCCCGAGGCCCGCGCCTTCGGCACCCGTCCGGAGCCCCAGGCCGTGCCCATGTCGTCCATGCGCAAGGTGATTGGCCAGCGCATGGCGGAGGTGAAGCCCGGCGTGCCGCACTTCTATCTCACCGTCGAGGTGGAGATGGAGGCCGCGGTGAAGATCCGCGAGGAGGCCAAGGCGCTGGACGTGAAGGTGTCCGTCAACGACATCATCGTGAAGGCGGCGGCCATCGCGCTGCGCCGCTCCCCGAAGATGAACGTGTCG
Organism: Corallococcus llansteffanensis; assembly: GCF_003612055.1. Lineage (GTDB taxonomy): Bacteria > Myxococcota > Myxococcia > Myxococcales > Myxococcaceae > Corallococcus > Corallococcus llansteffanensis. The sequence continues at coordinate 28,415 of NZ_RAWB01000042.1, forward strand.
CTCCAGGGCGACCAGGTGCTGCACTACGGCACCGTGGACGTGGGCATCGCGGTCGCCATCGAGGACGGGCTCATCACGCCCGTCATCCGCGACGCGGACTTGAAGGGCCTGCAGACCATCTCCGCCGAGTCCCGCGACATGGCGGAGCGTGCCCGCAAGCGCGCCCTGAAGCCCGCCGAGTACACCGGCGGATCGCTCACGGTGAGCAACCTGGGCATGTACGGCATCGACCAGTTCATCGCCGTCATCAACCCGCCCCAGTCCGCCATCCTCGCGGTGGGCGCGGTGGCGGAGAAGGCCGTGGCGCGCGATGGACAGGTGGTCGTGCGCAAGGTGATGACGGTGACGCTGTCGGGTGACCACCGCGTCATCGACGGGGCCACCGGCGCGGAGTACCTGCGCGAGCTGAAGGGCCTGCTCGAGCACCCCACGCGTCTGCTGTTCTAGCGGTCGAGCCGCCGGCCTGTCCCCTCGCCCCCGTGCGTCGTGCACGGGGGCAGGGGTGGTCCTGGCTACTCCCGCGTCGGCTCGTCCGACTCCACGTCCTTCTCCAGCTTGCGCTGCGCCTCGGTGACGCTCGCCTGCTCGGCGCGCTTCGTTCCCGTGGGCAGCTCCTCCTCGTGCTCCTGGGAGCGCCCCTGGATGCCGGGCCACGGCTCCGGCCGCGTCGCCTGGACGTGCTTCACGGGCTGCGGGTCCTGCTGCTTCTTGTTCGCCATGGTGTCGCTCCTCCCCGCGCGGGCGGGTTGTGAAGGGGGACTTCCTGGCGGTACGGTGGGATGTCCGGGGTGGAGTGGCCACCCGGGGGG
>NZ_RAWB01000430.1 GCF_003612055.1 Corallococcus llansteffanensis
CTCCGGGGTGGGCGGCGGCGGGTTCGCGCTGGTGCACGACGCGAAGTCGGGCGACACGCGGGTGCTGGACTTCCGCGAGGTGGCGCCGAAGGCCGCGTCCCGCGACATGTACCTGCGCGACGGCGCGCTCGTGCCGGGGCTGTCCACCGACGGCGCGCTGAGCGTGGCGGTGCCGGGCGCGGTGGCCGGCTACCTGGAGCTGCTCGCGACGCACGGCAAGCTCAAGCCCGCGGTGGTGCTGGCCCCGGCCATCCGGCTCGCGAAGCAGGGCTTCTGGGTGACGCCCAAGTACCAGCAGATGGCGACGGGCCGCGCGGAGTGCCTGCGCACGGATCCGGAGGCCACGCGCATCTTCCTCGTGCCCGACGCGCAGGGGAACCCGACCGTGCCCCCCGTGGGCCACGTCATCAAGCAGCCGGACCTGGCGCGCACGCTGGGCCTCATCGCGAAGGGCGGCGCGAAGGCGTTCTACGCGGGCCCGGTGGCGCAGGCGCTGGTGAAGTCGGTGAAGGACGCGGGCGGGGTGCTCACCCAGGAGGACCTGACGGCGTACCGGACGCGCAAGCCCGCGCCGCTGGAGACCACCTACCGGGGCCACCGCATCCTCACGATGCCGCCCCCCAGCGCCGGAGGCCTCGCCGTCGTGCAGGTGCTGGGCATGCTGCAGCAGCTGCGTCCGCAGGGCGTGCCCTACCGCGACCCGGACACGCTGCACCTCTACGTGGAGGCGGTGCGCCGCAGCTACGTGGACCGCGCGAAGTTCCTGGGGGACCCGGCCTTCGTGCAGGTGCCGCTGGAGCGGCTGGTGTCGCCCGGCCACATCGCGGACCTGGCGGGCAGCATCGACCCCAAGAAGGCCACGGCCAGCGCGTCGCTCCTGGCGCCGGTGAAGGGCGGCCCGGCCTCCACGCTGCGCCCCGAGCCAGGGGCCCTGGAGCCGGAGCCGACGGTGCCGGAGAAGAAGAACACCACGCACATCTCCGTCATCGACAAGGACGGCAACGCGGTGGCCATGACGACGACGGTCAACTACAGCTTCGGCTCGTGCATCGTGGGCAAGGGCACCGGCGTGATCCTCAACGACCAGATGGACGACTTCGCCGCGCAGCCGGGCGTGCCCAACGCGTACGGGCTCGTCACCGGGGAGCCCAACGCCGTCCAGCCCGGCAAGGTGCCCCTGTCCTCCATGGCGCCCACGCTGGTGTTCTCCAAGGAGGACCCGAAGCAGGTGATGCTGGCGGTGGGCAGCCCTGGCGGCTCCACCATCCCCACCACCGTCATCCAGGCCATCAGCAACGTGGTGGACCACGGCATGGACGTGACGCGCGCGGTGGGCGCCGGCCGGCTGCACCACCAGTACCTCCCGGACGAGCTGCGGGTGGACAAGTGGGGCCTGGAGCCGGCGACGCTCTCCGCGCTGGAGGCCCGAGGCCATAAGATTCGCCGGGTGGAGGCCTGGGGTGACGCGGAGGCCGTCTACAGCGACCCGCGCACGCACCTGCGCTATTCGTCCAGCGATCCCCGCAACGAGGGCGTCGCGCTGGGCCAGGACTGAAGCAGAGGAGAACCGAGCCCGTGCCCGAGCCGCTGCCCCTCTTCGATGCGCACCTCCACCCGGAGGCCCTCACCGACCAGGACCTGGAGTCCATGCGCTTCTTCGGCGTGGAGCGGGCCCTGGTGGTGGCGCATCACTTCCCGGAGGCCACGGCCAAGGGGCTGCGTCAGCACTTCGACCACCTGGTCGAACGACAGCTCCCGCGCCTGGAGCGGCTGGGCATCCGCGCCTGGGCCGCCCTGGGCGTGCACCCGCGCTGCATCCCCCGCCGGGGCCTGTCGGAGGTGCTGGGCCACCTGCCGGAGTACTTCGAGGGCGGCCGCGTGGTGGCCCTGGGCGAGACGGGGCTGCACGCGGGCGGCGAGGAGGAGGAGGAGGCCTTCCTCGAACAGCTCGCCCTGGCCCGCCAGCTCAAGCTGCGCGTGGTGGTGCACACGCCGCTGAGGGACAAGGAGCGCCACACGCGGCGCATCCTCACGCTCCTGCGCCAGTCGGGCCTCGCGCCGTCGCGCGCGCTGGTGGACCACGCCAACGCGCGCACCGTGCGCACCATCCTGGAGGTGGGGCACTGGGCGGGACTGACACTGCACCCGGAGGCCCTCCAGGCGGACCGGGCGGTGGCCCTGGTGCGGCGGCTGGGCAGCGAGCGGCTGGTGCTGGACTCGGACGCGGGCGACGGCGCGGGGGACATCCTGGGCCTCGCGCGCACGGCGAACCTGCTGGGCAAGGCGAAGCTGTCCGAGCGGCTCGTGCGGCGCGTCACCCGCGACAACGCCGCCCACTTCTTCCAGATCCACGACTGAGTGCGCCATCGCGTCGGGCGAGCAGCTGGTGTGCGCCCGGCGCGGCGGTGTGAAAAGGCCGAGGAGTCGCGGAGGTTGTAAATGCAGCGGGCCCCGCGCGGTGAAGCGCGAGGCCCGGGGATTTACAGCGCCTGCGACAGGCCGGGCACCCGAGGGTGCCGGAGGCCAGGCAGGGGCCTAGTTCACCGACACGGAGGCGGACATCTCGGGCTGCAGGCTGAGCCCCTGCGCGTCCGGCGCCAGCCGCACCTGCACGCCCTGCGAGCGGTACTCCGCCAGGGAGTCCGCCGCGTCGTCGAGCAGCTGCTGGTAGCGCTCCTCCAGCTCCACGGCGATCAGCAACATGGTCTCACCGGCGTCCGCCACACCCGGGCGGTACACCTGGCAACGCTGGAACCGCGCCCAGCGACCGTTCTGCATCTTCACAAGCTCGCCGTCGTAAGCCATGCGCAGCTCCTCACGTGGGAAATCCGACGGACGCAATCTAGAGATGAATCCGCGCGCTGTCACCTCCCTGCTTGAAAATTCGTAAACCTGTCGGAATTCCAGAGGGTTGGAGGGCCTCGAAGGCGTGTTCCGAGCCCCTGGGGGGACCGGGCTGGTGCAAAATGTAAAGTGCCTGACTGTCAACGCGGTTAAGTCCGACCCCGGGGCGATGCCGCGTTGCGCTGTCAACACATCGCCCCCCTGACGCGGCGCGGGGGAAGCAACCGGAGCGCTGGGGCGGGGCTGACGCGTGGCACCCGGCCGGGGCATCCCTTAGATTCCACCGGATGAAGTTGCCCCAGTTGTTTCGCCGCGACCGGCCCACCATTCCGTCCGCCAACGCGCAGGATCACGCGGAGCGGGTGATCGCGGAGTCCCTGCGCGTGCTCGGTCAGGTGTGCACGAAGGTCGCGGACGCCATCGAGGCGCAGCGGCTGGAGCGCAACGGCTACGCGCACAACAGCTACCTGCGGCGCATGGACGAGCGGGAGAAGGCCGACGACGCGGCGAAGCCCGGGTCGGGCACGGCGGGCTCGGGAGGATGACGCTGTCGCCAGGGGCTCGGGACGAGGCTTCTGGAGACGACGACGTCCCGGTGCCGTGTCTGGCCTCGGCGCCCACGTGGCGGGAGCGCGGCATCTCCATGCCCATGCCCGCGCTGGCGGACGAAGAAGGGCCCCGCGTGGATCCCGGCCTGCCGCCCGTCGTGGATGCCCACGTGCACCTGTTCCCCGACCGCGTCTTCGAAGCGGTGTGGCGCTGGTTCGACAAGTACGGCTGGCCCATCCGCTACAAGCTGCACACGCCCGACGTGCTGACGTTCCTGCTGTCCCGGGGCGTCGAGCGCGTGGTCGCCCTGCACTACGCCCACAAGCCGGGCATGGCGCGCGCCCTCAACGCCTACATGGCGGAGGTGGTGAAGGCCGAGCCCCGCGTCCTGGGGCTGGGCACCGTGTTCCCCGGCGAACCCGGCGCCACCGACATCCTGGAGGAGGCCTTCGCCCTGGGCCTGAAGGGCGTGAAGCTGCACTGCCACGTCCAGTGCTTCTCCCCGGACGCGCCCGCATTGCACGCCATCTACGAGACGTGCGCCCGGGCCGGGAAGCCGCTCGTGATGCACGCGGGCCGCGAGCCCGCCAGCGCCCGGTATCCGATTGATCCCTACACGCTCTGCGCGGCGGAGCGGGTGGAGCGCGTGCTGGCGGATCATCCCTCGCTGAAGCTGTGCGTGCCCCACCTGGGGGCGGACGAGTTCGACGCCTACGCGCGCCTGCTCGAGCGCCACGACACCCTCTGGCTGGACACGACGATGACGGTGGGCGGCTACTTCCCCGTGCCCCTGCCCCGCCAGGCGCTGGAGGTGCGGCCGGAGCGCATCCTGTACGGGACGGACTTCCCCAACATCCCGTACGCGTGGGACCGGGAGATCAAGGCGCTGGCGGGCCTGAAGCTCGCCGAGGACGCACTTGCGGGAGTGCTGGGAGGCAACACGCTCAAGCTCTACGGCGAGGACGTATGTTGAAAAGAAACGCAACCCCTTCCGCAATGGAAGAGGCATTCCCATCTTCGACCCCATAGAATCGCGGTCCCCAAGCAGACGCCGCCATCCCAGAGGCTCATACCCATGTCGAACATCCTGGTCGTCGACGACGACGCGAGTCACCGCACGCTCATCTGCGATGCCCTCCAGGAGATGGGCTACGCCACCACGGAGGCCGCCAACGGGCGCGAGGCGCTGGACCTGCTGGAGGAGGACATCCCGGGCGCGGTGCTGCTCGACCTCCGGATGCCGGTGATGAGCGGCTGGGGCCTCTTGGACGCGCTCAAGAAGATGCCCCGGGCGCGCAACCTGCCCATCATCATCATCTCCGGGTACGGCTTCGAGTGGGAAGCGGAGCTCGTGGGCGCCGCGGGCTACATCTCCAAGCCGGTGGACCTGGACAAGGTGCGCACCACCGTGCAGCAGATCGTCGGGCCGCCTGAAGTCGCCATGGTGCACTGAGTCGGGAAGCACCGGGCAGGCAGGGCCCCATCCGTCAACCCGAGGATGGTGGGAGGCCCCTGGGAACGTGGTGTGATGGCGTCCTTCATGACGCCCCCCACTTCAGAACCGAACGGCGCCGAACTGGCCATCGACGCGCGCGGCCTCGTCAAGCGCTTCGGTGGCTTCACCGCGCTGGACGGGTTGGATCTCCAGATTCCCCGGGGCGCCTTCTATGCGTTCCTCGGCCCCAACGGCGCCGGCAAGTCCACCTCCATCGCGCTGCTCACCGGCGTGTACGGACCGGACGCGGGCTCCATCCGCATGCTCGGCGTGGACGCGGTGGCCAAGCCGCTGGACGTCAAGCAGCGCGTGGGCGTGGTGCCGGAGGAGCTGAGCCTCTTCGAGCGGCTCACCGGCCGGCAATACCTCACGTTCTGCGCGCGCATGTATGGCCTGGACGGGAGCACGGCCGCATCCCGCGCGGTGGAGCTGCTGGAGCTCACGGAGCTCACGTACAAGGCCGGCGCCCTGGTGGCGGAGTACTCCAAAGGCATGCGCCGCAGGCTCGCCATCGCCGCGGCGCTCATCCACGGGCCGGAGCTGGTGCTGCTGGATGAGCCCTTCGAGGGCATCGACGTGCTCGCCGCGGGCGTCATCCGGGAGCTGCTGCGCGAGCTGAGCCGCCGGGGCGTGACGCTGCTGCTCACCACGCACGTGCTGGAGATCGCCGAGAGGCTGGCCACGCACGCGGGCGTCATCCGCGGCGGGCGCATGTTGGATCAGGGCCCGGTGGAGGCGCTGCGCCAGCGCCACGGCGCGCCCACGCTGGAGGCGGTGTTCGAGAAGCTGGTCGCCGTGCCGGCCGCGCGCAACGCGAAGCTGTCGTTCTACGCCGACCCCGCCGGGACGGTGCTGCCGCTGCGCCGGGAGTCCGCGTGAGCCGCCCGCCCGTCCCCGGGTTCTTCCGGCACCTGCTGCTGCTGTGGGGCCTGCGCCTGCACCTGGGCCTCAACCAGGGCCCGGGCAAGAGCCGGCTGCTCGCGGTGGCCGCGTTCGTGGGCTCCAGCGCGCCGGGCGTGCTGCTGGGCCTGTCCTTCTTCAAGCTGATGCGCATGGGCGCCATCGCGCACAGCAACGTGTGGCCCTACTTCATCCTGAACCTCCTGTGCTTCGTCACCGCCGCCACGTGGGTGACGTGGCCGCTGTTGTCCGCGGGCGTGGATGATCACTCGGAGCTGTCCCGCTACGCCGCGTTCCCCATCTCCCCGTTCCGGCTGCTGATCGGCTCCACGGTGGCGAGCCTCTTCGAGCCCCGCGCGCTCGTGTTCTACGCGCCCCTCACCGGCGCGGCGCTGGGCTATGCGTCGCGGCACCGGCTGGCGGCGCCCTGGCTGGCGGTGGTGCTCTACGTGCTGTTCGCGCTCTTCTGCGCGGCGTGGAGCCGGGTGGGCCTCTACACGGTCATCAACGTGCTCCGGGAGAAGCACAGCGCGCGCATCATGGGCGGCGGCCTGCTGGCGTTCCTCGTGGCCGCGTCGTTCATCCCGCCCATCGACACGTCGTGGCTGACGAGCATGGGCGAGGCGGGCGTGAGCGCGCTGGACATGAGCCTCATCATCAACGCGGCGGTGGCGCTCAGCCAGGTGCCGCCGGGCTACTTCGGGGACGGGCTGGGGCAGCTCGCCCACGGGCGCGTGGGCATCGCGCTGCTGGAGGCCGCAGGGCTCCTGTTCTTCACCGGCGTGGGCATGGCGGTGGCGTACGCGCTGCTGCTGCGCTTCCACCGGCAGGCGGGGCGCGCCGGCGGGACGCAGAAGGACGGCGGGGACCGCGACCCGTTCGCCACCACGCGCACGCGCTTCGACACGCTGGTGCGCCGCGAGGTGCTGGACCTGTGGCGCAACCCGCGCGCGCGGCTCCTGGCGGCGGTGCCCTTCATCCTGGCCATCCTGCTGAAGCTGCTGTCGGGCCGGGACCTGTTCGTGTTCCTGCTGGGGAACAGCGCGGATGCGTGGGTGATGGGCGGCCTGAGCATCTACGGCGCGGTCGTCATCGCCTCCACGTTCTCGCAGAACACCTTCGCGTACGACGGGCACGGCTTCGCGGTGTTCCTGGCCGCGCCCCTGGACCTGGCGGACGTGCTGCGCGCGAAGAACCGCGTGCAGGGCGTGGCGGCGCTGGGGATGGCGGTGCTGGTGGGCGTCTTCTACCGGGTGTACTTCGGCGCGGGCACGCTCGTGGACTTCCTGTGCGCCATGGTCGCGGTGGCGGCGGTGGTGCCCATGCTGCTGGCCGCGGGCAACTTCCTGTCGCTGTACTTCCCGGTGAAGTTCCACGCGAGCCTCAAGCGGCGGGACAAGATTCCCCTCACCGCGTCCATGCTGGGCATCCTCGCCGCCAGCGTGGGCTGCATGCCCTTTGGCCATGCGCTGCGGATGGCGGGGAAGGCCGGACCGGGCTGGCACTCCGTGGCCTTCATCGCCGGGGGCGCGGTGCTCTACTTCACCGTCTACCGGGCGGTGCGCCCGCTGGCCATGCGCCTGTTGGACCAGCGCCGGGAGGTGGTGCTCCGGGCGGTGACGCGCGAGTAGGCGCGCGGGGAACACTTCCCCCGCGCGCCGGGTGGCGACGGACCGCGCTTCTTCAGTACGCCACGCCGAACTTCGCCGCCTGGGTCTTCACGCTCTTCATCACGTTGGCGTCGAAGGCGTCCTCCTTCTTGGGCGCGTTCTTGTTGAGCCACTCGTCGCGGTCGCTCGCGAGCTTGGCGACCTTCTGCTCCAGGGCCTTCCGCTCGGTGGAGAGCTGCTTCACCTTCGCGGCCTGCTCCTCCTTCTTCAGGCCCTTGAGCGCCTCGGGCAGCTCGTCATCCTTGATGGAGGCGAGCGCGGTCGGCTGATCCACCAGGTCCACCGCGCCGCCCACCGTGGTGGGCGCGCTGCTCACCGCCGCCGCGCTGGGAGCGCTCATGCCCGCGCCCCGGCTGGACTTCATGTAGCTGATGCGGTCCGCGGCGGCCTCGGCGGACATGCCCTTCATCGCATCCGCGCGGACCTGGTTCATCACCTGCGCCTCCTTGCGGCCCGCGTAGAGCGTCTTCGACGCCAGCTCCGCGTTCACGCGGGAGAGCTCCTCGTCGAACGGCGTGGCCACCGCCACCATGCCGCCCGCCGCGTCGATGGAGTCGAACGTGCCGTCCGTCAGCTTCGCCACGTAGCGCCAGGAGACCTCGGTGGAGGAGTCCCCGCCGCAGCGCACCGTGTTCACCACGATGTGGCGCTCCTTCGCGCGCTTGGACCACAGCTTGAAGTCCCACTCCGCCTCGCGCTGGGCCGGGGGCGCGTCACCCACCAGGAAGATGACCTTCATCACCTCGCGGTTCTGGTTCCACTTGAGCAGCGAGACGGCCTCGCCCAGCCCGCGCCCCACGTGCTCGGGGGAGTCCCCGCCTCCGTCCGCCTGGAGCTTGCGCAGCTCCGCGAACACCGAGTCCAGGTCGTCGCTCAGGTCGAAGCGCTTCGTCACGTAGGCGTCCCCCACGTCCCGGTACGCCACCAGCGCGACCTTCAGGTGCGGGGTGGGCTTGCCCTTCGCGATGCGCGACGCGATGGAGAAGATCTTCTGCTTGGCGCCCTCCAGCAGCCCGCCCATCGAACCCGTCGTGTCCAACACGAAGGCCACTTCAATCTCCGGCTGCGTCCCCTTCCCCTGCGCCTGCACGTCCTGGCCGGCCGGAGCCTGTCCGGGCGCTGGCGTCGTCGCGGGTGGCACGGGCATGGGC
>NZ_RAWB01000431.1 GCF_003612055.1 Corallococcus llansteffanensis
ACTGCACCACGTAGCGCATCACCATGTCCGAGGCCGAGGGATTCGCCGTGAACCAGGTGCTGAACCCGTTCGTCGACAGGCCATTTGTCGACAAGCCATTTGTCGACAAGCCATTTGTCGACAAGCCATTTGTCGACAGGCCGTTGGTGGAGAGTCCGTTCGTGGAGAGCCCGTTCGTGGAGAGCAGCGCATTGGAAGCACTGCCCAGGACGTCGGCCTGATCATCCGCCGTCAGCGGGGCGCCACAACCCACCAGCGCGGCGGCGAGCGACAGGGACAGCATCCAGCGAGCAGAACGCAGCGAAGGGGGGCGGGGGGGATTGAGATGCATGGGGACTGCCTCCACGTGGTGGCCGCACGAGCCGCACGGCCTCGACAACCGGTAAACGTGATCCCACGAGGCGAGCAGCTGCCCTACCCTCGCGTCCCATCCCCTTCGGTCCTTCGCCCAACGCGCGTTGCGTGCGGCGGCGGACGCTCACCCATTCACCGCCCGACCGTGAACGCTCACCCCTCCCGAAAGCTCAGGCCGTCCGCGTGCGGCTCCGGGACGCCCGCACCTTCGCCTTCGGACGCGGGGGCCTGGGCAACTTCACCGTGAACGTCGTGCCCTCCTTCTGGGACGACGCCACTTCCACCGTCCCGCCGTGCGCCTGGACGATCTCCTTCACGATGAACAACCCCAGCCCCAGTCCCGCGTTGCGCCGGCCCTGCGCCCGCTCGCCCTCGCCCTGGCGGAACGGATCAAACAGCCGCTCGCGCAGCTCCTCCGGGATGGGCGTGCCGGGGTTCTGCACCTCCACCACCTGGTGCTCCCCCTTCGCCCAGCAGCGCAGGAACACCGGCGCCTCCGGCGTGCCGTGCTCCAGCGCGTTGCCCACCAGGTTGCTCAAGACCTGCGCCAGCCGCTCCGCGTCCCACTCGCCTTCGGCCTTGCCATCCACATCCACCGCGATGGCCCGCTCCGGGTACGCCGCCGACAGCTCGTCCACCACCTGCTGACACACCACGCCCAGGTCCGTGGGCCCCTTGCGCAGCGGGATGCCGCCGGCGAGCCGCGCGCGCGTCAAGTCCAGCAGGTCCGCGATCATGTTCCCCATGCGCGCCGCCGAGGCCTCGATGCGCTGCGCATGCTGCCGGTGCTGCTCCAGCGTGCACTCCAGCGGCCCGCGCCGCTTCTGCGCCCGCGCCGACAGCATGATGGCATTGAGGGGGTTTCGCAGGTCGTGGCCGAGGATGCCGATGAAGCGCTCGCGGAAGCGCGCCTCCTCCACCATCGACGCCAGCTCGCGCGTGCGCTCGGTGACGTCCATCATGGAGCCGATCATCCGCACCGGCCGCCCCTCGTCGTCGCGCGCCAGCACGCCCCGGTCCAGCACGTGCGCCCAGCTGCCGTCCGCGCGCTGGAAGCGGTACTCGTCCTTCCACACGTCGCCCGTGGACGCGACGAACTCCACCAGCCGGTCCACCACCCGCTCGCGGTCGTCGTCGTGCACGCGCGCGCCCCACCAGCCCAGCTGGTGATCCAACACCGCCGTGGCGTGGCCGAACGCGTCCCCCGTGCCCGGGTCCCACCGCACGCGGTCCGTGCCGAAGTGCCAGTCCCACAGCACGTCGTGCGTGGCCCGCGTCGCCAGCCGGTAGCGCTCCTCCGCCTCGCGCAGCGCGCTCACCGTCTGCTCCGTGCGCGCCAGCGCCTCCTCCACCTCGCGCCGGGCGTTGCGCTCCCGGATGGCCTGCTGCGCGTCCGACGCGCGGCTCTCGTCGCGCGGCAAGAGCCACAGCGCCAGCCCCTCGCCGTGGCGCACCACCACGAACTGCCGGCCCGCCACGTCCCCCGGCACCTGGCCCACGTGCGGCACGCCGCGCAGCAACACCCGCACGCACGCCCCCACGTCGAACAGCACCACGCCCTCCAGCGCCCACAACGACAGGTGCCGGCCCAGTTCCAGGGAACGCACCCAGCCCTCGGCCGGGACGTTCATGGACGTCCACCGGAAGTCGAGCACGTCGCCCGTCTCCCCAAACAGGGGCTCGAAGAAGATGCAGGGCGTCTCGTTGTCGGCGGGCAATTCCCACGCCGAGGCCGAACCCGGCCCCCAGGACAAACCCATCATCGTACTCCCCCCGACGCTTCGGGCTTTCCTCCACCCTCGGCGACGGTGCCGGGCAGGCAGGAAAAACCCGCGTCTCCTGTAATACTGACACAACTGCACGAAAGTGAATCGGCCCTGGAGGGCAGATCGCACGAAAATCTGCTCAGCCCTGAGCACTCCCCCTGGACCGGGGGACGGTTCAATACCGGCCCTTGACCCCGATGATCGGCAGGGCGATGGGCAGCCCCACGGCACTTTTCGTCAGGGGTCGCCGGGAGACACCGCCGCCCTCGTACTCGAAGCCCAGCGTCTCCTGGTTGAGGGTGACGTTGAGCATGTCCAGGTAGGCCTCCAGGGTGAAGGTCTCGTAGGCCCAGGCCTTGGACAGACGCACGTCGAAGCGGAAGAAGGGCGGGAGCCTGTCCACCGCGTCCCTGTCCACCTGCACCCAGGCGGGGCGGCCATCGCTGTCGGTGCCCTCGCGGTGCGTCTGGCTGCCCAGGGTGCCGTACTCGGGGCGGCCGGTGTTGAAGTGCAGCACGCCGCCCAGGGTGATGTTGTTGGAGAACTTGTGGCTGACCACCAGGTTGAGGATGTGCGTCTGGTCGAAGGCGAAGGGCAGGTCGTCCTGTGCCTCGGAGATGGCCCTCCCGGTGGAGTCGTAGCGGTAGAACGTGGTGCGCCGCGTGCTGCGCTGCAGGCTGTAGGAGAGCCAGCCGAACCAGTTGTTCCCCAGCGGGTAGCGCACGAGCAATTCCAACCCATACGCCAGCCCATGGCTGGTGAAGTCCGGCAGGTCCCAGTCGTCGCGGCTGACCGGGGGCTCGTCCACGTCGATCTGCCGCGCGCGCACCTGGCGGAAGCCGTTGCGGGTGACGGTGCCCTCCCCTGGCGGAACGGGCGGCACGTCGGGCTCGCCACCGTTGCCGCCGCCGTCCAGGTCATTGCCCAGGCCCTCGTCGGAGAAGGGCGTCAGCTCGATGGTGCGCAGCATGGGGTTCACGTAGAGTTCCAGCCCCACCTCCCACTTGCTGAAGGCCTTCCACTCGGCGCCCACGGACAGCTGCACGCCCTCCTGGAGGCCCAACAACAGGCTGCCCACGTCCACCACCGGCAGGCTGATGAGGGTGGTGGGCGGCTGGTGGAAGACGCCCGCGCCGCCCTTGAGCGTCACGGTGTCGGTGAGCTTGTGGCGCACCGTGAGGCGCGGCTCGATGACCTTGTGGTCGAACCCGCCGGACAGGTGGTAGCTGTCCAGGCGCAGGCCGGGCACCACCGTCCACCGGTCATCGGGCGTCCACACGCCTTCCGCGTACGCGCCGGCGAAGGTGGCCAGCGCCACGGGCGCGTGAATGGTGTCCTCCTCCACCTCCTCGCCGTTCTCCACGGAGAGCAGGTCCACGATGGCGCGCTTGTGGTCCACGTCCGCGCCCGTGCGCAGCAAGAGCCGCTCCGTCAGCGGCACCGTGTAGCCCAGGCGCGCGGACAGCGTGCTCTGGTCGATATGGATTTCATTGCCGTTGTCCGGCCCGCGCGACACCACGGCGAAGCGGTCCAGGCCCCACGTGCCGCCCACCTCGAACTCGCCCTTGCCCAGCGGGTGGCGGCCTCTCAGGTCCACGCGGTGGAAGATGATGGATTGCAGCGCGGTGTCGCCCTCTTCGTCCTGGGCCTCGGAGCCGAAGGTGTCGGACGAGCCAAAGGCAAACAGCCGCAGCTTGCCCTGGCCCACGTCCTGCTCCACGCGGCCCTGGTAGTCCCAGAAGTCGAGCACCACCTTGGGATTGGTGCGCCCCGGCGGCGCCGGGTCCTGGAGGCTGTTGGCCGCGAGCGCGATGATCCACGGCGTATAGGAATAGCGGCCCGCGAGGCTAACGTTGGTGCCAGTGGACTTGAAGGGCGTTTCAATGAAGAAGCCCGCGTTGATGAAGTCCGCGTAGGCGCTGCCGTGCACCCGGTCATCGTGAGGCCGGGACAGCCGCCCTTCGATGGCGCCGCCCATCAGCCGGCCGTACTGCGGCGGCGGTGAGCCCGGATAGAAGTCGATGGCGTCGATGAAGTCCGGGTGGATGACCGCGGGCCCCAGGAACAGGTGGAAGAGGATGGGGACGCGGATGCCGTCCAGGAAGTAGCCCGTGGACGCGGGCTGGCTGCCGCGCACCACCGGGTACGCCACGCCGGACAGCATGCTGCCCACGCCCGGCAGCAGCATGACGACGCGGAACGGGTCGCCCATGGTGCCGGGCACTTCGCGCAGCTCCGCGTCGTGCAGCGTGACGCGGCTGACCTCGGTGCGCTCGCGGTCGCCTCGCACCACCGTCTCGTAGGGATTGAGGACCAGCGGTTCCAGGCCGTAGACGACCTCCAGCGACTCGGTGCCCTTCAAGGCCTCGCGGTACAGGCCGGGCTTGTGGCCCGCGGCGAACACGCGCACCGCCTGCCCGCCGGTGGGGAAGCGCGCCTCGAAGCGGCCGTGCTCGTCCGTCTGCACGGGGAAGTCCGGCGCGGCGTCCGACACCAGCGTCGCGCCGATGAGCGGCTGGCGGTTGCCCTTGGCGCGCACCAGGCCCTTGAGCGTGACGGGCCCCCGCGGCTCGGTGCCTCCGGGGCCTGGCGTGCCGCCGTCCGCGGCGGTGGCCACCGGCACGGGCACCTCGAAGCGGTACTCGAAGAACAGGCGCACCGCGACGGGCTTGCCCTCCATCAACGCCGGGGAGAAGCCCAGCGACGGCGCCGCGTGCAGCGCGGCCTCGTTGAGCAGCGGGTGCACGCCCTCCACCAGCGTGGCGGTGTCCACCTCGCCCGCCTCGTCCACCAGCAGCTCCAGCTTCACCGTGCCCGCCACGCCCTGGCCCACGAGCAGCGGCGGGTACGGCGCCGGGGAGTCCCGCACCAGCGCTGGCGGCACGAACGCGGCCAGCACCGGCCCGCCGTCAGGGGAAGCGCCGGCCTCCACCGCCCAGCCCGCGTCGGTGCGCTGGAGGTCCGCCTCCGCGGCGACGGGGCCCGCGTCTCCCACGGGGTCCTGCCCTTCCGTCCACGGCGCGTCCATTCCCGAAGGGCTGGCGCCGGGCGTCAGGTTCTCCTCGGTGACGGGCAGGCCCGCGTCCGGGAGCGTGTCACCCAGGCGCTCACTGCCGGGACGAGGCCCGGGCGACTCCGCGCGCGCGGGAGGTGACAGCGGCAGCAGCAGGGCCAACACCAGCGCCATCCAGCCGATGCGCCAGGGGGTGCTCCTGTTTCCTACGGTCATGGGCGATGGAGGTCGTCGTGCAAAGCGGATCCCGGCCAGCGCCCATGAGGCCAGGGGATGTGCGCCCTGACAAGCGCCGCCCCGTGGTGCGTTCGGACCCACCGTCCCCGGGGGGTGCCGCACCCCCGCATCCTTTCCTCTGTCGGACACTTGGGCCCCGGGCCCCGTCGCGCCGTGGATGCCCCTCCCCGCCTCCGGGACGGGACGCACCATTTTGGCGCCATCCCCAGCTTCCTTGAGTTCGCCCGTTTCCCGTTCCCGGACTCCATGAAACGCCCCCGTCCTCCCAGGCCGCCGCCGTGCGTCGCGTCCTGGGAGCGGGGGACCTGGAGGGTCGGGGTGTCGCGCGCCCGTGGTGCCTCGGAGTCCCGGCCATGATTCCCCCGCCGTCCCTGCGCTATCTCCCCCACGGTGTGCTGGCGTCCCTCCTGCTGGGGCTGGTGCTGATGCCGCTCCTGTTCCCCCCGTCGCTCGCGCGGGCGGGGAACGACGGGCCGGACACGTTCATCGACGAGGGGCCCCCGGGCGCCACGCCCTCCCGCGAGGCCACCTTCGTCTTCAACGCCACGACGCTGAAGCCCGTGTTCTGGTGCTCGCTGGACGGCAGCCTCTTCATCCCCTGCGAGGCCCGCTGGCGCGTGAAGGACCTGTCCGTGGGCGAGCACACCGTGGACGTGTACGCGGTGGACGTGAACACCGCGCACCGGGACCCCACCCCCTCCGGCTGGGTGTGGCGGGTGACGGAGCGCGAACCGGACGCGGGCACCGCCCGGGTGCCGGCGGCGCGCGGAAGTCGCTAGCGGCGCGTCGGCAGGATGGCGCTGGCCACCAGGCTCATCAGCTTCAGCTGGGGGCGCGGCAGCCGGCGCAGGCTGCGCAGCAGGCGGCGCATCTCCGGCAGGTCGTCCTTGTCCGTGGAGTCCTCTTCCCACAGCCCCGCGCCCGCCGCCGCCGCCAGGGCCAGCCCCAGCGACGCGTCCGCGGACAGCTGCAGCGCCAGGCACAGCCGGAACAGCGTGGGGACGCTGGGCATCATCTTGCCCCGCTCCAGCCGGCCATACACTTCCGACGCGATGCCGACGCGATCCGCCACGTCCGCCTGTGTCAGCCCGGCCCGCAGCCGCGCGGCCCGGGCCGAGGCGCCCACGCTGACCGCCAGCTTGCGCTCCAACTGCCGCCGCGACAGCGCGGCGGCGGACGCGGGCGCCACGGGGCGCTTCTTCCGGGCGCGGCCGGATGCGATGGGACCTCGGGGGTGGGTTTTCACCACATCAACCTTGCACGTGACGTCCGGTGGGGCGGCCCAGGCTCGCGACCCCTCTGCCTCCGGAACGGTTCGCGGGGCGTTATAACCCGGCACGTCACCCGGGCCCATCCCTATATGACAGGTAGTCCCGCAATCCCCTGTCCCGCCAGCCCACATGGACCGACATGGGGGCCCGGGCGGGTTTGGGAGGATTGTCCGCGTTCAGGGCCGGGGGTTGCGCGCGGGCTCACCCTTCGGAGGTGGCCACGCGCTCCCACCCGGACGGGTAGTGCGTGACGAGCCCGTGGGCGTCGGTGTCCACCTCCGCCACGAAGGAGCCGCCCGCGCTCTCGTAGCGGAAGAGCGACGTGGACAGCCGGGTGTAGCGCTGCTCCAGCCGCTCCAGGGACAGGTCCGGCAGGCGCACCCACGCGGCCGTGACATCCCGGGCCTGCCCCACCTCCAGCCCCAGCCGGCGGATGGGCAGGGTGTTGGTGGAGGGGGTGACGCTCAGGTCCACGTCCACGCACCCGCGCAGCTCCGGCAGCTCGCGCCCGTCGCGCCACCAGCGCTGGTGGTCATCCACCTGGAGCACCAGCGTGCGCCGGGTGCCGCCCTGGTGCAGCACGAGCCGCGCCTCGCGCGTGTGCCAGTCCGGGTCGCACGCCACGGTGTAGCGCACGAGCAGCGGCAGCCCCTCGCTCACGAGCACCGCGGTGCCGGTGAGCAGCGGGCCCGCGGCGGACTCCCACAGCTCGCAGTGCTCGGTGCCGGGGGACTCCAGGCGGCGCCACGTCACGGCCTGGAGGCAGCGGCCCTCGGGGGTGCCTCCGGGCATGGAGGCGGGCGGCGTCATCGCGCGGCCCTCCGGCTCACGGCGCGCCCCGCCCCGCGTAGAGGCTGTCCAGCGCCTCGTCCAGCAGGCACAGGGCGGCGTCGCTCCACCCGCGCAGCCGCTGCTGGGGGGTGGGCCTGCCCACATGGGGGATGAGCTGCGCGTCGGCGGCGTCCTCGATGAACTGGGCCTGCTGCTCCGCGTTCAGCTCCGCCCAGCGGCGGTGCGCGCCCACCGCCTTGCGCCAGTCGTACCCGTCGCCCAGGTATTGGGCAGCCAGGGCACCGCTCAGGTAGCCCGTGCCGCCGTGCTGGTGCTGCCACACGTGGGTGAGCTCATGCACCAGCAGCCGGAAGCCCACCGCGCCGTAGCCCGGGGGCACGAAGAGGATGTCGCCGTGGGCGAACGCGCGGCCCGGCAGCCCCAGCAGGCCCAGGGCGCCCTCCTTCACGCGCACGCAGTGGAAGTCCACGCTGTCGCCGAAGATGGGCTTGAGCCGGGCCACCTCCGCGTCCGTCAGCCGGCGGCCCACCGGCTCCAGGCCGGACACCACCTGCACGGCGCTGAGCACGCGCCCGCCCAGCATCAGCACCAGGTCCACGGGCACCTGCGCCACGCGGAACAGGCCGCGCTTGAGCTGCGGCAGGCCCTCGCGCGAGCGCCCCGTCGCACAGCGCGCCATGCCGCCCGCGAGCAGCACCAGCGCCACGTACGCGCTGCGCGCCGCGCCCGCGGACGCCCCGGCGATGCCGGTGAACAGCCCGTGCCCCGCGTCCGCGACCCGCTCCGTCAGCGGCGCGAGCCGGGTGTCACGGACAGCCTCACGGACAGCCTGTCGATTCAGCGAGGTGGGAGACCCCAAGGACCTGCTCCAGGAGCGATCGCAGCTCACCGGAGCGCCAGGGCCGGCCGAGTGCGAAGTGGGTATGGCTGGAGGCCCGGAAGGTGGCGCTCGCTTCGGGGCGGAAACCGGAGGACAGGAGGATGCGCGGACCGCTGAAGCCCCGGTCCACCAGACGGCAGAGGAAATCACTCACGACGCGGCGATCCGCGTCCAGGTCCAGCACCAGCCCGTCCACCGTCACGCCCGGGTCCATCATGTCCAGCCGCCGGTCCGCCGACGTCGCCCCCAGCGCCGCCACCACCCGACACC
>NZ_RAWB01000432.1 GCF_003612055.1 Corallococcus llansteffanensis
CGGCCAGGGGTCCCACCCCTCCTGTCCGGACGGCATCGCGGGCCCGTGGCCGCAAGCCCCTCCCTCCCGGAAGGCCGGGCCGGGGGAGGGGACAGGCCCTGCTTCCGCGTCAGCCCGCGTCGCGGATCGGCGACGGCGCGTCACCGAACCCGAACTCGCGCTTGAGCCCGGACTCGCGCTCCACCGAGGTGCCGTCCCACGGGATGTAGCGCACGCCCGGCACCGGCTCCGGCGCGTGGAACTCCAGCGCGCCCACGGTGGAGGTGAGCGTCTTCGTGGGACGCCACGCGGCGAACGGGTGCGGCCGGGAGAAGAGCTCCACCTCGCACCGGGCCACGTCGCTCTGGGCCACCAGCACGTCCCAGCCCTTCGGGTCGCGGTACGTGTAGCCCACCAGCGTGCGCGGGTCGCACCACGCGCGGCCCTTCATCGCCACCGTGGCGGAGGTGGCGCTGAACGACAGCTCTCCGGTGGTGGGCGAGCTCACCTTCGTGAAGAGCATGTTGGGCAGCTCGTGGAACGTGTGCTGCGCGTCCCCCGTGCGCAGGTAGATGGGCGCGAGGCGCGGGTGGCCGGCCTTGCGCTCGGCGCGCACCACCATCGCCTCCAGCCTCGCGTCCGGGTCCTCGCGGAAGCGCGGGCAATACAGCCACGTCAGCTCCTCCAGCCGCCGGTGGCCCCACAGGTGCTTCTGCAGGCCGGGCGCGCCCTTCACCTCGAAGCGCTCGCCGTCCACCGTCACCGTGCCCTCGAAGGTGAGGTCGTCGTGCACGTGCGCCACGTTCGTGGGCAGGGGCAGCAGGGAGATGCCGCGCGGCTCGCGGCGCACCGGCACGCGGCCCTCCTGCGAGATGCGCAGATCCCAGGCGATGGCGTGCTCCCCGGAGGCCACCTGCCCGTGACACCTCCCGGGCCCAAGCTCCGAGTCCCCGATGCGCACCCCCGACGGTGTCAGCGCCGTGAAGGCCGACGCCGGGTGGATGGACTTGAGCGCCACCGCGGGCCGGTCCGCCGACGCGCAGTCGAACGCCGCCGCCCACATCGTGGCGCGCGGCTCACCCGGGGCTCCTGGCGCGGGGGTGAACAGCGTGTAGCGCAACCACCAGGCGCGGTCTCCACCGGGGTCCAGCACCACCACGAACCAGATCTCGAAGAAACCCCGCTGACCGTTCCAGCGCGGCAGGTTGGCGCGCTCGCTCGACGGCATTGGATGCAGCCCCCTCTTCACGACGGGGCAGCCCCGGCACCGCCCCCAGGGGACCACGCTGGCAGATGGGGCCCGGTGCGGGCAAGGGGCCCCCGGTCGCGGATCCGCGGCGCGACTTGGGCTCAGCCGTGACTCAGGTGCCCGGCGCGCCCCAGGACACGCGGTACGTGACGCTGTCGTCGTCGTACTGGACGACGTCCACCTGCGTGGCGGGGCCGCTGGCCGCGCGCACCGTGGCCAGCATCACGCCCTGCTTGAAGTAGCGCAGCAGGCCCGGCTCGTTGAGCCACAGGTCCGCTTCGCGCTCGCCGCGCTCGGTGATGCGGACCTCGGTGTAGTTGTTGCCGGTGCGGAAGCTGTGCTGCGTGCGCAGCAGCATCCGCTTGGGCCCGATGAGCCGCAGCACGCCCAAGAGCGCCCGGCCCACCATCGTGTCGCGGTAGCCGTCGATCATCCGCTCGCCCAGCATCCGCCACGCCACCGGCTCCGGCTGCTCCGGGTGCAGCGTCTTCGCCGTCAGCGCCACGCAGCGCGCCCACGTCTCCAGCGAGTACGCCGGCTGCAGCGGCCGGTCCAGGTCCAGCCCCTCCTTGCGCAGCTGCTCCTTGAGGGCGAAGGACACCTTGCCGGACAGACCCCGGACGAAGAGCCCCTCGACGATGGTCGGGAACACGAGTTTCTCTGCGGCGGCCATGATGGGGCCATTCCGCCCAGCCCGGCCGCTCCCGGTCAAGCCCTACCGGGCAGGTGGAGTCCTTCGCCTGAACGGGCCATTGCCCTGAAGGGCCATTCCCCGCCCCTTGCGTCCCGGGGGAACGCGGGCGGCGTCCCCCACCAACGCGCCGGAGTCGCCACCCTGTCCCACCCCGGGCACCGGCCCGCTGGATGGGCGGGCATCCTGGGGTCCACATTGCCCTGGCGTCTTCATTGCAATTCCAGGAAAAAGCGAGTGAGCCTCCCCCTCCCCCAGGAGCCGCCATGCCCAAGATCAAGAGCACCTCTTCCATCAAGAAGGCGACGCAGTCGGCGCAGACCAATCCGATCGCCTCCAAGGCCCAGGTGCAGGCCAACGCGGCCCAGGCCAAGCCGAAGAAGGAGCCGGCCCTCAAGCCGCCCCCGGAGCACAAGGTCTTCACGGACGGCTTTGGCGGCGCGGTGTACGGCTCCAAGAACCCGGACAAGAAGCTGAAGCTGGACGACGGCAAGGCGCTGACCACCGAGCACCAGCGGCTGGCGGGCATCGAGTCGGGTGCGCGCACCGAGGGCATCAAGGGGAAGAAGGAGGGCGGCGCGGCGCTGAGCAAGAACACCAACTTCTTCGCCACGTCCTTCGGCGCGGTCCACACGCAGGGGGCCTACACGAAGTCGCAGGGCTCCAGCGTGCCGCCGCCGGACGCGATGAAGCGCAAGTACCACCCCAACGTGCACGACCTGACCCAGGGCGGCACGCGCATCTCCGTCAGCGGCCAGAAGGACGCGAAGACGTCCGGCTACGAGTACAACGGCTCCAAGGTCGACGGCTCGGACGCGTTCGGCCGCACCCCGAAGCGCGACGCGCTGCAGGCCGGAGCGCCCGCGGAGGCCCGGTATTCGAAGGCCTCGCCGCCCCCCGCGGACTTCAACACGACCTTCATGCACAGCGAGCAGTCCGACGCCGCGAAGCTGTTCAAGGACGGTGCTGCGAAGGACATCGCCGCGTCCTTCAAGGGCACGCTGCCGCCGAACTCGAAGATCCACGCGGTGACGTACAGCGGCCACACCACGCGCTTCACCTGCGCCAACTGCGAGTACACGACGGGCCACCTGGCGAAGAACCCGGACCTGTTCCGCAAGGACCTGAGCGCGGAGCTGAAGGCGCAGGGCTTCCAGGTGCCGAAGGATGGTGTGCGCCTGCTGCCCATCATCTCCGCCCACGAGAAGACGAACGGCGTGCGGCAGAACCCGCAGACCCCGCGTCGTCCGTTGGAGGGTGGAGAGGTCGACCTCAAGAACCTCGCCGGCCAGGGCAAGTTCATCGAGACCCCGCTCGCCAACGTGAAGTGAGCCGCACGCTCCCTCCTTCCAGGACTCCCTTTCGATGATGACCTCTTCCGAGAATGAAGCGCTCCGTCACCTCGTGGACTGCCAGACGCCGGAGTACGGCGCGGTGTCCGTGCACGGCGCCACCTGCACCGACGACGGCTGCCTGTGCGACACCGTGAACCTGAAGGTGACCGCGGGCGGCGAGCAGAAGGCGCTGACCCTCACCTCCGACGGCACGCTGCTGGATGACGAACTGCGCCCCGCCGAGGACCGCTGGGGCGGCGTGGTGCGCGCGGCGTCCCAGGCGCCGGGCTTCCAGCAGGGCTTCGAAGCGCTGGTGCTGGAGCGGCGCACGCAGGTGCTCGAAGCGATGGGCCGGCTGGAGGGCGCCTTCGAGGTGCAGCTGCCGGAGTCGCTGCTGGGCGAGGGCGCGGACCTGGAGCGCGACGTGCTGGGCCGCGTGGAGCTGGACGGCCAGCGCTACGCGTACCGCATCGAGCTGTGCGCGGACCCCCAGTGCGAGTGCGAGAACCTCTTCCTCGTGGTGTGGCAGCCCGGGGACGCGAAGCGCGCCGTGTTCGCCATCACCCCGGACGGCCGCTGGATGGTGGAGCAGGCGGGGCGGCCGGAGCTGACCATGGACGCCGTGGAGGGGCCGCTGGTGGCCACGGAGGCGTTCCAGGCGCTGCTGGGCCAGATGCGCGTGGAGCGCATCCTCCAGAAGTACCACCGCTCCGTGCGCGGGCCCTCGTTCGTCTGAGACGGGGGCGCGAGGGGGGGACCGCCGGGCGCGGGCATCTGCTAGCGTCCGGGGGTCCTGGCTCCCCCGATGACGTCCCGTTCCCTGTCGTGCGTGTTGCTGCTGCTGTCCGTGCTGGGCGCGTCCGGAGCCCTGGGCGCGCGTCCGGTGCCCGCCTCCGCGGCGGACGGAATGGCGATGCTCCAGCGGATGGAGACGGCGCGCGTGCGGGGCTCGCCCAGCGTGCTGCGCACGGAGCTGGACGCGCAGGAGGCGAAGGCCCCGAAGGACCCGATGCCCCGGCTGTACCGGGCCTTCCTCGCGCTGCCCTCCGACGAGAGCTTCAGCGAGTTCAAGGCGCTCGCGGTGCTGTACCCGGAGAACCCCTGGCCGCACGTGGGCATGGGGCTGGTGTACGTGCGCTGGAAGATGCTCGCGGAAGCCGGCCCGCCGCTGGAGGCCGCGCGCAAGGCCGTGCCCGGCTTCGCGCCCGCGCTCTGGGCGGACGGCCTGCGCCTCCAGGCGGATGGGAAGCGAGCGGAGGCGGAAGCGCGGCTGCGCGAGGCGCTCGCGAAGCTGGACACGCCTCGCTTCCGCACCGACCTGGGACTGCTCCTGGCGGGACGACCGGGAGGCGCGGCGGAGGCGCTCGCGCTGCTGTCGCGGTCGGTGAAGGACTGGCCGGAGCAGCCGGAGGCGCTCCAGGTGCTCTCGCGCCTGGCCCGTGAGGCGGGGGACGCGAAGGCGGGCGCGGAGGCGGGCGCGTTGCTCGTCGCGCTCCAGCCGCACGACAAGGAGGCCCACCGGCGGCAGGCGGAGGCGTGGCTCGCCGCCGGGGACAAGGCGCAGGCGGTGAAGATGCTGGAGCGCTACTCGACGCTGGGCGGCGCGGAGCCGGCGGCGCTCGCGACGTGGGTGCGGCTCAACGTGGAGCTGGGCCGGCCGGAGGAAGAGGAGAAGGCCCTGGTGCGCCTCAGCGCCGCGACGCCGAAGGACGCGGAGCCGCTGCTGCGTCTGGCCACGCTGGCGGAGGCGAAGCCGGACCTGGCCGCCACCGAGGCGCGCCTGGATGCGGCGGCGGTGCTCGCCCCGGGCCGGGCGGACATCCAGGTGCGGCGGGCGCGGCTGCTGCTCAAGCAGGAGCGCTTCTTCGAGGCCGTGATGGCGTACCGCGCGGCGCTCGCGGCCCCGGAGCGGCCGGTGCCCGAGGCCGCGGAGGAGTTCGCGCAGCTGAGCCGCAAGCTGCGTCTGCCCGCGGCCCCGGCGAAGGGCACGCTGGAGCAGATCTACGACCGCGTGTCGCTGGGGCTCGTCGCGCTGTACCTGGAGCACCTGCCAGCGAAGCCGGACTTGAAGGGCAACCTCAAGGTGCGCGTGGAGCTGGATGCCACCGGCCGCGCCACGAAGGTCGTGGTGCTGTACGACAGCCTCCAGGACGTGCTCATCACCCACCACGCGCAGGTCGCCTTCATGGATGCGCAGTATCCACCCGGCAGCGAGTCGCCCGAGTACCAGTACGTCTTCCGGCCTCCGCGCTGAAGCGCCTACGCGCTCCGGGTGTTCGCCCCGGCAGGCTGTCGCGTCCCGGTGAGGCTTCCACCGAGTGGCTTCGCGGCGGACGCCACCCGCCCGAGCGCCTCGGTGAGCGTGCGGAGCGGATCCTCCGGCAGCTCCTGCGAGCGCCACGCCACGTAGCCATCCGGGCGGATCAACGTGGCGCCTCCCGCTCCCAGGCCGAAGCCCTTCCGGAACGCTTCCAGGTCGCAGGGGCGCACGTCGGTGCCGATGCGCAGGGCTTCCAGCGCGATGCCCCAGGGCTCGGCGGCGAGCGCCGCGGCGGAGCACCACCGCGCGTCCTCGGCGAGCAGCACCCAGGAGCGCTGGAACAGGTCCAGCGTGGACACGCGCTCGTCGCCCCTGTCCACCCAGGCGTGCGGTGCGCGCGTGCCGGGCTGGCCGGCCCACTGGTCGGGGCGCATGGCGGGCGGCAGCGTCGCGTCGGCGCCGAGGACCGCGGCCGAGCGGTAGAGCTGACCGAGCTCCATGGCGGCATCGTCGATGATGGGCGCGTCCTCGCCGGCTCCCGCGTGTGCCTTGAAGTCGGCCCGCGCGAAGATCTGCTGGTGCCGCAGCCACGCGATGGGGCGCCGCTCGGCGTCGTACGTGTCGAGCAGTGCCGGCGTCGACGCGCCGGAGTGGACGGCCGCCAGCTTCCACGCGAGGTTGTGGGCATCCTCGATGCCGGTGTTCGCGCCATACCCGCCCCGGTTGGGCGGCAGCGTGTGCGCGGAGTCCCCGGCGAGGAACACCCGCCCTGACGCGAAGCGATCCGCGATGAGCGCGCTCACCTCCCAGCGACCGGTGGTGACGAGCTCGACCTCCAGGTCGTCCCGGCCAATCGCCCGGTGGATCATCGCCCGCAGCGTGGCGTCGTCGCGCTCCACGTCGTCCGAGAAGATGAGCAGCCAGCGACCGTCGCCGTAGGTGGTGAGGAACGCTTCGAAGCCCGGCTGCTGGAGGTTGAACTGCGAGACGCCGGCCTGGAGGTACTCCTGGAGCGGGGCCCGGAAGATGATGCTGCGCACCGTCCGCATGTGGCCCCGCCCGCCGCGGCCAATCCCGAGCGCCTCGCGGATCGGACTGCGATGACCATCCGCCGCGATCATGTAGTCGGCGCGCAGCTCGTACTCCTGGCCGTCGCGCCCGCGGAGCGTGGCGACCACCCCGTCGGCGTCCTGCTCGAACCGGAGCAGCTGGGTTTCGAGTCGCACGTCGGCCCCGAGCGCCAGGGCCTTCTCCCGGAGGATGGGCTCCAGGCGGTCCTGCGCGAGCGCGGCGCCCCGGCACGGTGAGTACTCGAGCTCGGGCGCCCGCAGCTCCTCGGGCGTCCACGGGGTCTCTTCAAACCACTTCCCGGCGAGGCTCTCCGCCCGGGCCCGGCGCAGCCGAAGGCCGGGAGGCACCTGCGGGATGCGTTCGCCCAGCCCGGCGGCCCGGAAGAGCTCGAGCGTCCTGGGCGTGAAGCCGATCGCGCGCGGATGCGGCGAGCTGCCGGGGTGTCGCTCGACGACCACGGTGGGCACGCCGCGTGAGGCCAGGAACAACGCGCTCGACAGCCCCACCAGGCTGCCGCCGACGACGAGCACTGCCGTTGAATCCGCTTCCATGGGAGTCTCCGATACGGTGTATTTGTCGATACAGTGTATCGGAGGTGGCCGGTTGTCAATCCGCGGGTTGATCGGGCAAGACGGGGCGCGATGAGCACAGGACGGAAGCCGCGCGCGAAGAAGGCCCCCCTCGTCTGGGAGCGACCGGAGCCTGACCGCCGTCCCGCGCCGGCGCCCCTGAGCCGGGAGCGGATCGTTCAGGCCGCCATCGAGATCGCCGACAAGGAGGGGCTCGACTCCGTGTCGTTGCGCAAGGTGGGGGCCGCCCTCGACGCGGGACCGATGCGGCTCTACGGCTACGTGGCCACGAAGGAGGAGCTGCTCGGGCTGCTGGTGGACGAGGTCTACGGCGAGATGAACGCCGAGGGACGGATCCGCGGCGACTGGCGCAAGGCCCTGCGCGCGCTCGCCCACCGGACGCGGCGCGCTGCCCGGGAGCATTCGTGGTTCATCGACCTGCTCGGCAGCCGTCCCCACCTGGGCCCGAACGCGCTCGCGCATCTGGAGGCTTCACTCGCCGCGTTGAGTGACACCCCGGGCTTCGAGGACATCGATACCGTCATGCTGGCGGTGGGGACCGTCAACGCCTACGTCATCGGCGCCATCCGGACCGAGGCCAGCGAGCTGCGCGCCGAGCTCCAGAGCGGTCGGAGCAAGGCGGAGTGGCAGACCGAGACGGCGCCCTACATCCAACGGATGCTCGCCACCGGTGACTTCCCGACGCTCGCCAGGGTCGTCCGGGACGCCTCGCACCCCTCGCTCGACATCGTGTTCGACAAGGGGCTGGACTGCGTGCTCGACGGCATCGCGGCGCGGCTGGCGCGCTGAACACCTCCTCGCTGGGAGCCTCGCCTTGAACACCGCACCGCTGACGCCCGAAGCCCTCTGGCCGCGCACGCTGGAGGTCACCCGGCACGCGCTGGAGACGGGGGCGTTGCAGCCCATCACCACCGAGGCGCGCACTGTCACGCAGGGGCGCGCGACGTTCCAGGTGCGCATCCTGGGACGGGTGGCGCTCAAGGAGCGCCCCCGGCCCGTGCCTGCTGGCGCGGCGCCGTTCAACCCGTTCGCGCACCCGGAGCCGGACCTCGTGGTGGGGGACGTGTCGCCCGCGCACGTCTGCCTCCTCAACAAGTTCAACGTCGTGGAGCACCACCTGCTGGTCGTCACCCGCGACTTCGAATCCCAGGACGCGCTGCTGACGGCCGGGGACTTCGACGCGCTCGCGACGTGCCTGGAGGGGCTGGACGGGCTGGCCTTCTACAACGCCGGGGAGACGGCGGGCGCGAGCCAGCGGCACAAGCACCTGCAGCTCGTTCCTCCGCTGGGCCCCGATGGGCTGCGGGCGCCGGTGGAGGCGCTGCTCCCGGCGCTGCCCGGGCCGGGGCGCGTGGTGGCGGGAGGAGCGCTGCCGTTCCTCCACCTGCTGGCGGGGCTGGGGGCG
>NZ_RAWB01000433.1 GCF_003612055.1 Corallococcus llansteffanensis
TTGCAGGAGGGCGTCGCTGGAGAGGCCGGTGGCGGCCTTGGCGGCTTCGACGTCCAGGCCGTCGCCGTGGCCCCGGCCCTGCCCCTCGAAGAGGATGCGGGGGCCGTCGAAGGAGGCGCGCTGGGGACAGGAGGGGAGCTGGAGGCCCGCGCGCAGCGTGTCGCAGGGCAGCGAGCGCGCGTCCTCATAGGGGGCGCCGGCCTCGCCTTCGGTGCGCAGGTAGCGCACGCGGCCGGACTCGAAGCGCAGGGACACGAGGTGGGTGCCCAGCAGGGCCTCCACCTGGGCGCGGGAGCGGAACTCGCGCCAGGGGGTGGCCCCGCCCTGGGAGAAGGTCAGCCAGGCGTCCCACTTCAGCGGGGGGAGCTTGAGCGCGCGGGTGTCTTCGGGGCGCAGGCGCACGGTGCCGCGGAAGGCCTGGCAGTGGGTGGTGTCGCAGAGGGCGCGGCCGGGGTGGCGCAGGGCCCCGTGGCGCTCGTTGTGGGCCACCACGCGGCAGAGCGCGACGCGGGCCTCGCCTTTCAGCGTGACGTCCTCGGCGGCGACGACCCCGGCGGTGTACTGCACGCGCGTGGTGCGGAAGACGAAGTCGGAGCCGCGCCGGGCCTTGAGCGCGCTGGGCGTGGTGGGCACGCCCGGGGGCGGCCGGTAGGGCGGAGGCGTGGACCAGGTGAAGACGCCCGCGTAGTCACGGCCGCCATCGGGGCCCTCCGGGAAGCGCACGCGCCAGGGGCTGCCCAGGCACACCGCCGGGCCCTTCGCGGTGAGCGCGTCCAGGCGGGAGAAGTCCGTGGGCGCGGGGCGTGGGGCGCCGTCCTCCAGCGCGAAGCCCGCGCCCGAGCAGCGCGCCTCCACGGACGCGGAGGGCAGCAGGCCGAGCACCTGTACGCGAGCGGCCTCCAGGCCCGCGGCCTGGTTGCGCACGCGGGAAAGGAGCGCGGGGACTTCGTCCACGAAGTGCCGGGGCATCTTGCCGGGCCGCACGGCCACGAGGACGAGGTCCGCGTCCACGGCGGCGATCCACCCGAGCTGGGGGCGGCTCGCGGCATCGCGCACCGTGCCCGTCTTGGTGGCCACGCCCTTGAGGGCCTTCGACGTGGAGAGGCCGCTGAGCGTGCCCTCCTCCACGTTGCCGGTGAGGAGCGCGAGCACGTCGGGGCGCCCTTCCGCGAGCAGCCGGTACGCCTGGGCCATGCCCCACGGGGACAGGCCGTGCGCGGAGCGCAGCCCGATGGCCTCCGTCATATCCGCGGGCAGGCCGGTGAGGCCCACCGCCGAGAGCACCGGCCCCCAGACGCCGAATTCCTTGGGCGCACGCCCCGTGGCCTCCCAGTCCAGGAAGTAGCCGTTGCAGGAGCGCAGGAGCGCGAGCCGCGCATCCACCTTCGGAGGCAGGCCCGCGCCACACGCCCACTCCTGCACGCCAGCGCGTGGCGCGAGCAGCGGAGGGGATGCGGCGCCCGGGGAGGGTCCAACACGCGACGCGTCTGGCGGGGTGTTCACCGCACGAGGCGAGGCCGCCGCCCCTTTCGAAGCAGCTGATGCGCCTGGCGAGTTGCTCACCTCGCGACTCGACGCCTCCGCCCCTGGAGCATCCATCGACCGCGAGGCCATGGTCCCGGCCGCGTACAGGAACGGCTTGAGCGCGGAGCCATACGGCACCGCCCTGCGCACGTCCCCTTCCGCGAACAACACCTCCCCCGAGTGCCGGCTCACCACCACCGTCGCTGGCTCGGGCGCGAGCACCGCCACGTCCGCCAGCTCCTCCACCGACAGGTGGGACGCCCACCGCGTGCCGTCGTGGCACTGGCGCAGCCGGCGCGTCAGCGCGGCGGGGAACCCCACGTGCTCGCCCAGGATGCGCGCCAGTCCCCTGCGGGCCCGGGGCGTGTCCACCGCGGGCGCGCTCGCGACCTCCTTCGCGGCTCGCGACAGCGACTGGTACCCGGACTCGCGCCACGCGGGCAGCTCCCCGCTCACCGTCAGCGCGAACGCCTCATGGAAGAGCCGGTCCTCGCTGGACGCGGGACACGCCCACCACAGGAGCTGGTGCGCCAGTTCGTGCCGCAGCGCCGTGCGCAGCCGCGCGTCCAGCACCCCCGGCGTGCTCTGCCGCAGCTCCACCATGCCGGGGCGTCCCTGCGCGTTGCGCTCGGGAGGCAGGGCCTGCCCCTTCTGGAGCGTCACGGTGGCGGGGGCCCGTGTCGGAAGTCCGCCCGCCTGCGCCGCGTACCGCGCCTCCAGTGACGTCCAGGCGGCCTGCGCTTCCCCGCGCAGGTCCGCCTCCGGCGTCACGTCGCCCCGCGTGACGAAGGTGGGCGAAGCCGACAACAGCACGGCGACGGCGACGGCCCACCCCATGGGCTACAGGTCGCTCACGGACGTCTTCGAGGGCACCACCTTCAGCACGTCCGAAGCGGTGCGGCCCCGGATGCGCGCCGAGTACATGTCCTCGATGGTGGCCGGCGGCGCGGCGAACGTGCCCGCGAACTGCGCGCGCATCACGTAGCCCACCGTGCGCGGGCTGTCGCTCCACCACGCCGGCTCCTCGAAGAAGAACGTGGCGTGAGAAGGGTCCAGTTGCCGGCGCTTGAGCGCCTCCGGCGCCAGCGGCAGCGAGTGCGGAGGCCCCCGGAAGACCTTGTCCTCCAGCAGCGCGACGAAGCCCGCCGGCACCGCGTCCTCCACCACGTAGTACGCCGAGCGCGCCCGGTTCTCGCCGCGCGCATCCAGCGTCAGCTCCACGTAGACCTCCTCGCCCTGCGTGACGCTCGCCCCCGTGTCCAGCTTCACCTTCCCGCCCTCGCGCAGCACGTAGTACGCGCGGTTGACGGACATGCCCTCCACGCGCGGCTGCACCGCCTTGAGCGGCGTCGTCGCGGCGGCGCGCAGCGTGGCCACGCCGTCGAAGCCGCCCACGTCCACCGTGCGCGTCCCCGCCGGCAGCGTGGCGACGAGCCCCATGCCGCGCGAGGCGAACTTCACCGGCGCCGACGCGCCCTTCACCTCCGGCGGCGTCATGCCCTTGAACGCCTTCGCGTCGCGCTCCACCAGCCACAGCGAGTGCAAGAGCGCGGTGCTCCGGTCGAAGGTGGACAGGCCCGGCTCGCTCAGCATCTCCAGGATGCGCTTGCGCGCGCGGGTGACGTCCAGCGACCCGAACGACGCCGCGTGCGCGGTGATGGCGGTGAGGCCCACGCGCCGCAGCGGGAAGCGGTAGAACGCCTCGGACGTCTCCGCTTCACCCTTGAGGCTCGCGAGCTTCGCGAAGCCCTCGCCGCTCTGCTTCACCAGCGCCTGGATGCGCGCCTGGAGCGCGGGCTCCTTCATCACGCCCGCCTTCTCCGCGGCCAGCACCGCGAGCGCCAGCGAGTACAGGTCCCCGGGCTGCGCACCCTCCACCAGCGCACGCACCCGCGCCGCCTGTCGGGGCCCCTGCAACCGCGCGAGCACGTAGGCGCGCGTGGCGTCGTACTCCAGCGGCAGGCCCTCCTGCGCCTCCACCCACTTCGCGCTCTCCACGATGCGCGCGTCGTCGCGGTCCACCAGCCCCGCCTCCGCCGCGTACGCCAGGCCGTCCAGCGCGATGAGCGTGAGCGGCAGGCTGGGCTCGCTGTAGCCACCGAACCAGGTGAACCCGCCGCCCTTCACCGCGAGGCCGAGGATGCGGGCCGTGCCCTGCACGGAGCGACTGCGCGCCTCCGCCAGCAGCGCCTGCGAGTCCGGGTCCAGCTTCTCCAGCGCGCCCGCCTTCTGGAGCACCTGGTACACGGCCACGTTCGGCACCGTCGTGGACACGAGCTGCTCCAGGCACCCGTACGGGTACGTCAGCAGCTCGCGCACCTGCGTGAGCGCCGCGTCCACGGTGGACGGCTGGAGCACCAGCTCCACGCGCGTCAGCGTCGCGGAGCCGGGAGTGTCCAGCGAGAGCGCCCCGCCGCCCCACGCGCTCACCTGCACCGCGTCCTCCACCGCGGCTGGCGCCACGTCGAAGCGCTTGAGGTCGCGCAGCGGATCCTTGCCGCCCGTCACGTCCACCGCGAGCTCCGCGGGGCCCGTCTTCGACGCGCGCAGCGTCACCGGCACCACCTGCTCGCCGCCCTCGCCCAGCTCCAGCTTCTTCTGGGTGGCGGCCGCCTGGAGCGCCCCGCCCGGCTGGATGCGCAGGTCCAGCAGCTGGCTGCCCTTGGACTTCTCCCCCGCGGACAGGCGCACCGACGCCAGCGCCTCGTCGCCCTCGCGCAGGAACTGCGGCAGCGCCGCGTAGACGTTGAGGCCGCCGCGCGTGGCGAACTCGGATGTGCCCTCGCCGAAGCGGCCGGACGTGTCCGCCGCCACCGCCGTCACCACCCAGAGCGTCTGGTTGGAGGGCAGCGTGAAGCGCACCGTCGCGCGCCCGTCCCGGTCCGTCACCACCGCCGGATCCCAGTGCGCCGTGTCCTTCTCCAGGTCCTTCGCCTGACGGCTGGGCGGCTTGATGGACGCGAACGCGTGGTCCGGCAGGCCGGACATCTTGCGCGCCAGCTGCTCGCCGTAGCCGTACCCCTGGAACTCCGCCGAATAGAAGCTCGTCACGTTGTCGCGCGCGGGCGGATAGAAGAAGTCCAGCACGCCCGGACGGAACTCGCCCTGGATGGCGTAGACGGCCTTGTCCACCACGCCCACGGAGAGCTGCGCCACCACGCCGCGGCCCTCGCTGTCGGTGACGCGCACGTCCACCGCCTGCTCGGTGAGCGGCAGCGCCTCCGCGCGGCGCGCCTGGAGCGACACCGTGAGGGTGCGCTCCTTCGGAACCACGCGGAACGCCACCGTGCGCTCCTCCCAGCGGCCCGTCGCCGTGGGGTACGCGACGGACGCGTACACCGCGCTGCCGAAGCGCTTCTCCACCGGGAACGCGTGCACCAGCGTGCGGCCCTTCAGCGGCACCACGGTGGTGCCGTACAGGCCCGCGCCCGTCAGCGTCACCCACACCGGGCCATTGTCCTTGCCGCCCTGCCCCCAGCCATCCGGGAAGAGCGCCACCAGCTTCGCGCTGTCGCCCGGCTCCAGCGTGCCGGACAGCGACGCCAGCGTGAGGTTGGGCACCTGCGCCACGGGCTCATCCGCCGCGCCGATGACGAGCAGCGACTCCTCGCCCGTCCACGCCTCGCCCTTCTTGTCCTTCACCGTCACCCGCGCGATCACCGCGCCCACGTCGGTGGTGGGCACCTTCTCGCGCGACGTGCCGTCCTGCGCGGTGGTGAACGCGTGCGAGCCCAGCGGCTTCTCGCTGCCGTCCGCGCGGCGCAGCACGAAGGCCACCTCGCCCTGGGTGACGCCGTAGGGCTTGCCGGACAGCGTGGTGGCGCGCACGGACAGGAGCGCCTCCGAGCCCTTGGCCACCACCGCGTCCGAGTACCGCGCCACGCCCAGCACCTCCACCTTCGACAGGAAGAAGGCGGCGGTGCCGTTGGCGAACGTCTCCTGATCATCCCGTGCGCGCACGGTGAGGCTGTAGCGGTACGGCAGCCGCTCCTCGCCCGGCTTGAGCGCGGGGACGGCGACCTCCACCTCCGCCTCGCCGCTCGCGTCGAACTCGCTCGCGCTGGACCACGGGTCCTCGCCGGCCTCGCGCTCCGCGACGGAGGAGTACAGCCGCTCCGGCACGCTCAGCTTGCCCTCACTGGTGGAGGCGGTGCCGTACGTCACCGCGCTGCCCTGGCCGCCCTTGCCCGCGTCGTCCACCCACGCGGGCGCGTCCAGCAGGCTGCGGTAGAGGAACACCTCGTACTTCGCGCCCTTCGGCACGCCGCCCGCGTACCGGCGCGCGCGCACCTTCACGCTCACCGTCTCGCCGGGCACCACCGTCTCCGACGCCGGCTGCACCTCCAGGTAGAACGTGGGCTTCACGTAGTCCTGCACGCGCGCCTCGCCCTGGTAGGGGTGCGTGTCCAGGTCCGCTTCGATGCGCAGCACGCCCGTGCCCAGGTCGTCGGGCACCTGCATCGTGCCGCTGAACGCGCCGAACTCGTCCACCACCGCGCGCGTCGCGATTTCGCGGCCCTCCTGCGACACCAGCTTCACGCGCACGTCGCGCTTCTTCGGCGTGAACAGGCGCGCGAGGAACGTGTCCGGCTGGCGCACGAGCCCGCGGAACTTCACCTCGTTGCCCGGCTTGTAGATGGGCCGGTCGCTGTAGATGAACACGTCCGGCGCCACCGCCAGCGCGGAGTAGAAGTCCGTGTCCACGATGGCCGTGTCCTTGCCGGACGTCACCGTCGCGAGGATGCGCGGCTCCGCCACCTGGAGCGTCAGCTCGCCCTTGTCGTCCGTCGTGCCCGTGGGGCCCTTGCCCGCGGGCAGGTACACCTGCACCTGCGCGCCCGCGCGCGGCTGCTGGTCGCGCCCCGCCACGCGCACCAGCACCTGGCCGTCGGTCTGCTTGAGCTGCACGGTGACGTCGCTGACGACGAGCACCACCTGCCCCTCCACGCGGCCCTGCACCAATTGGAGCACGTAGGCGCCCGGAGGCAGCGGGGCCAGCAACACGCGGCGCTCCTGGAAGCCGCCGCTGTCATGCCCGGTGTCGAAGCCGGGCACGTTGAAGTCCCGCTCCGTGCCGCCCAGGTCCAGGTTGAGCCACTGGCTGCGCACCACCGTGAAGCCCGGCGGCGTGCCCACCAGCTTCTCCGGCCCTTCGGCCACCTTCGCCAGCGGCTCGTCCGACGATGCCTCGTCCGGCGGCTTCGGCAGCGCGTCGCTCACCTCCTGGCGGAACTCCGGGCTGAGCGCCTCCATCAGCACGAGGCCCGGCGAGCGCACGGCGTTGAGGCCGCGGCTCAGCCCCCGGCCCGGGTTGATGAGCGTGGGCGGCGTCTGGTACGCGCGCCGCAGGTCACCCTGCGCGCGGATGAAGGCGTCCAGGTTCGCGGGCTGCAACACGCGCAGCTCCACGGGGCCCTTGTCCTCGAAGGCGACGTCCACCGCCACGGGCTCGCCGCTGCCGTAGGAGCGCGGGACGGTGATGTAGAGCGGCTTGGCCAGCGCCACGCCGGACACCAGGAGCGCGGCCAGGGCCGCGA
Organism: Corallococcus llansteffanensis; assembly: GCF_003612055.1. Classification (GTDB taxonomy): domain Bacteria; phylum Myxococcota; class Myxococcia; order Myxococcales; family Myxococcaceae; genus Corallococcus; species Corallococcus llansteffanensis. The sequence continues at coordinate 7,062 of NZ_RAWB01000433.1, forward strand.
AACGCACCGTCGTCTTCATGTTCCAAATCCTCCCGGCACCAGGGCATCGCCCTTCACCGTGCCGCGAAGTCCCAGGTACGGCAGGGACTCCAGGTCTCTTCGGGCCGCTTCGACTTCCGGCGGCGCCGCCTTGGACAGCGGTGACGAGCGGTCCACGCGCGCTTCGGACGTGTAGCCGTCCATCGCGAGTCCGCTGAGCAGCCGCCCCGTGTTGATGCCGAACACCACCGACGCGGGCGCGCGCAGCCCCGTCACCACCGGCCCCGCGGCGTTCAGGAGGTTGGGCCCGCGGCCCTCACACGCCTTCTTCAGCCGCTCCACCTCTTGCTCGCTCGTGGCCAGCACCACGTGCTTGCACAGCGTGGCGCGCGTCAGCGTCCGCGCGCCGCCGGAGAACAGCGTCTGCAAGCCGTCCGCGTCCTCTTCGCGGCCCCACAGGAGCGCCAGCTCCGGCTCCAGCGACGGGGTGCCGCGCGGCGTCCACACCAGGGCCACCTGCCGCGTGCGCGTCTTGCCCTCGCCGCCTTCCGTCCAGAACGTCTTCAGCGCGGCGGGCTCCAGCGACTCGGGCAGCTTGAGCTGGAACGCGAGCAGCACCGGCGTCTCCTCCGGAACCAGCTTCAACAGGTCGTCGGACAGGGGCGCGCTGTCGAGCGGCGCCACGTTCTCCAGCAGCTTTCCGGAAATGCCCCGGCCCACCAGCCGGTCGCCCTCCACGCCGAACTGCAACCGCGTGTCCTCGCCCAGGCCCAGCACGTGGGTGAGCAGCTGCGCCTCGCGGCCGTAGGCGTTGGCGTCGAAGCCCACCTCCACGTCCACGCCGTCGTCCGCGTCCAGCTCCGGCAGGGGCGTGCACAGGCCCTGAAGCACCACCACCGGGTGCCGCGCAAGCACCACCCGGTCCGCCGTGCGCGCGGCCCACACCGTCTGCTCCGCGACGAGCCAGCGCGACAGGTGGAAGCCGCCCTCGGGGGCCTTCTCCGTGCTGGCCGGGCAGCTGTCCGCGGTCATCTCCCCGCGCTTCGCCACCGCGTCCATCGCGTCCCACGCCGCCAGCGACGTCTTGCCCGCCTTGGGGACGATGAGCGCGGGCGTTCCCGCGCGCGTGGCGCCGCTGAACCACACCGTGCGGAAGGGGGCGTCCAGGAGCTGTCCCGCCACCACGTCCAGCACCGCGCCCTTGAAGGACGCCTTGAGGTCGGTGCCGGTGGAGCCCAGGAACGCGGCCCACCCGCTCACGAAGCCCTGGCCCAGCGGCTTGTCCAGCTGCTCCTTCAGCCACGCGTTGCGCACGAGCGCGTCGCGCACCTTCCCCGGCGCGTGCACGTCCACCCAGATGGCGGCGGTGGCGGCGGAGCCGGGCACGTCCATCTTCGTCGGCGAGGACGGCAGCTCCGGCATGCCCTCCACGGAGGCGCCCGCGGAGGGCGGGCCCTGGCGCTCACCGGAGGAGAAGGCCGTGCCGGATCCGCCCCCGGATCCGCTCCCCCGGCGACCGAGGACGAAGGCCCCCACG
>NZ_RAWB01000434.1 GCF_003612055.1 Corallococcus llansteffanensis
GAGCCAGCCCACGGTGCGGTGGTCGGAGTTGAAGAGACGGGCGGCCAGCGCGCGCACGCCGTCGCGGGTGACCTTCTCGTAGCGCGTGGGCGCGTCGAGCAGCGCGCGCCAGTCCCCCCGGAAGGTCGCGGCGGCGCCCAGCTCCCGGGCACGGCCGTCGTTGGTCTCCAGCTTCCGCCAGAAGGTGGCCAGGGCGCTGTTGCGCGCCTTGCGCAGCTCCGCGTCGGTGACGCCGTCCTTCGCCACGCGGGCCAGCTCCTCGGTGAGGAGCGCCTCGGCGCGCGGCAGGTCGCCGCCCGGCGGCAGGTCCACCAGGAACCACGCCAGCGACGGATCGAAGCCGACGGAGAAGGAGCCCCGGACGCGGATGGCCACGCGCGCGTCCTCCACCAGCTTGCGGTGCAGGCGCGACGAGTCCCCGTTGGTGAGGATGAGCCCCAGCAACTCCAGCGTCTCCGCCTCCGGATCCTTCGCGGCGAGGCCGTGGTAGGCGACCTGGAGCAGCGGGGACTGCGCGAGCTTCTTCACGGTGATGCGCCGCTCGCCCTGCTGCTCGGGCTCCTTCGTGCGGACCGGCTCGGGGGCGGGCTGCGACGGGATGGCGCCAATCGTGGCCTCCGCGAGCTCGAAGACGCGGGCGGGCTCCACGTCTCCGGCGATGACGAGCGTGGCGTTGTTGGGGGCGTAGTACGTCTTGAAGTAGCGCTGGAGGTCCTCCATGCGCCAGGACTCGATGTCGGACGGCCAGCCGATGACGGGAATCTGGTACGGGTGCGCGACGAAGGCGGTGGCCTGCATCTGCTCCATCAGCGCGCCCGCGTTGTCATTGTCCACGCTGGAGCGGCGCTCGGAGTAGACGACGCCGCGCTCGGACTCGATGACCTTGGGGTCGAAGGCGAGCGACTGGAGCCGGTCCGCCTCCAGCTCGAAGATGAGGGGCAGCGCGGAGGCGGGGAACCAGTCCAGGTAGACGGTGACGTCCTCGGAGGTGAAGGCGTTGTTGGCGCCGCCGTTGGCCTCCATGACGCGGTCGAACTCACCCGGGCCGTACTTCTTCGCGCCGTTGAACATCATGTGCTCGAAGAAGTGGGACAGGCCGGTGATGCCGGGGCGCTCGTTGCGGCTGCCCACGCGGAACCAGTTGTTGAGGGCCACGTTGGGAAGGTCGTGGTCGGGCCACACGATGACGGTGAGCCCGTTCTTCAACGTGCGCGTCTGGATGCCGGCGCCCAGCTTCGCGACGGCGGGGGAAGGCGCGGACTTCGCGGCCTGGGCAGGCTGGGCCTGGACCGTGGGCGCGCCCAGCAGGGCCAGGCAGGCGAACCACGACAACGGCGGTCGGAACATCCTCGCTCCTAGGGCAGGGACGAAAGCGGTGCCCGGGAACGGGCGGGCCCGCACCCTATTCCAGAAGCGCCGCGTCGAGGTGCCCCGGAGAGCGGGGGCTCAGGCGCCCAGCACCTGACGCAGCACGTTCAGGAAGTAGTTCTGGCTGCCGACGTGGGCCGAGTACGTGTTCGCGGACTGGTGGAGGCGCTGGGCGACGGCCTCGAACTCCGCCTGGCTGACATCGCGCAGGGACATGTACAGGCGGGCGGCCGCGCGCAGGTGGGAGAAGAGGGGGTTCTTGTGGTGGCCATCCGGCCGCCGCGCCAGGTGGCGGTAGAGCTGGGCGAACTCCCGGTCGTTCTCCGCGTGGCGGGTGTCGCGGCAGAAGCCGGCGGCGGTGGCCTCGATGAGGAAGAAGAACGGCTCGTATTCGAAGAAGGGCGGCTTGGCGAAGTTGGGGGGCTGCTTGTCGCCGGTCCACAGCTTCGCGACGGGCAGCAGGTGCACGTGGGCGGTGACGTCGCCGTAGCGCACGGGCACCACGTCGCCCACGGTCTTCACCCGGCCCTGCTCGTCCCGCTCCACGGGGATGAACAGGCGCATGGGGTCCTCCACCTTCACGCCCGCCTTCTCCAGCTCCGCCACCACGTTCGCGTCCATTGCGTTGATGTTCCTCCGGTCCCTCCATCTACCGCGTCGCGCCCGGATGTGCACCCGGCACGTCGGCCGGTCGTTCAGGCGCCCCGGCCTCCAGGGCGGCCCGGGCCACCTCGTGGAGCCCCACGGCACGAGCATATTCGGCTGGGCTGCGCGCGGAGTCCTTGCCGTACAAGAGGAGAGCACGGTGCTCCTGCGTCTGGGGGGTACAGCCATCCGAACGGAACTCCGCCTTCCATGAGCGCTGGAGCGGGCCGGAGCCACAGGACCACTCCACCTGGACTTCGTGCTCCGTCGACATCCGGCATTGCTTCCGCGTCTCGGGCCGGGTCGCGGCCTCCACCCACTCGCGCAGGAATCGCGCTTCCGCTTCGCGGGACAGCGTCGTGTCGACAGGGACTTCCGGCTTGTCGATTCCCGGTTGAAGCCGTCCCGACAACCGCGCACCTCCCGGTTGATGTTCAAGGTGGAGCTCGCTGCGCGTCTCAGCGAAGCCATGAAGGCCAAACCAGACATCCACCCGCACCTGTGACTGTGAAAGCAGACAGTCGAAGGGGCTCTCCGGTGGGGGCCTGGGCTGCCCTGGCACCGGGGCCCTACCACCGGGCGCCCTGCCCGCGACGAGCTCGAAGTCATGGGCATCCAGCAGGCCCTGGGCTGGCGTCCAGGTGTGACCCTCCTCCCCCAAGCGCCACAGCTGGCCTCCCTCGACTTCCGCCAGCAGGGCCCCATCGCGCTGGGGGGCCAGCTCCTGGATGGGCCGCGGGGAAGCACCACCTCCCCGGAACCACCGCCTGCCCGCGTTTTCGGAGATGACCACCTGCGCTCCCGCCCATCCGAACCACTGTGTCGGGCTGGCCTGTCGCACTCCTTCCAGGAGGGTCATCACGCCCTGCCCCCGCGTGAGCAACGGGCCGTCCAGGACCCGCACGCCCTTCACATCGAGTCGGAGGTCCTGATGGCGCGGAGGGACCGGGAAGCGAGCGCTCCAGACGCCGTGGTCCGAGGCCTGCCAGGCCCAGGCGAACAGGGGAATCCATTGCTCGATGGGCAACCCCGGTGGGGTCCAGGTCAGGACCTGCCGTCCGCCGGGAGCCCGGGAGACGTGGAAGGGGGCGTCAGCCGGAGGTTCGGCCTGGGGCTGGAGCCGCCAGGTCTGGCCGCCGTCCATGGATTTGAAGAGGCCCGAGCTGCCCCACAACCACGCCACTTTCGGGGTGAGTCGCACGAGGCCGAGCAGGTGGGACAGGGCGGGGAGTCCCAGGAAGGTCTGGGGTGGCTGCACGGGAGCAGGCAAGGCCCTCCAGGTCCTGCCTCCGTCCTGCGTCGCCCAGAGGGTGGCCGACGTGCCCACGGCCCAACCGTCCTCGGGCGTCAGGAAGGACAGCGCGGCGCATTCGTCCTCGGCATGGAAGGGCGAGTGCGCGAGCGTCCTCCAGCTCGCGCCCTGATCATCGCTGAGGAGGATGTTCCCCGAGTGGCCGCACAGCCAGGTACGGGACCCGACACGCGTCAGGGCATGGGTCTGGAAGATTCCGCTCTGGACCGGCACCGAAAGGAGCTGCCAGGTCCGCCCCCCATCCGTGGTGCGCAGAAGCCGGGGTCCCAGCCGGCCAAAGACAATCCCTGTCTCGGGCGTGTACCACTCGAGCCGTTCGACTTCGGGGTAGTCGACCTCCGGAATCAGTTGGGACAATGCGCGGGAGGTCTCCGGGTCGTACCGCCACGAGCGGCCCGCGTCATCGCTGCGGAACACCTGCAAGGCGGGCGCGGTGGACTCCGACGTCTTCACGCGGCGTCTGTCGAGCCCCACGGCCCACCAGTCCTCGGGGGTCCTGGCCGCGAAGGCTCCGACCCACGTGTCGATTCTTTCCACGGACAGGTCGACCCGGACGGGGGAAGTCTCCGCACTGCGATGCGCGGCACACCCCAGGGACACTCCGCACACCAGCAAGGCCCACCAACGAACGGCTCGCATCCCCACACCTCCTGACCAGGACCCTGACATGAGGTCAGTATCCGCCAGGGAGCCCGTCACCGTTCCTCACCGTTTCCGCATGGTTCGCACATGCCCATGACCCGAAGTGAGATCCGCGCAGCCATCCAGTCTCTCTTCGCCGTGTTCGACGAAGAAGCCGATGCGCCCACGCGCGAACGCGACCTCCGGCTGGCACTCGACCGGCTCGCGTTGGCCTCTCATTTCGGGGAGGTGGAGTTCGATCCGAACGCCCCTTCACCGGACGACGTCCCTTCCACGCCCTACGAGGAGCTCAGCGAACGGCTTGGTCAGCGCTTCCCTGGGCTGGGCTACTACAGCATGGCGCTCGACAGCACGGACCTCACCCCGGCGACGCCCGGAGTGGGTGACGCCATCGATGATCTGGTGGACATCGCGAGAGACCTCGAGGAGGTGCTGTTGCGTTGGGAAGTCAGTGAGGTGGATGCCCTCTGGCACTTCAGGCTCTTCTTTGAATCCCACTGGGGCCAGCACCTCCGTGCGCTTCAACTACACCTGCACGAACGTGCGTTCGGCTCCACGTCCTGATCCAGCAGGGCGATGGGCTCCCTGCGAGCCCCTTCCGGGGATTCCCACCGCGCCCGCAGCGTCCGGTAGTCCGTGTCGCGTTCTCCATCCATCCGCCCCTCCGTCACTTCAAGGCATCGAGTTCCACCGCGAGCTCCGCCGTGTCGGGCTCGGGTGGCGGCGAGGTGGCCACGACCTCGTTCCTGGGAGCGCTCGCGGTCCCGGCCTGACGCGACTCCAGCAGGGCCAGCAGGTAGCCGGTGAGCGCGCCCACGTTCGGGAAGTCGAAGGCGAGCGTGGCTGGCAGGGCTTGCTCCACCTGCTTCTCCAGCAGCGTGTGCAGATCCAGCGCGAGGAGTGAGTCGATGCCCAGGTCGGAGAGTCCGGCCTGGGGGTCGATGGGCGTTCGCGGATCCCTGCCAAGCAGGGTGTTGAGCTCCGCCGTCAGGAACTCGGCGAGGAACCGCTCCCGTCGGGGCCCCGGCGTCGAGCGCAGTCGGGTGATCAGTTCTGCGCCTGAGGCAGCGGGCCGCCGCGACGCCGGGGGAAGAACGTCCTCGGCACGCACGTCTCCCAGCGAACCGGAGGCCCGTGTCCAATCCATGGCAGCCACTGTGAGCTGCGCGGCGTCCTGACGCAGCGCCTGCTCCAGGGCGGCGAGCGCGACGGTGGGCGTGAGGCTCCCCACGCCCTGCCGGTGCCAGCGCTGTGTGCCTTCCGTGCGGGAAGCCATCCCCACCGTCCAGGGTCCCCAGTCGAGCGCGAGCGCATGGCGCCCGGCCTGCCGACGCCGCCGCGCGAGCGCTCCCAGGAAGGCATTGGCCGCCGCATAGGCCGCCTGTCCCGCGGAGCCCACGACGCCCGCGAGGGAGGAGAACAGGACGAAGAAGTCGAGCGGCAACCGCGCCGTCGCGATCTCCAGGTTGCGAGCACCCGCGAGCTTGGGCCGGAGCACCTGGGCGATGCGTCGGTCATCCAGGGACAGGAGCGCGCCATCCCGCAGGATGCCCGCGGCGTGGATGACGCCCCGGATGGGTGCCTCCTCGGAAGCCCGGGCCACGAGCGCCGCGACCTCTTCCCGGTCGCCCACGTCGCAGCGCGCGCAGTGGACGCGAGCCCCCGTGGCCCGCATCCGCTCCACGGCCTGATGCGCGGTGGCGTCTGGCTCTCCGCGCGAAGCGAGGACCAGGTGACGTGCTCCACGCGCCACGGCCCACTCCGCCACCTGGAGCCCGATGGCGCCCTGCCCTCCCGTCACGATGTACGAAGCATCACCCCTCAGCACCAGCGGGCGCGTGTCCCTGCCAGAGGACTCCGGCCGCGCGCGCACGAGGTGGGGAACGAACCGGCGCCCCCAGCGGTAGGCCACGCCCTCCGCGTGCTCCCGCGCGCAGAGGAGATCCAGCGCGAGCAGTGGAAGGCTCTCTTCGACCAATTGGGGATCGACGTCGTAGAGGCCTCCCCAGTGTTGGGGCAACTCCTGCGCGAGCGTGCGCCCCCAGCCCCAGAGCGCCGCTTCCGCCAGCGCCAGTCCCGCCGCGGACTCACCGGCCACCTGCACGGCGCCGCGCGTGACGACGTGCAGTCTCGCGGGCAGGGGGAGCCGCGCCGCCACGATGGCCTGCGCCCACCGCGTCGCGTGCTTCACGAGTTGGAGTGCGTCCTCCTCGGCGCTCCCCAGCCTGGACGCAAGCACTCCCGCCAGCAGCACCACGGCTCGCGGAGGGGACTGGAGCGACTGGAGCTGACGCGCGAAGGACTCCACCGTCCCGGAGGGTTCGGAGACGAGCAGGTGACACCGCACACCTCGCGCCGACAGGAGCTCCAGGAGCGCGGCTCGCGGGGCGCCCTCCGGTGCCAGCACGGCCATGACCTCCTTTCCCTCGACGCGGGGAGGGGCCTCCTGGGGACGCCACTCGATGCCGTAGAACAGGTCCCCGAGCTCCTGCGGGGAGACGGCCGGAGGGGGCTCACTGCTGGGAGCCGTCACGGTGGCGCGGACGACGCCCTTCTGGAGCTCCGGCCAGAACCTCCGTCGCTGGAAGGGCGTGAGAGGAAGGGAGATGCGCTGTCCCGGGTGGTGCAGGTGGAAGCGACGCCACTCCGGCTCGCAGCCCTGGAGGAACAGCCGGCCCAGTGCGCCCAGACAGTCTCGCGCCGTGTCCTCGCCCAGCTCCAACACCACGCCCTGCGACTCCTCGGCCCACGCCAACGCCCCGAGGTCCGGCTCCGGGTGCTCCCTGGCGGGCACCACCCCCCAGTGCTTCCACAGCGCGGCCAGCGCATGCGCCAGCGCGGCCCCGGCCGACTCCAGAGCCTCCGGAGCACGCGTCCCCTCACGTCCCATGAGCCAGGCCACCGCGCGTGCGCCCTGCTCCCCCTGACGCGCGCTCCAGGCGGACAGGGCGTTCCGGAACACGGGCTCCCTTGCATGGAGCTCGCTCGCGCAGCCGGCGGCGGGGGACTTCGCGGGGATGACGAAGGCCACGGGCGGAGGCCCTCCAGGGACGACCGCGTGATGCACGACCTGCGTCGACTGGCCTTCGGAGAACCGCTGGAGCTCCGCTGACGCCTGCCGTGCATCGACGGCCTTCAGGGCCAGCCGGTGTCCCAGCGCGGCGCGGCCGGTGTGCGCGGAGAAGGCCACATCGCGCAGGGCCGGTTGGCACTCCTCCAGGAAGCGGGCGTAGCGGGAGGCCAGCTCTCGCAGGGTCCCAGCGTCTCCCGCCGACAGACACAGGAGCCCCGGTCCACCGTCCTCTTCGTGGCGCGGGGACCGTGCTTCCTCCACGCCCTCGATGACGACGTGCGCGTTCGTCCCGCTGAACCCGAAGGAGCTGACACCGGCGACCCGCCTCCGGTGCGCGGGCCAGGGCGTGGGCACGGTGGGCACCCGCAGCGGAAGCGTGTCCCAGGAGACGTGCGGGTTGGGCGCGGTGAAGTGCAGGTGGGGAGGAACGACGCCGTGCCGGACCGCGAGCAGCGCCTTGAGCAATCCCGCGACTCCCGCCGCCGCTTCCAGGTGCCCGACGTTCGACTTGATGGAGCCCACCAGCGTCTGCTCCGCCGCGCGCCCCATCACCGCCCCCAACGCGGTCAGCTCCAGCGTGTCCCCCAGCAGGGTCCCTGAACCGTGGGACTCGATGTATGCCGCTTCGCCTGGCGCGAGCCCGGCGTCCTCGAACGCCTTGCGGAGGACGACCTCCTGCGCCCAAGCGTTGGGCGCGGTCAGGGCGACCGTGCTCCCATCCTGGTTGATGGCGCTGCCCCGGATGAGGGCGTGGATCCGGTCCCCATCCGTCCGTGCGTCCGAAAGCCTCTTGAGGACGACGAGGCCCATCCCCTCTCCCCGGCCATGGCCATCCGCCGCCGCCGAGAACGTCTTGCAGCGCCCGTCCGCCGCGAGCATGCGGGCCCTGGACAGCGCGAGGAACGGCTCCGGCGCGAGCATCAGGCTCACGCCCCCCGCCAGCGCCATCCGGCAGTCTCCCGCGCGCAGGCTCCGCACCGCGAGGTGGACCGCGACGAGGGAGGAGGAACACGCCGTGTCGACGGAGAGCGTGGGCCCTCGCAATCCCAGCACATGCGCGATCCGTCCGCTCGCCACGCTCGTCGCCGTTCCGGACCCCGTGTGCTCATCGATGGCATCGGTCCCCAACGCGCGCCAGCGGTGCGCGTAGTCGCTTCCCGAGATGCCGACGAAGACCCCCGTGTCACTGCCCTTCAACCCCGAGGGCGCGCACCCCGCGTCCTCCAGCGCCGTCCACGCGCCCTCCAGGAGCAGGCGCTGCTGCGGATCCATGGCCAGGGCCTGACGTTCGCTGATGCCGAAGAACGCGGCGTCAAACCGTTCAGCGTCCTCGAGGAAGCCGCCCCGGTACGTCGGCGCGGTCCCCGGGCTCCAACGCCAGACAGGCGCCTCCCGCGTCGCATCCCGGCCCTCCACGAGGAGCTTCCAGAGCGCCTCCGGGGAGTCCGCGCCGGGAAGGCGGCAGGCCAGGCCCACCACGGCGATGGGTTCTCCGCCCGCGGGGGACTCCATGACCCGCCCC
>NZ_RAWB01000435.1 GCF_003612055.1 Corallococcus llansteffanensis
CCAATCCCCCGTGGATCGCGGCGCTGAAGGGCCGGCCCATCGGGAAGGACAACGCGCTCGCCTACGTCAACGCGCTCAAGGACTACATCGCGGCGGACATGAAGACGCTGCTCTACAACTATCCCCAGTGGGATGCGGCGCAGGCGGGTTGGTACAACGAGCCGTGGCTCGCCTCCATCCGCGAGAGCATCCACGGCACCTACGTGGGCTCCGAGTTCCCCGCGAACACCTTCGCCGCGTCCGGCCTGAAGGTGGACATGACCACGTACGTCCTCACCTACTACGACGACGTCGCGGCCTACGCGCTGGGCCAGGTGTGGGGCAAGACGGCGATGAACCCCACCCTCACCAACACGTCCGGGCAGTTCCCGGAGGGCTCCATCGTCGTCAAGGCGGCGCTCACCAGCGCGCTGGCCCAGGACTGGCCGGTGATGGAGGGCGCCACCACGTGGCCGCTCTACGTCACGCCTCCCAATGGCCCGCCGACCGCGCCGCCGCAGGTGATGAACGCGTCGGTGATGCAGTTCGACATCATCGTCAAGGACACGAAGACGGCGCCCAAGACGGGCTGGGTGTTCTCCACGCTCGTCTATGACAAGCGCGTGCCGGGCGACGCGTGGGCCAAGATGATCCCGCTGGGCGCGATGTGGGGGGATGATCCGAACGTCAACTCCACGCAGAACCCCGGCGCGCCGCTCGCGGAGACTGTCATCAACCCGGCGGCCCCCGCGTACTCGACGGCGACGCTCGGCTGGGGCGGTCGGCTCTCCGGCCCGAACGACGGCGCCGTGGTCGCGCCGGCCTACTACAACGGCCAGCAGGTGGCGTCCGTCCCGGCCTCGTCCTGCATGAGCTGCCACAGCGTGGCCGAGTGGCCGATGCAGTCGTTCCTGCTCCCCAGCCCCACGCTTCCGCCGCAGACGGTGGGCCAGGCGCTGGTGATTGAAGTGCCGGGCTCGACGGGCTGGATGAAGTGGTTCCAGGACCAGCCGGGCAGCGTGCCGCTGGACAAGGGCTCGGTGCCGCTCGACTTCGACATGGTCTTCGCCTTCAAGTCGCTGCCGGCCTGGCAGCAGGCCACCCAGGGCAAGAGCGGCATGCAGGCCTTCGAGGCCGCCGACGCCCTCCACGGCTCGCCGCCCGTCAACCCGCGCGACCTCAAGTACAACGGCCGGTAGCACCGCCGAAGGCACACGGGACCGCACGAGGCCCCCGGGGGGTTCAACCCGGGGGCCATCTTTCGCCCCGGCTCATGCCAGGTCGAAGAGCAGCGCTTCCAGCGGCTCGGTGGCGACGAGCACGAGGCTCGACTCATCCGTCACCGCGACGCCGTCGCCGGCCTTGAGCGCCACGCCGTTGAGCGTGCCGGCGCCCCGCGCCATCTGGAGCCAGGCGTGACGGCCCTTGGGCAGCGTGTACTCGGCCTTCTCGCCCGGGCTCAGCAGCGTGCTGGAGAGCAGCACGTCCTGGTGCACGGTGAGGCTGCCGTCGCGGGCGTCGGGGCTCGCGACCACGCGCCAGCGGCCCTGGCGGTCCTTCTCCGGGAAGAGCTTCTGCTCATATTCGGGCTTCAGCCCCTTCTTGTCGGGGATGATCCAGATCTGCAGGAAGTGCACGTCCTCGTTGGAGCCGTTCATCTCGCTGTGCATCACGCCCGTGCCGGCCGTCATGCGCTGCACCTCACCGGCGCGCAGCAGGCCGTTGCCTCCCGTGCTGTCCCGGTGCGCGATGGCGCCGCTGAGCGGGTAGGTGATGATCTCCATGTCCCGGTGCGGGTGCGTGTCGAAGCCCTCGCCAGACGTGACGCGGTCCTCGTTGATGACGCGCAGGGCGCGGAAGCCCATGTGCTGCGGGTCGAAGTAGCTCGCGAAGGAGAAGGTGTGGTGGGAGTCGAGCCAGCCGTGGCTGGCATGTCCGCGTGCTTCAGAGGGCCGAACGTTCATCATGATGGGGTGCTTCCTTTCTCCCAACACAATGCGTGTCCGAAGCCCTCATGGCCAGACGCGGAAGTCGAGACACATTGTTCCACCCATGGAACGCAACGCGACGGCGGCTTCAGCGTTTCGCGCGCCTGGGCGGCTCCTGCTGGCGCATGGGCCAGTGCTCGCGCAGGTGCTCCACGAAGGCCATCACCTTGGGCACGTGATGCCGGGTGGGCGGGTAGACGGCGTGCACGGGCGCCCCCGCGGAGCTCCAGTCCGGCAGGACGCGCTGCAGGCGCCCGCTGTCCAGGTCCTCGACGCAGTGGAGGCCGGGCAGGAGGGCGACGCCTGAGCCGGCCACCGTCACCGCGTGCAGCATGTCCGGCTCGTTCACCACCAGCCGGCCGGAGACCTTGACCTCCACGGACCGCCCTCCGGCGTGCAGCGTCCAGACGTTGCCCTCCAGCGCCGCGCCGAAGAGCAGGCAGTCATGCTTCGCCAGGTCGGCCGGCGTCCGGGGCGCGCCCTTCGCTTCCAGGTACTCCGGCGACGCCACCACGACGCGCTCGATGTCCCCCAGCCTGCGCGCCATCAGCGACGAGTCCGGCAGTCGCCCCGCGCGCACGGCCAGGTCCATGCCTTCCTCCACCAGGTCCACCGCTCGGTCCGTGCACAGCAGCTGCACCTGGACGTCCGGATACCGCTCCAGGAACCCTGCCACCAGCGGCGCGAGGAAGGGGACGGACAGCGGCGTCGTCACGCGCAAGAGCCCGTGCGGCCCGGCCTGCAGGCGCGTCACCTCCTGCTCCGCGGCCTCCGCCTCCTGGACGATGCGCTCGCAGTGCGCGTAGTACGCCCGCCCGACCTCCGTGAGGTGCAGCTTGCGCGTCGTGCGCTGCAGGAGCTGCGCGCCCACGCGCTCCTCCAGCTCCGACACCTTCCGGCTCACCGTGGACTTGGGCATGCGCAGCCCGCGCGCCGCCGCCGTGAAGCTGCCGGCCTGCACCACGCGCGCGAAGACGAGGAGTTCGTTGAGGTCCATGGCGCCGTCCCAGGGAGAAGAGGACTGTCCCAGGGGTGGAACAGTTCATCCTGTTCGTCCCATCTAATCCGGAACCCCTGCCACCGCTACCTTGCTCCCTGTCGCAACAAACAACCCAAACACCTCACGACAGGGACAACCGCCATGGCCTCGAACCTCTGGAACATCGACACGACCCACACGGGCATCCACTTCAGCGTGCGCCACATGGTCATCGCCAAGGTGCGCGGCAGCTTCCAGCAGTTCAGCGGGACGCTGACGCTGGACGAGGAGGACCTCACCGCGGCCGCGGTGTCCGTCCGCATCGACACGGCGAGCATCAACACGGGCGTCGCCCAGCGCGACAACCACCTGCGCTCGCCGGACTTCTTCGACGTGGAGAAGTTCCCCGCGATGACCTTCCAGAGCACGAAGGTGGAGAAGGGCTCCGGCAAGGGCCTGCGCGTGACGGGCCACCTGACCATCCGCGACGTCACCCGCGAGGTGGTGCTGGAGGCGGAGGCGCTGGGCGTCGGCAAGGATCCCTGGGGCAACCTGAAGGCCGCGTTCGAGGCGAAGACGACCATCGACCGCCGCGACTTCGGGCTCACGTGGAACCAGGCGCTGGAGGCGGGCGGCGTGCTCGTGGGCGAGAAGATTGAAATCACCCTCGAGGTGCAGGCGGCGCGGGCCCAGGCGGGAGAGCAGGCGGCCTGAGCATGGCCGCGCATCACCCGCTGGAAATGAAGAAGGACCCCCACTCGCCGTGGAGGTCCTTCCAGGACCGCGGGAAGGCGTTGTGGCTACAGCTTGGAGGCGGCGGTCAGCGTGAAGGCGACGGAGGCCTCGGCGCCGGAGCCGACGGTGGCCGTCGTCGGGTGGCCGGGCTCGCTCGTGAAGCTCACGCCGGTGGGGCCCACCAGGTCCACCGAGTAGGTGCCGGGCAGCAGGTACTTGAAGTCCGCCACGTAGACGCCGTTCGCGCCGGCGGTGAAGGCCATCGGCTCGCGGCCGCCGTCGGCGTTGACGAGGACGGCGGAGAAGCCGCTCAGCAGCACTTGCGCATCACCGATGACGGGCAGCTGCACGCCCGCGCCCAGCCGGAGGGTGACCTCCACGTTGCCGGAGAACTCCAGGTCCGCGCCCTTGATGACCGGGCCCATCACCCACTTGCCGGAGCCGCCGGCCGCGTGGCCGAAGCTCTGCGACACGTCGAAGTCCACGAGGATGACCTTCTGGCCCTCGTCGCTGGTGACGGTGACGTCCGCGTCCTTGTCGAACTTCACCTTGAGGCCGGAGCTGGCCGCGCTCGGCATCTGCAGGTCGCCGTCCACCTGGGTGCCCGGGGGCAGGCCCTCGTAGTTGGGGGAGGTCGCGTAGACGCGGCTGCCGCCGTCCTCCTTCACCTGCACGTAGCCGCCGGTGATGACGAAGCGCAGCTCGCGGTACGTCCCGGTCGGCACCTCCACGTCCTTCACCAGGTCCGCCGCGTCGTTGGCCAGCGTGAGCAGGTTGGTCGTGATGGGCTCGCTGCGCAGGACGACCTCGCCCTTGCCCTCGGCGCCGTCCTCTCCTTCGACGCTGCCCTTCAGGTAGACCTTCGAGATGGTCACGACGGCCTTCTCGAACGTGTCGCCGGGAGCGTCGGTCAGCTTCACCGTCACGCGGCCCGTGGAGTCATTGCCGCAGGCGGCGAGGCACAGCAGCCCCGTGGCCAGCAGCAGGGAGGAGGTCAAGCGACGAAGGGAGGTCATGGGATGGGGCTCGGGGGCAAGGGCCGGGGCCTGATGAGGCCCCGGCGGGTATTGAACGGACAGAAGACCCGCCGGGACTCGCATTGGCCACGGCGGATGAGAGGGATTGCTCAGCCGATGATCGGCCAGCAAGCGCCTTCCTGGCACGAGAGGCCGTTGCAGCAGGGGTTCTCCGCTTCGACATCGCAGGACGTTCCCTGGGGGAAGCAAGCAGGGCCGGCGTCCACGTCACCGCCCGTGCCTGCGTCCACCTGGCCGCCGGGGCCGGCATCCCCACTGCCCACGCCGCCGTCCGCGGGCGGTTCCTCGCCTTCGCAGGCGCCCACGGTGTCGCCATGGCGCAGGTGCGCGATCACCGCGGGCAAGCCCACTTCGATGGTGTGCGCGTTGGCGTGATTGCCGGGAGGAATGTGGCAGATGAGGGCGCGGCCCGAACCGCCCGGAGCTTCGCCTCCGTCCGTGGCGGGGGCTTCCGACTCCTCGCGGCCCAGGTTGTCGCCGCCCGTGCCGAGCAGCGTGTCGGACTCGCTGGTGCCGCCGCAGCCAACGAACAACAGCGCGCACAGCGCCATCTTCAGCGCGGACGAAGAAGCAGACAGGTTTCGCATGGGAATCCTCCAGGTGAGTGGAACCGCCTTCACCTCCCCGTTCCGAGCGGAGGCGCCCCCTGGAGGAAGACCTGGCCGGGAAGAACCCGGCCACGGTTCCGGAGCGACTTTCCCGACGCGGACGCTCCGCGCACCGGGCGCCCTACTGGCGGTAGGACTCGCAGGTGGTGAAGTAGGCGGGATCCGGCAGGCAGCGCTCCTGCTGACACGTGAAGCCTTCGCCGCACGCGGGCCTGCCATTGCCACACTTCGCCACGCACGCCATCTGGTCGCCGGGCACTTCCTCGCAATGCGTGGCCGCGTCGCATTGCCAGTTGCCGTTGCACGCGGCGCACTGGGGCCCCGGCCCTTCACAGCGGAAGCCCCGGCAGACGAGCGGCGCGCCGCACGCGGTGTCATCCAGGCACTCCACGCACTTGCCGTCCGGCGCGCACACGCTGTCGCTCGCGCATCCCGTCTGCGCGCAGCCCTTGCGCGCGTAGGCCTCATCCGGCACCAGCTCCACCTTCAACACCTTCTGCTTGCCCCCGCCTACGCAGTCCAGGAGGGAGCGCTTCGGGAAGTCCGGCGCGGAGATGCTCACCGTGTAGCAGCCATCCGGCAGCGGGCCCACGCGGCGGTTGCCATCATCGTCGAGCAGCAGGTCCGCAAGGGGCGTGTCGTTCACCGACGCCTGCCCCTTCTTGATCTTCAGGTTGCCCCGCGCGTGCACCTTCACGGACAGGGTGCTGGCGGGGCCGGGCTCCACGTCCGCCACCTCCACGGACTGACCGCCCTGCACCGTGAGCGTCACGCGCGCGGCCTTGTCTGACGCGGCCACGATGAACAGCTCCGCGGGGCCAGCAGGCACGTCGTGCAGCGTGAAGCGGCCGTCCGCGTCCACCGTGGCGCGCACGTCGGGCTCGCCCATCACCGACACCAGGGCCACCGCGGGATCGAACTTCGTGAGCCGCCCGTGCACGGTGCCCGCCTGGAACGGCGCGTTGTCCAGGCTGCCGCAGGCGCCAAGCCCCAGCGCGAGCAGCGTCAGCGGGAGGCGAGAAATCAAGTGTCGCATCAGAAGCGGTACCCCACGCCGGCGTGGCCGCCGAGGAAACCCACCGCCTGTCCCCGGGAATCCACCACCACGTACGTCAGCAGGAGCTGCGACTGCGCCGTCAGCTCCAACCGCTCGCCCAGGCGCACCGCCAGCCCCGCCACCACGCCGGGGCTCACGGTGAAGTAGCGCTGGCCTCCGGAGAAGGCCTCCACGTCAAAGGACCTGCGCAGGTACAGCGCGGCCACGCGCGGCCCGGCGAAAAGCGTCAGCCGCTCCCACCGCCAGAGATAGGGCGCCGCCACACCCAGCGTGAGCGCCGTGTAGCCGAAGGGCACCTCGCTGCCGGGGGCCACCTGGAGCGTGCGCTCGCCCCGGCCGAAGCCCACGTCCACGAGCAGCCCCAGGTCCTGGAGCGGGACGTCCTCCAGCCTCAGCACCACGCCCACCTGGGGCGCCGCGGGCAGGACGTCGCGCCGGCTCTGGCCGTCCACGAAGGACACCATGCCGCCCACGAGCGACAGCGAGCGCCGGGGGATGGCCTCCGACAGGAGCTGCTCCAGGGGCAGGCGCTGGCCCTGCGCCACGTCCACGTCGCGCCGCACGAGGACGGCGTCGCCCTTGGTGAGCTCCACGGTGCGCCGGCCCGCACCCACCGCGGTGCCGCCCGGCAGCTCGAGGCGCGTCTCGCCGTCCACCTTGAGCGTGAAGCCGTCCAGGCGCGGGTTGTAGGAGAACATCTCCGGCTGGCCCGCCCGGTCGATGCGGCCCGCGAGGATGACCGGATCCGCGCCCACCTCCAGGATCTCCGCCGACGGCCGCTGCCGGCCTTCGGTGAAGGCGAAGGTGCGGCGGCGCGAATAGTCGTGGGCCTCCGTGGCTGTCACCGCGCCGTCGCCGTTGCGGTCCGCGGCGCCGCCCAGGCCCTCCACGAGGAAGTGCGTGTAGATGTCGTTGCGGAGGCTGTCGTCCTCGCGCGCCGTCTCGCCCCAGTCACTCGCGGCGAATACCATGGAGGCCCGCGAGGACTCCTCCAGCGGCCGCGCGTAGAAGCCGGACTTGATGCCGGCCAGCTCCACCTCCAGCTCGCGGGGCAGCAGCGACTTGCCGCTGCCGCTGTGGCACGTGGCCAGCACGAGCAGCCGCCGCCGGCTGGGCAGCTGTTCGAACTCCGCCTTCAGCGCGTCCATGGAGAGCGCCGTCTGGGGGATGTCGCGGTAGGACGCGTCGCGGGTGACGAGGTAGCGGGTCAGCTCGCCCCGGCCATCGCGCGCGAGCGTGCCGTGCGCGGACAGGTACACCACCACCACGTCGTCGGGCCGGGTGGCCTCGCGCCGCAACTGTCGCAGGGCCGCGAGGACGGCCTCCTTCGTGGTCTCCTCCGGGCGCGTGAGGACGCGCACCTGGTCGAAGTGGCCGCGCGCGGGATCCTTCAGCACCGTCCCCAGGTCGACGGCGTCCTTGGCGGAGAAGCGCAGGTCGCGCCACTGGGGGTCGTCGAACGCGGACACGCCCACGAGCAGCGCGAGCCGCCGGGGCGTGTAGGCACGGGACAGGTCGGATTCAGCGAGGCGCAGCGGCACGAGGCCGCCCTTGTCACCGGGCGCGGCGGAGGGACCCGCGCACGCGGTGAGGGTGACGAGCAGCAGGAAGAGGAGGCGCCTCACGGTTGGCGCGAAGTCTGACCTGTCTGGACGCGCACGTCGAACCGCGACACGGTCCCCGGGCGGGAGTCCGAAGCGTCATCCGTCCCGAGCGCCGCGAGCGCGTCCGCCTCCGAGGCCGGCTCCCAGGCCGCGAAGGCCACCAGCACCAGGGCAAGCGGCCCCTCGTCCGTCTCCAGGCTCACGCCCGCCAGCCCCTCCGGCCCTGCCAGGTCGTGCGTCCCGGCCTCCAGGGGGAAGTGGCCCAGGAGCTCCGGCGGCTGGTGCTCCCGCTGCTGGTAGAGCAGCGCGGTGCCGGACTCGGTGGCGTGGTAGCGCACGAGCAGCACTTCGTCCTTCGCGACCGCGGCGCCCGGGTCCAGCCGGCGCAGCTCGCCGTCCGCGCCCCGGGCCACCACCGCCAGCTCCAGCGAGATGCGCCCCGAACCCTTCAGGCCCTCGGGGGGCAGGTCGCGGGTGGACGCAGGGCCCTTCACGAGGGGGACCATCACGACCATCAGCACGGAGGCCGCGATCGCTCCCGCCATCCATCCCCAGTAC
>NZ_RAWB01000436.1 GCF_003612055.1 Corallococcus llansteffanensis
GGCCCAGGGCGCGGGCGGGGCGGAGCAGGCCGCGCCCCCGGAGCAGGCCCAGGAGGCCCAGGGTGCCGAGGGCAGCTCCGGCGCCGGTGGCGTCGCCGAGGACGAGGACGAGAAGGACCCCATCAAGAAGCTGATGAAGGTCCTGCAGCAGCTCACGCAGATGATTGGCCAGCTCCAGCAGGCGATGGGTGCCCAGGGCGGCGCGACGGCCGGTGCGACCGGTGGCGCGGCGCCGGTGGGCGGCGCGGCCTGAGCTTCCGCATCCCCCCGCTGACGTAGAACGGCCCGTTCCCCGCTTGTCGGAGGACGGGCCGTCGTCGTTCCGGCCGGGAGCCCCGGGCGGATCAGCTCCGGATGAAGCCGCGCTTGAGCAGCTCCAGCTCCTGGCGGAGCTGCTGGGTCTTCTCCGTGGGCGCCACGTCCGTGCCTCCCTGCTGCAACATCCCGGAGAGCTGCGAGCGGACGGCCTCCACCAGCAGCGCCGACGTGGGCGCCAGGTGGGCGGGAAGCTGACGGGTCAGCTCCTCCAGCGTCTCACGCAGCGCGACGGTCATGCGGCCCACCTCGTCCTCCAGCTGCGCGCGGGACAGCCGGCCGGGCTGCTGCGCGGCCTGGGTCAACGCCTGGAGCGACTTGAGCAACGTGTCCAGATCCTGCGCCATGTCCGTGCTCCTCGCGTGGGCTCCGCCCGACGGGCGCGGAGCCTAGCGCGGCCTCCGGCCTCAGTGCACCGGCGCGGGACGGGACGCCGGCAACTCCGGCCGCGGCGTGACAGCGGGCACGGACGGTCCCTGCTTCAGGGCCGGCATCCGGGGCGCCACCTTGCCGGTGATGAGCCGCATGTCCCGGCCGCCCTTGGTGAAGAACGTGTAGCCCCAGTTGAGCATCACCGACAGCCGGTTGCGGAAGCCAATCAGGTAGGCGATGTGCACGCCCGCCCAGACGAGCCACGCGGACCTGCCGCTCATGCGCCACTTGTCGAAGAGCATGCCCACCGCGTAGCCACGGCCAATCACGGCGAAGCTGCCCTTGTCGTGGTAGCGGAACGGCCGGAGCGGCTTCTGCACCAGCCGGTCGCGCACCGTCTTCGCCACGTGCCGCCCCATCTGCATCGCCGCCGGTGCGATGCCCGGCACCGGCTTGCCGTTCGGCTGCGTTGCCGCCGCCACGTCGCCAATCACATACACGTCGTCATGGCCCGGCACGGTCAACTGCGGCGTCACCATCACCCGCCCCGCGCGATCCAACGGCACGTCCAGCGAGCGCACCAGCGGGGAGGCCGCCACGCCCGCGCCCCACATCACCGTGCGCGTGGGAATGCGCTCCTCGCCCACCGTGACGCCCTCCGCGTCGATGCCCGTCACCATGGCCCCGGTGCGCACCTCCACGTGCAGCTTCTCCAGGTCGCGCTTCGCATCCTGGGACAGCTCCTCCGGATACGCCGTCAGCACCCGCGGCAGGGCCTCCAGCAGCAGCACCCGCGCCTGTCGCGTGTCGATGCGCCGGAAGTCCTTCGGCAGCGAGTGCCGCGTCATGTACGCGAGCGCCCCCGCCAGCTCCACGCCCGTGGGCCCCGCGCCGATGATGACGAAGGTCATCCACTCGCGCTGGCGCGCGGGGTCCGACTCGCGCTCCGCGGCCTCGAAGGCCGT
This sequence comes from Corallococcus llansteffanensis, assembly GCF_003612055.1. Lineage (GTDB taxonomy): Bacteria > Myxococcota > Myxococcia > Myxococcales > Myxococcaceae > Corallococcus > Corallococcus llansteffanensis. The sequence goes on from NZ_RAWB01000436.1 coordinate 1,653, forward strand.
CAGCACGCGCTCACGGATGCGCACCGCGTCCTCCAGCGTCTTCAGGCCGGGCGCCACCTGTGCCCACTCCGGGTGCTTGAAGTACGAGTGCGTCGCTCCCGTGGCCACCACCAGCGAGTCGTAGGGAATCTCCCCGCCGTCGATGACCAGCACCTTGCGGCGCGGATCCACCGACTTCGCCTCCGCCAGCAGCACCTGCGTGTTGCGCGCCTTGAGCACGCTGCGGATGGGCGCGGAGATGTCCGCCGGGTTCAGCACCGCCGTGGCCACCTGGTACAGGAGCGGCTGGAAGAGGTGGTGGTTGTAGCGGTCCACCACCGTCACCCGCACATCACGGGCCCTGCCCAGCGCCTTCGCGGCCTCCAGCCCGCCAAAGCCCGCCCCCACGATGACCACGTGACGCCTGCTGTCCCGGTCCTGTTCCATGGCGGAAAAGGTGCGGCCCCATGACGCAATCGGCCACCACCCGGCCCTGCCGTCATGCACGCCCCGCATGCCCGGCCGCCCTGGGAGCAGGCGACCGGCGAGGCACCCGAGGCCCTACGCGCGCGGAAGCGGAGGCGGCGCGGTGGACACCAGCCCCAGCTGCCGGGCGATGCGCTCCACGTGCAGCAGCATCGCCGCCAGGGTGCGCGTGTCCTTCACCAGCGGGAGCACCGCCGCGCGCAGCTCCCCCAACACGCCGGTGCCCGTGGGCCCCGACGCACTCCACGCCGTCTCCAGCGCCTTGCGCGAGGCCTCCTTCAGGGGCGTGTTGTCCGCGTCCTTGGGGATGAGGCGCTCGGACGCCTTGCGCAGGCTCTCCAAGAGCTCCAGCACCGTGGCCTGCGGCGTGCCTTCCCCCTTCAGGCGGTGGGCCATGCCCAGCGAGTGCTGGCCGTTGAGCCCCTCGCGCGGCTTGCCCTCCGGGGACAGCAGCCCCTCGCGCAGGTACTCCGAGGGACGCGTGGCCGACAGGTCGACGTTTTCGACGGTTCCCATGGGTTCACCCAAAAAGAAGAAGTGGCGCGCCCATCACATCACGGCAGCGCCGCGAGCGCGTCCTGTACGTGCTTCTCGATGGCGGGGCGCTCCATCGTCGTCCACTTGGGGCCCGACCAGGGCAACCCACGCACCCCTTCCAGCAGCGCCTCCAACCGCGCGCGCTTGTCCTGCGTCCCCGCGTCCGCGTCCACCGTGGCGCGCACCTCGCGGGCCACCCGGCCCTCCAGGGTGTCGCGCATGCAGCAGAGGTAGACGTCCTCCTCCAGCATCTTGGGGTTCACGGGCGCGGCGCGCCCCGCCTGGAGCACCCGCTCGTGGGTGGACACCACGCGGGGCAGCAGGGACACGAGCGGCGCGGGCTCTCCCAGCAGCGCCGCCATCTCCTGGTAGCCCTGCTGGTACGCGGGGCCCACCTTCGCCATCCGCTCGTAGCAGCCCGCCGTCTGGGGATTGAAAGGCGTGCCCGGCACCTTCGCCGCGCCAGGCGTCGCCGACCTGCATCCGAACACCATGCTCCAGAGCCCCCCCAGCATGACGGCTACTCGTAGGTGATGCTGAGCTTGCCGGTGCCGCACATGAAGCTGGTGCTTCCGTTGGCCACGTCGCTGCCCTTGATCCATCCGGTCTGTCCGTTCCACGGGTCGGTCAGGAGGTACTGCCGGTCAGCCCCTTCGCCGCGCACGTCGGTCAGCATCAGCGCGTGCGACCCACCGCCGTCCCAGTTCACCACGATGGGCACGTCGATGCCGTCCTTCAGCAGCGTGTCCGCGCGGTCCAACGCGCCCTGGCGGGCCGCCGGCGTGTCGGCGATGTCGTTGCGGGCGTAGTCGTGGTTGTTGTAGCGGCCCACCTGCGTGTCCAGCGTGGCCTCCGGCCACATGCCCGAACCGCCGGCCTGCCCGCGCTCCACCGCGACGCCGCCGTTGTTCTTCAGCGCCTCGGCCTGCTCGCGGCCGATGGCGGTGTTGGAGTCCGTGCTGTGGATAGGCTCGTCGTGCAGCCGGCGCGCGTACACCGGGTCGGCCTCCGCGCGGGCGATCTGCTGCGACGTGGGCGCGCACGAGTCGTTCCACCGCTGCTGGAGGGCGCCCGTGCCGCCGTTGAGGTCGATGACCGTGGACTGCCGCATCAGGTCCTCGCGCTGCGAGCCAGCGATGCGGGACGCGTACCCCGTCACCTCGTTCATCGCGCTCGACGTGCCACCGAACACGCTGCGCGCGCGGTCCATGAGGCCGGGCGAGGCCAGCTGCTCGCGCCGCGCACCCACCGCCTTGAGCAGCAGCGCCCGCTCGCCCTGCACGTCCGCGCCGGCGATGCACTGGTTGTTCTTGTTGCCCGCGTTGTCCAGCGCGCCCTGCAGCGCCTTGTAGTCGCTGCCCGTCATGCCGATGAGCGCCTGCGCGGCGTCACGGGCCTGCGACGGGCCCATCACGCCTTCCTGCCCCGCGGCCCCCGTGGCGCTGCGCGGCGTGGCCACGGCCCGGGTCAGCGTCTCCACCGTGCTCTGCGTGATGCGGCCCGGCCGCGTGTCCTGGAGCGTCTTCATCTCCAGATACGTGCGCGTGGCGCGGTCCGCGTTCGGCGTGTTGAGGACGTTCTGCTTCAGGAAGTCCAGCTCGTGCGTGAGCGCGTCCCCGCTCAGCGTGCTCAGCCGCGTCTGCAGGGCGGCCGCGTTCTCCGGGCTCAGCGTCCCCGGCGGCAGGTTGGTGAGCGTCTGCTGCACCTGGGGCGGCACCGTGGCGGCGGCCGTCCCACCCGTGGGAACACCGCCGGGTGCCTGCTGGAATGCATCCACCGTGTTGGTGCGCGCGGGCGCGGCGGGCGCGGGCGGCGGCGCGACAGGGGCCTGCTCGGGCAGGCGCGTGCGCGGAACACTGGTATCGACTCGAACGGACATGGACTTCCCCCTCTAAAAAGTCAGCCTTTCCCCATTGTCGCCCATCCGTCCGGGAAAGTTGCCCCACCCTTCCCGGATCGCCCTCCTTGTTCAGCCTACCTGTACCTACCCGGGGGGCCTTCAGCCCGCCTTGGCGGTGCCCTTTGCCTGCTTCCAGGCGGCGAGCAGCTCCTGCTCGCGCTCGGCCTTGAGGCCCGCGCGCTGCTTCTCCTGACGCTCCGGAGGCAGGGCGTGGAACCAGGCCAGCGTGTCGCGCACCGTGTCCGCCAGGGGGCGGGTGGTCAGGCCCGCCTGGAGGGCGCGGGCGATGCTCACGCTGCCGAGGCCGCCCTCCGCGCCGGTGCGCGCCGTCCAGATGGGGATCTCCGCCAGGGGGTTCGGCTGCTGCTTCTCCAGGAAGGCGGTGTCCACCCAGGTGAAGCGCGCGTCGCTGCCGGTCGCCTCCCGGATGCCCTCCAGCAGGGGGCGCATCTTGATGGGCTTCGCGGGGCCGGTGACGTTGAAGAGGCCCATCGTGCGGCGCTCCGCGTTCAGGATGATGAAGGCGGCCAGGTCGCGCGCGTCGACGAACTGCACCGGATCCTCGCCGTCACCGGGGGCCAGCATCTCCCCGCCCTTGGCCACGCGCAGCGGCCAGTAGGTGAAGCGGTCCGACCCGTCGTACGGCCCCACGATGTAGCCGGGCCGGATGTTGAGCGCGCGGCCCGGGAAGGCGGCCTCCGCGGCCTGCTCGCAGAGCGCCTTGAAGGCGCCGTAGCTCGTCTCGGTGATCTCCTCCGGCGCCGTGGCCTCGATGGTCGCGACGGCGTCCGTCTCGGTCAGGTTCGGCTTCGTCATCTCCTTGTAGGCGGAGACGCTGGAGATGAAGACGTACTGGCCCACGTTGGGCGCCAGCAGGTCCGCGGAGGCCTTCACGATGCGCGGGAAGTAGCCGGACGTGTCGATGACGACGTCCCACTTGCGGCCCTCGAGCGCCTTGAGGCCCTCGCCCTTGGTCGGGTCGCGGTCACCCTGGAGCTTCTCCACGTCCGGGAAGAGGCCGGGGTTCGTCTTGCCGCGGTTGAAGAGCGTGAGGGTGTGACCGCGCGTCTTCGCCGCCTCCACCAGCGCGGGCCCCAGGAAGCGCGTGCCGCCGAGGATGAGGATGCTCAGGGGCTTGCTCTTGGGCTCCTCCGACACCGAGCCGGGGCCGGGCCCCGCCTTGGGGGTCGACGCACAGCCCAGTGCCTGGGCCGCGCCCAACGCGGCCGCTGCTTGAATCACGCCTCTGCGGGTCAACTTCATGCCGTGGTTCCTCCGGGTAGGGGCTTCTGCGAGATGGTTTCAGGGGTGCGCACGCGCTGCTGGCGCGCGAGGAACAGGGACACCGCGAGCCACAGCGCGGCCACCGGCACGGCGACCAGCGACAGGCCCGTCATGCCCAGGCCCATCGCGGTGAGGCCGCCCTGCAGCCACGCGCTCACCGTGTCGCTGCCGCGGTACACCACCGTGTCGATGAAGCTCTTCGACTTGTAGCGGGCCTCGCGGTCCACGGTGGTGAACAGGATTTCGCGCGACGGGCGCTCCAGCGCGTAGTGGCTCGCGCTCCGGAGCGCCTTCACGCCGATGAGCACCGCGAGCACCGGCGCGAACGCGAGCGCGCCGAAGCCCAGCATGGTGAGCACCGGCGGCACCGCCATGGCCACGCCCAGCCCCAGCCGGGAGATGATCCGCCCGGTGACGAGCGTCTGCAGGCCCAGCGTCAGCACCTGCACCCAGAAGTCGATGTCCGCGAACGCCGCCGTGCGCGCCGCCGCGTCCTTCGCCATGGCCGCGACCAGCTGCACCTCCTGGTAGTACAGGAACGTGGAGGTGGCCGCGTACAGCAGGACCTGCAGCCCCAGCGCGAGCAGGAACGGCGACGTCACCAGCAGCCGCAGCCCCGCCAGCATCCCGCCGCCCACGGGTCCCTCGCGCGTCGCGGGCTGGTGCTGCACGTCCCGCGCCCAGCCGCTCAGGCGGCGCACGCACTGCGCGCTCACCTCCAGCATCACCGCGGACAGGAGGATGAGGTTCACCGGGCCCACGGGCTCCGCCAGCCTTCCGACCAGGAACGGGCCGACGATCATGCCCGTGGTGCCGCCCGCGGCGATGAAGCCGAAGAGCCGCTTGCCCTGGTCGCTGGCGAAGACATCCGCCATGAAGCTCCAGAAGATGGAGACGACGAACAGGTTGTAGACGCTCAGCCAGATGAAGAAGGCCCGCGCCACGCCCTCCTTCGCCACGCCCAGCTTCAGCAGCACGAAGAAGGCCAGCAGGTTGAGCAGGAAGAAGCGGTAGACGCGCGGCACGACGACGCGCCGGGGGTAGCGCGCCACCAGCGCGGAGAACAGCGGCACCGCCAGCAGCATCACGATGAACGTCACCGTGAAGAGCCAGGGCAGGTGCTTCACGTCCCCCGCGGTGCCCATCTCGTTGCGGATGGGCCGCAGGATGGCGTAGCCGCACATCAGCGTGAAGAAGTAGACGAACGAGCCGAGGACCGCCCCCACCTCCTCGTCACGGACATCCACGAAGCGCTTGAGCATGATGGCGGCGCCCTCAACGGCGGCTCTGGCAGGCTATTCCCAACCTGCGTCCCTGGGGAGGAAAGTCGTTATTTCCCGGCGAGGATTTCGCGCACGGTGGCCTCCACGCGGGGCAGGGCCTGCTCGATTTCGGCGACGGAGGTGGCGCCCACGGAGAGGCGGAACCAGCCGGTGTCCTCGGCGAGGCCGAAGGCCTGGAAGGGCACCACGGCGAAGCGGGCCTTCTCCAGCAGGCGCTTGCGGATGGCGTCATTGGTGGTGAGGCCGTCCCGGCCCACCAGGTCGAACTGGACGGACAGGTAGATGGCGCCCTGCGGCGCGATGGCGCGCACCGGCAGGCCCGCGTCCTTCATGCGCTGGAAGCCCCGGTGGAGCGCTTCCAGGCGTGCGTCCACGCTCGCACGCATGGTGGTGAGGAAGGCCTCGGAGGCCTTCGTGTCGTCCAGGTAGCGGGCGGTGGCGACCTGTTCGGCCTTGGGGGCCCAGGCGCCCACGTGGCCCAGCACGTCGCGCATGCGGGAGATGAGGGTGGGCGCGCCCACGCCCCAGCCCACGCGCACGCCGGTGGCGGCGAACGCCTTGCTGATGCCGTCCACGAACACGGTGTAGGGCGCGATGCCCGGCACCAGCTCCACGGGCGTCACGTGCTTCGTGCCGCCGAAGCTCAGCACCCAGTAGATGTGGTCGTACATCAGGATGAGGGGCTTCTGGCCGCGGCCCTCACGGGCACGGTTCTCCTCCACGATGCGCTCGCAGATGGCGCGCAGCGCGCCCGCGTCCACCATGGTGCCGGTGGGGTTGAGCGGACTGCACAGGCAGAGCAGGCGCGCGGTGGACAGGTGCGGCTCCAGCTGCGCCAGCGTGGGCATGAAGCCGGAGGCCGCGTCGGTGGTCACCACCACGCTCTTCGCGCCGAGCATGTGGGCGTAGTGGTTGTTGTTCCACGACGGCACCGGGTAGACGACGACGTCGCCCGGGTCCAGCACCGCGCGGTAGGTGGCGTAGATGATGGGCCGCGCGCCGCCCGCGATGACGATGCCCTCCAGCGGGTACTTCAGCCCCAGGGCGCGCTCGTAGAAGCGCTGCACGGCCTGGCGCAGCTCCAGCACGCCGTCGGACGGCGGGTAGTTCGTCTCACCGGCCTGGAGCGCGGTGCCAATCTGGTCGCGCAGGCCGTCCGGGATGGGGAACTCCTTCGGACTGAAGTCGCCCACGGTGAGGTTGCAGACCTGGGTGCCCTTGGACACGAGCTCGCGGATCTCCGCGGCGATGCGGAGGATTTCGCTGCCCACGAGCCCGCGCACCATGGTGCCCACGGTGGCGTCGTCGCGCGAGGGTCGCGGGAGGGAGGTCAGGTCGAGGGCCATGATGCGGAGTCTCCAGTTCGGGGGGCTCGAGGGGGTGGCCCGGGACGCGGCCGGGCGGACCCTATACGCA
>NZ_RAWB01000437.1 GCF_003612055.1 Corallococcus llansteffanensis
CCCCTGGGGGCGGGTCCTCTCCGCGGGCATCGGCGCCGCCCAGGGGCTGATGGAGGGCCGTGGGGTGCGCGGCGCGCTCGCGGGGGCCGTGGGCGGACTCATCCCTGGCGCGGGAGGAAGGCTGGCGTCCTCGTTGCTGCGCGGCGATGGCGCGGACGACGACGCTTCGCTGGATGCGCTCGCGGACATGACGGACGCGTTGCAGGTGCCTCCCGCCGTGGCGCTTCCGCTGGGTGCGGGCCTCGCGGCACGCGTGGTGAGCCGGCAGGCGGTCCCCCTGGGCACGGCACGCGGCGCCGCCGCCCAGCGCGTCTTGCACGCACGCACGCAGAGGCTGGAGCGGTACCTGATGCAGGTGGCCCGGCGGGTGCCGGGCAGCGTGGGAAGACGCCTGCGCGTGCTGCGCGCCATCGCCTGGCTCGCGGCCAGGAACCTGAACCGCCGGGAGCCCGGCGAAGCCCTCGGCGCCCTGCCCCGGGTGGTGCGGGGCGCCAGCCGGCGGGTGCTCACGCGCGTGGCCCGGGCCCCCGGGTTCGGCGTCGTCGCCCCGCGCGTGGCGGCGCAGCGGGTGCGGGCACGGCAGCAGCTGCTGCGCCGAATCCCCGTCTCCGCCGTCAGCGCCGTGCGCCTCCGTCCGGCGCGCGCCTAGGGCAACCCATCCCACACATTCATGACGTCTTCAGGACAAGGAGGAGTACCCATGCAGCAGCCTTTCGAGGAGGAGTTTTCTGGCCAGGCCGATGAGCTGTCCGACCTGATGGCCGAGGGCGAGGAGGGCTTCGAGGGTGAAGGCTTCGAGGCCGAGGGCATGGAGGGCGAAGGCTTCGAGGCCGAGGGCATGGAGGGCGAGGGCTTCGAGGGTGAAGGCTTCGAGGCCGAGGGCATGGAGGGTGAAGGCTTCGAGGGCGAGGGCTTCGAGGCCGAGGGCATGGAGGGTGAAGGCTTCGAGGCCGAGGGCTTCGAGGGTGAAGGCTTCGAGGCCCAGGGGGCCGACGCGCTGGACGATGCCTTCGCCGAAGCCATGGCCGCCCAGGACGAGGACGAGTTCATGCGCACCCTGACCGGCGCCCTCAGGAGGGCCAAGCCGGCGCTTCCGAACGTTGGCCAGCGCGCCCTGCCCTTCCTCGGGCGGCTGCTGCAGACGGTGGGCCCGGTCGTGTCGGGGCTGCTCGGCGCGGATGCCATGGACGGCTTCGCGGATGCCGCGGCGGACTACGCCAGTGATGACGACATGGAGGCGTTCACGCGGGTGCTGGGTGGGCTCGCGGGGCGCCACGTGGTCCGCGCGACGATTCCTCCCGCGCGCCGCCGCCAGCAGCCCCAGCAGGCACGGGCGTTGGGGCGGGCCGTGGGCCAGATGACGTCGCAAGTGGCCCGCAGACTCACCCGCCAGTTCGGCGCGCGGGCGCTGCCGGCGGTGACGCGCATCGTCCGCCAGGTGACGCGCCAGGTGCGCCAGCAGGGCGCCAGCCCTCAGGCGGTGCCGCGGATGATCCGCCGCATCGGCGGCCGGGTGGCCGCCAGTCCGCGCGCGGTGCGCAGGCTGGCCCGGCCGACCCCCGCCGCGCGGCAGCTCCGGGTGAGCGCGGGGATCCGCCGTCCCGGAACCGGCATCGGCACCGGCATCGGCACCGGCATCGGCACCGGCATCGGCACCCGCCCCCGGATGACCACCGTGATTGGACGGCGAGGCCAGCGCTGGCCTCGGACCATCGTGCTCCGGGGCCCGGTGCGCATCGTCGTGAGGTGAGTCTCAGCGAGTCGGCGGGGAGGGAGGGCACATGGCGGACGCGCTTCAGCAGTTCCTGCGGGCCAAGGTCCAGAGCATCACGTTCCGCGCGGGGAGGCTGTCACGCCTCACCCCGCAGGACGTGGGGATCCGGCCACGCGACGTCCCCTATGCGCCCTCCGCCGCGCACTTCGCCGCGGCCAACATGCGGCTGGCGGAGATCGACCAGGGCGTGCGCAGGGCCGTCGCGCGCCTGAACGGCCGGCTCCAGGGTTCCCCTCCCCGGCCGCAGGAGGTGCTGGAGCGCAACGCACTGGTGGAGCGGGAGATCGACCGCGCCCGCCGCGCCTACGGCCTCTTCTTCGACGTCTTCAGCCAGCGGGGCACGCGGTTCGCCCCGGCGCTGGCGGCGTGCGACGTCATCGCGGTGGACTGCTTCCAGGCCATCCGGCGGGCCGCACCGGGGCTGCTGGCCGGCCCGATGCTCAAGCCGCTCACCTACCTGGAGCACGGCTTCTCCCCGGCCACCTTCCGGCGGGGCGTGTTGTTGCGCCGGCTGCTCGGGGAGCGCAACCCGTTCCCGCTCATCCGCGTGCCCTACGAGCGCGTGGAGGCGCCCTGGGGCATGGGCGTCATCCTCCACGAGATCGGTCACAACCTGCAGGCGGACCTGGGCATCTGGCAGGAGACGGAGCAGGCCCTCCAGCGGCGCGTCCAGGGCGTCACGGGCAACCCGTGGCTCACGCGCCTGTGGGGGCGCTGGCACAAGGAGATCTTCGCGGATCTCATCGCGTGCCTGCTGGGCGGGCCCGCGTCGGTGCACTCGATGAAGGACTTCCTCGCGTACCCGCCTTCGCGCGTGCTGACGTTCCATCCGCTGAGCGCCCACCCCACGCCGTACCTGCGCGTGCTCATCCAGGCGGAGATGCTCCGGCGCATGGGCTTCGCGCGGCAGGCGCATGACGTGCGCGACAACTGGTACCGGCTGTACCGCGCGCGACTGCCCGGGGCGCGCATCCCGGGGGTGCTGCTGCGCACGGCGTCCCGGCTCATCCCGCACGTGGTGGACGAGCTGGCCTTCCAGACGCGCCGGGGGCTCGCGCAGCGCGCGCTGGTGGACGTGGTGCCCTTCGGGCCGGCGGATCAGGAGCGGATCCTTCAGGCCGCCGAGTCCCTGGCGCGGGGGAGCCTGCCCACGGGGCTGCCTCCCCGCTACGCGGTGAGCGCCAGCCGAGAGGCGCTTGAGCGGAGGCTGGCCCCACCCGAGCAGATCTCACGGACGGTGCTCAATCATCTGGTGAGGCTTGGCGCGCGGGATGCGCGGACGCCAGGCGCGAGCGTCACGCTGGCCGCATGACACGACCTCAAGGAGGGACGATGTACGAGAACACGAAGGGGCGGATCCCCGCGGCTTCCATGGAGCTGACGTCGACCGCGAAGACGAAGTTCGACGAGTTCCTGCGCCGGCAGCTCGGGGTCACCGACGCGCGCGACCCCAAGTCGGTGGTGAACGCGCTGCGCAAGCTCTATCCGACGACGGCCGCGAGGCTGGATGACGAGAGCCGGGGCCAGGCCATCCGCGTCCAGGCCACGCCCGAGCCCGCCGTGGGGATGATGTCCGCCGCCATGGACTCGCCGGCCCTGCGGCGCTTCCGGGAGCAGCGCGAGGCGCTGGCGGAGGACCTGGAGCTCGCGGTGGAGCTCGCCTCGAACCGCGACTTCAAGGCGCTGGTGAGCGGGTGGCGCGACTCCATCCTCGCGGAGGTGGACGAAGGCGAGGTCGCGGCGAACCAGGCGGTGGATCCGGTGGCGCGCGACCGGACGTTCTACTCGGTGCGCAAGCTGGGCGACTGCGCGCGGGTGGGGCGCATGGTGGGGATGATCAACCCCACGGTGAGCCCGGAGTTCGGCCGGCTCGCGTCCACGCTGGACGAGTCCTCCATGCTCCTGCGGGTGCTGGCGGGAGAGGCGCTCTTCCGCGCGGGCTTCGACCGGGGCGGCAACGTGTTCCAGGTCGCGCTCACGGAGCTGCGCCAGCGCCGCGAGGCGCTCATCCACTCGCTGGAACAGCTCACGTCCACCGGCCAGGGCGGCCAGGACGGAGCCGACGACTGGGGGGATGGGCCCGCGTCGTACGGCAGGCTGCGGGAGCGGCTGCACGCGAAGGGCCACGCGGACCTGCGCGCCATCGTCCGGCCGGAGGCGATGTCGCGGCTGCTGGACGTGCTCCTGAACCACGTCCCCCGGATGCAGTCGCAGGGCCTGCGGAGCATGGCCTCCACGGTGCCCATGGAGCTGCTCCAGCTGCGGCGACTGCGTGACGCGGCGGCGGGCCTGATGGACACCTCCGTAGGCTCCCAAAGCGTCCGTGGGCTGGGCGCCACCGCGCCCCTGGTGAGCTTCACGGAAAACCTCACGCTCTTCATCAACGCCTTCGAGCGGCCCAACGCGGGGGCCCGGCTGCTCAACCTGGTGCTCCCCGCGCCGCTGGCCTTCCGCGAGCAGGACGGCAAGGAGCAGGCGCTCAATAAACTCTTCAGCGACCGGGCGCTGGTCCAGCAGGACCTGGATGAGCTGCAGATGGATCCGACGACCACCGACGAGTTCTGGGAGGAGATGGCGCGGCTCGACCGCAAGCTCTACCACACCGACCGCATCATCGACCTGTACCTGCTGGACTACGACGAGGCGACGGAGCCCGGCGACGACCGCGTGCAGCTGCACAAAGAGATGCTCCGGCAGTTGGACGATGTGGAGACGACGGTCTTCAAACTGGAGCCGGTGTTCCTCCGGGAGCAGTGCGGGCTGGAGGAGGATGCGCTGGAGCTGGCGAAGAGCCTGACCCAGGGCTCCGCGGAGCGGACCGAGGACATCGAAGCGGACCGGCGCCGCAAGTTCGGCATCCAGGACGACGCGCACTGCAACACCGGCGAGGAGTACCAGCCGCCGCCGCCGGAGCGCGTCTCGCTGGACCGGCTGGAGCGTCACTTCCTGGTCGGAGTGGGTACCCAGGTGACGACCGGCCCCCAGACCACGCCCTCCAAGGCCGGACCGCCGAGGGCCTCGGGGCCCGCGGTGACCGATGGGACCGCGCCCAACCTGGATGAGGTGTCAGCGCTCATCCGGCAGAACCGGGCGCAGATCATGACGGAGCTGGAGCAGCGGCTGGAGGCCCAGGGGCCGGAGCTGGCCCGGCAGCTGGAGCAGGCGTTCGCGGATCAGCTCAAGGCCGTGGAGCGGCTGCTGGCCGGCAAGGGCGTGCCCGCCACGGACGACACCCCGCAGGCGATCAACGGGATCTCCAAGGAGCACCACTCCCGCCGCCACGTCCGCCATCCGCGAAAGACCTGAGCGCGTGTCCCAGGACCGCAAACCCAATCCTCTCACCTTGATTGAACCAGGTGGCATGCCATGAGCATCGGTACGGCAGAAGCCCTGCAACGTCTCTTCTCGCAGTGGAAGCGAGAGGTCCTCGCCAACGTCGCTTCGGATGTCGAGCGCGCGGAGCTGCAGAAGCAGCTCGCGCTCCGGGAGGGAGAGCTGCTGGCGAGCGCCTCGGATGGCTCGACGGCGTCGCTCTTCTCGGACCTGATGGGGTTGGGCAAGGAGGGAGCACCGTCCTTCGACTCCATCAGCCGGCCGATGCTCGTCCAGGACTTCGACGAGTCGGTCATCGAGACGCAGCTCCACGCGACCGCGGAGCTCTATTACATCTACCAGCACGACCGGATGAAGGTGTTCCAGGTGGCGGGCGCGCTGCGGCGGCTCTTCCATGACGGGCGCATGCGCATCCAGCGCGGGCCCGGCGCGCGGGCGCTGTACCTGATGGAGAAGCACGAGCCGCTCCGCTACAAGCCCCGGGACCGGCAGCTGGCGTACCGGCGCGCGTTCAACTACGGGCAGCTGGCGCCGCCGCCGGGCGCGGTGATGTTCCGCAACTTCCACCGCGAGTTCGTCGCCTTCGTGTCGGCCATCGCGCAGTACTTCCGCGACCTGCTGATTGGCGAGGTCATCCGCGGCTCGCAGCACCTGAACGAGCGGCCCTTCGCGAGCCAGGCCACCATCCAGCGGCTGGGCACGGACATCCGCTGGCAGATCGACCGCGCCACCTACGGCAACATCCTGGCGCTCACGGTGGAGGTGGGCGAGTACCTCAAGTCCATCCTCGACGCGCTGGAGACGCCCGACATCAAGAAGGCCTTCGACGCCAATACGAAGTGGGACGTCATCGAGGCGGTATCGCAGCGCTACCTGGGCGGCACGGGAGAGATCTCCCAGCGCTCGAAGATGGCGGACGCCGGACGGCTGCTGCTCAACTTCATCGCGGACAACCCGTTCAAGACGCGAGACTTCAAGGACTTCCAGACGGAGGTGATGCCGCTGGGCCCGGTGGCCGAGGAGTGGATCGCCGCGTACCGGATGTCGCCCGAGGGCCGCACCTTCACCGGCGTGACGCCCACCCTGCGCCGGACGCTCAACATCCCCAGCGCCGCGGCGATGCGCTGAAGGGACGGGGGCCGCCATGGACACGGACGTGGGCGTGGACGTCGAGCAGACATTCGCGATGGAGCGCGGCACGCGTGCGGCCACGGCGCCGCGCACCAACGAGGCGCGGCTCGTCGCCGTGTCCGTGGGGGGGCAGGTGTCCCATCCCATCGTGCGCGCGTCGCCCTACCGCATCGGCCGGGACGGGACGCTGCGGCTGGTGCCCGGCAGCGGCGGCATCGTGCTCAACCGGCGCGTGGGAGACCCCGCGGTGGGGCTCGCGGCGGACCACATGGAGGCGGGCGTGTCGTTGCACAACAACGGCCGCGAGGTGGTGGGCCCGCGCAACGGCCCCAACCAGGCGCTGATGTTCTACGCCTGCGTGGGCAACCGGGCGCGCGTGACGACGGGCCCCATCGCGGGCGCCGAGGGCACGGTGGTGGGCAAGCACGGGGGCATCAACCACGTCATCGTGGACTTCACGCCCGACGTGAAGCGGCGGCTGCTCATCGGGGACCGGGTGCAGCTGGACGCGTATGGGCAGGGGCTGGAGCTGCCGGACTTCCCGGAGGTGCGCGTGCAGAACCTGTCGCCCCGGCTGCTGCGGCGCTGGGGCTTGCGGACGGCCCGGGGGCGGCTGCTCATCCCCGTCACGCACACGGTGCCCGCGGAGCTGATGGGTTCGGGCATGGGGCGCCCCGAGGGTGTGCTCGGAGACCTGGACATCCAGCTGTCGGATCCGGGGCTGGTGCGGCGCTTCCGGCTGGGTTCGCTCCGGCTGGGGGACCTGGTGGCGGTGTGCCCGCTGGACTACCGCTTCGGCGCCTCGCGGCGGCCGGGCACCGTCACCGTGGGGGTGGTGGTGCACTCGGACAGCCAGGTGGCGGGACACGGCCCCGGGATGACGCCGCTGCTGATTGCTCCCCTCTCGCGAGTGCAGCTCATGCGGCAGCCGCAGGCCAACCTGGCGTTCGTGCTGGGCTTGCGGCGGAGCGTGCCCCGGCTGGCGCGCGGCTGAGGGCCGCTGCGCTTCAGGGGTGCGGCACGCCGTAGCAGCGCGAGACCATGGCCGCCCGGGTGTCCACCCCGAGCTTCACGAAGATCCGCCGCAGGTGGGCCGCCACGGTCCACGTGCTGATGCCCAGCTTCGCGGCGATCTGCTTGTTGCCCAGGCCCGCGCAGACGCAGGAGACGACCTGCCGCTCGCGCGCGGTGAGCAGCCGCAGGTCGGACGTGGGCTCCGACTTCGGCTCCTGCTTCGGCTCCGGGAAGGACGCCGGCACCAGGTGGTAGCGCTGCCCGTCGATGATCAGCTCCCCGGCCAGGACGGAGTTTCGCGCCTCCGGCATGGCGGCGGCTCCCGGCTCGGAGATGACAAGCAGGACATGGCTCCCGGGTTGAAGTGGCGTCCGCATGGTGTTCCTCGCGGTGCGGTTCAGGGAGCGTCCGCGAGCTCGGGAGAGGCCAGGATGCGCCAGACCTCGGCGGCCTCGCGACCGCGTCCGGCGGCGCGCAGACTTTCCGCGAAGAGCTCGCCCGCGTGCTCACCCGAAGCGGGCTGTCCGGCCCGTTCGCGTGCGTGCGCCATGAGCCGCGTGACGCCCCGGCGGCCGAGCCGCAGCTCCGCGTGGAACAGCAGGGCCAGCGCGCGCGCTGTCGAGAAGGGCCCGCCTGTCGCATCCATGGGAGCCGCCCCCGGCGCACCGGAGGCCAGCAGGGGGCGCAGCACCTGCGCGAGGAGGGACTCGAGCTGCGCGAGCTGTGCTCCGCGCTCCCGTCCGGCCTGGGCCAGCGCCGCCACGAGTCGCGGATCCTCCCCGAGCAGGGCCAGCGCTTCGCACCCCTCGGTGGGAGGTGCGCTCCGCAGGCCCTGCAGGCGCAGCGCCGCGGGCTCGGGTGGATGCTCCGGGGTGACGTCGATTCCCAGCCGGCCCAGCCGTGCCTCGAACGCCGCGGGCTCACGCCGCTTCCAGTGGGCCAGCGCGGTGATGAGCGTGGGCCCTGACAGCGGCCACGCGCCCCAGCGCAGCTCGCCTCCGGACTGGGAGTCCCAGGCCACGGCGTCGAACGGGCTGCCGAACCACGCGAGGACGAACTCCAACGCGCATGCGTGGGGCTCGGTCAGACCGAGTCCGAGGACTTCCTCGCGTGACGGTGCGCAGGGGCCACGCACCGCGACGGTGCCACGGTGGACGAGCCGGCCGTTTTCGTTGCCCAGGACGACCCGCGCATCATCCGGAGGCAGGGTGACCACCTGTCCCTGGAGCCGGAGCTCCTCCCGCGCGGCACGCAGGGGATTGGGAGGAGCCTCCTGTGG
>NZ_RAWB01000438.1 GCF_003612055.1 Corallococcus llansteffanensis
GCGTGGCGGTGGCAGCAGCGCATAAGAGGGGGTGACTCTTCCGCAAGCCCGTCCCGGGGTCGAGCCGCATCGCTCCGGGTTGTCGGGAATTCAGGGTCCGGGCCCACCCTGGGCGAAGGTCCAGGAAGGCGACGGAAGCCAGTAGGGGGCGGTTGAGAAACGCCGGGGGCTTCCACAGGATGGGTGGACGTGCAGGCCGTCCTCTACTTCTCCGACAAGCAGGTGCGCGAGAAGCTCTTCGCGTTCGTGGACGCGTCGCGAGGGCTGTTGCTGGTGACGGGCATGCGCCACGGCGCCGCGATGACGCGCCCACCGCAGGCGCGCGAGCCCTTCTCCGCGCTGGAGGACGTCTACGGCGGCGTGCTGTCCCAGGTGCTGGTGGCGGACGAGGGCACCACGGAGGGAATGTGGCGCGACCCGCTGGGGGACCTGGGGGACCGGCTCTACCCGGACGACCGGAAGCGCGCCTACGCGGCGGCCACCGGGTACCTGCTGCTGGAGGACGGCAAGCCCCGCACGGTGGTGCGCAAGCACGGCACCCCCGCGGAGGACCTGTGGTTCCTCCAGGAGGCCCTGAGCCGCCTCACCCCGCGCATCCCCGCGCCCGACCCCGCGAAGCGCCCGGGCACCCGCCGCGCCGAACCCGCGCCCCGTGCGCCGCCGCGCTACGGGCCCGCCAGCGCGCGAGAGGATGCACCGCCGCGCCATGGCGCTTCCAGCGCGCGCGAGGACGCACCGCCGCGCTCCGACGACACCCCGCCGCGCGGACACCGAGTGTTTTCCCCCGCCGAGCCCGAGGCGAAGGACCCGTGGGCGGTGCTGGGCATCGCCCGGGGTACGCCGAAGGACGAGGCGCGCAAGGCGTTCCGCGCGCTCATCGCCCAGTACCATCCGGACAAGGTGGCGCACCTCGCGCCGGAGTTCCACGCGCTCGCGGAGCGGCGCACGCGCGAGCTCCTGGACGCGTGGGAGGCGCTGGAGAAGGACCCGCCCTGAAGGCGCGTCAGCTGGCGAGCCCCGGAGCCGAGGGCTCCAGCCGGAAGCGCGCGATGAGGGGCACGTGGTCGGACAGCCCGTGGAAGCGGCCGGTGAGGTCGCCGAAGGGCCGGGTCTCGTCCGCGTCCAGCCAGCTCACGCCGCCACCGGAGAACAGGTGGTCCAGGTGCATGCGCATGTGCATGAAGCCCGCGGTGGGAAAGGCACGCGCCAGGCTCGGGTCGATCTGCCCCACGGCGGCCTGCGCGCATGTCAGGCGCGCATCGCCCGTGAGGTAGCGGTACACCGGCGACGACGGCGGCGAGTTGAAGTCCCCACACACCACGAACGGCTCCTGCTTCGCGTGCAGGTGGATGAAGTCGGTGAGCTTGCGCGCTTCGTGGAGCTGGTTGACGCCGCAGCCCATCTTGTCGCGCGTGGCCCAGAACTCGCGGGAGAACGGCGTGGGCAGGCTCAGGTGCGTGTTGAAGACGTGGAAGGCGCGTCCGTCGTCCCGGCGCAAGACGCGCATGTGCGCGCAGATGCGGCTCTGCTTGCGGTCCTTCAGGCCCTGCACGTGGTGGTGCGTGATGTGCTCGGGCGCGGCCACGTTGTGCGTGTCCACCTGGAGCGTGCGCGTGTTGATGAGCATCGCGAGCCCGGTGGTGTAGAGCGACAGCTCGCCCAGCTTGTAGTGGTGCGCGCGGAAGTAGAACGCCTCGTAGGGCATCTCCCGCCCCTGGAGCGCGAACGTCTCCTCCAGGCGCTCCATGAACGCCTCCAGCTGCGTCTCCCCGGGGCGTGTCTGCCGGTGGACGATGTTGCTGCGCAGCGAGGAGGTCTCCACCTCCTGGAGGCACACCACGTCCGGCAGCGGATCCAGCGTGGCCAGGGCGGCCGCCACCCGTCGCTTGGGTCCCACGGTGCTCGCCAGCCCCTTCAGCATGTGGCCGAAGTAGCGGACGTTGTACGTGACGATGCGCAGTGAGGATGCGTCCATGGGCCTGTGGCCACCTCCCGGTTCTCGCGGTGAAAGGTGGGAGGCAAAGCTACGAACGTCCAGACCCCTTCGCAGCGTCAGGGCCGGGATTCCTCCCGGAGCCGCCTCCATGTGCCGACAAGCGGACGAAGCGCCCGTCCGCCTGCCTGCCCGTTCTTCAGCGCTACGGAGCGCCGCGCCGTCCTTCGCTCCGGCCCGCGATGAGCCAGTGGATGAGGCCGCCGCGGTAGTTGGTGGCGCCATACGCCGCGGCCACGTCCGGGTTGGCCTGGAGGTAGTACTGGGGATCGAACTCCGGCGAGCCCCGGCGGCCTTCATTGAGTCCGGCGTTCACCCAGTGCTCCAGGGCCGCGCGGTAGTTGTTGCCGTAGGCATTGCGCAGGTCCGCGTGGAGGCTCAGGTAGTAGGGCGCGCTGAACGCGGGCGAGCCCTGACGTCCCTCGGTGATGCCGTTCTGCGTCCAGTGCGCGAGCGCGGCCGGGTAGTTCGTCCCGAACGCGGCCTGGAGGTCGCCGTGGCGGGCCAGGTACTCCTGCACCTGGAACGCGGGGGACGCGGCGCGGCCCTCGGAGCGGCCCGTGTCGATCCAGTGTCGCGAGGCGGCGCCCACGTTGCTGCCGAAGGCCGCGCTCAGGTCGCCGTTGAGGGCCAGGTAGAAGCCCGCGTCGAACGTGCGCGTGTCGCGGAAGACGCCGTAGAGCGAACGGATGCCATTGAGGTCATCCGGCTGCAGGTCGATCTTCCCGTTGTAGTACGCGTACATCACCGCGCCCGCGTCGGGCGAGTGCCCCAGGCCCAGCGAGTGCCCCAGCTCATGCAGCGCGGTGCTGCGCAGGTCGTAGTTCGTCCCGTTCACGGTCCAGCCGAACCCGTCGTTGAAATGCACGTCGCCGGCCAGCGCCGAGCAGCTGTAGGGGCTGGAGCAGTTGGGGTAGTAGGCGTGGGCGAGCGTGGAGGCGGCGAACGGGTTGCCGTCGCCGTGGTCGCCGTACTGCCACGACACGTAGAGGTCCACGGGACCGCCGCCCACCTCGGTGAAGGCCACGGGGGCCGCGGCCTGCCAGCGCTGGAGCGCGCCGATGACAGCGCCGCGCGAATCATTGGCGCTCAGGTCCGGCGTCCCGTTGAGGAAGGCGAACGTGAGGTTCGTCTGCGGCCAGCTGCTCACGGTCACGAACGAAGCCAGGCCCGCCGTGCGCGCGTTGAAGCCGTACAGGTCCGGCGAGTCGCACCGCGAGCGCTGCATCAGCCCGCGCGTCGCCGCGTCCAGCGCGCCGGTGACGGGGAGCCCCTGCGCCTCCTGGAAGCGCTTGAGCGCGGCCTCCATCGCGCCATCGAAGAGGTCGGGCCGCGCGGGCTCGCGCGCCACGGCGGGGCGGAAGCCGGGGTACTTCCGTGCCAGCTCCGCGTTGGGGAAGTAGCCATGGGCCTGGAGGTGGCGGAAGGCCGCCTCCACCTGGGGGCCCTGCGCGCCCTTGCGCGCTTCGGGGACGAGGTCCGCCGCGGACGCAGCGGCGCCGCCCAACGTGCCCAGCAGTACGACGGAACGAAGAAGCGTCTGGATGGAGCGCAACGTGTGCACCTTTCGCATGGACCCTCCCGACACCTGGGGAGGGCGCCCCCGTTGTAGCGGGAGCGTCTGACAGGCCGAAACCCGTCAGAGCCGTTGAAACGGTGACACGGGAAAATCGTTAGCGTTGGGCTCCATGAGAACCCAACGCAGGGCGCCTTCCTGGCGCTGCACCGTGGCCCTGGCGGGAGCGCTGCTCCTGTCGGCCTGCGCCGAAGCACCGCTGCCCTCCGCTGCCGGTGCGGTCCGCAAGTGGGTGGGCCCGCTGGTGAACGTGCCGGGCGGAGGCCAGTTCCGCACCGTCATCTATTACGGCCCCTGGCAGTGCAGCGCGCAGCTCATGAACTACTGCCAGGAGAAGTGCGCCGGCAGCGGGCACGTCCTCCAGGGCTGCATGTGGCTGGCGGACGTGAAGATGGATTTCCAGGGCACGCTTGTCCGGGCCGGGAGTCGGTTCGGGATGACGCGGTGCTGTTGCAACTACGCGACGCTGACCCCCGGGCAGAACGCCGCATCCCGTGACCGCTGGGACAACATCCGCGAGGGATTCCGGAATCGATGGGCGGAACGCTTCGGCGCATGGCCTGGCGAAGCGAACGGGAAGCCCTACCAGGGGCATCACATCCGGGACCTCAAGCACGGTGGCAACCCGACCGACTGGGACAACATCATCCCGTTCCCCAAGGACATCCATGACACGCTGAATGGGCTCTACAACCAGTGCTACGCGAATGAGCCCCCATGGACGAGTACCGGAGTGGACTACCCCTATGGCGAGTAGACCCATGGCGATGACCGCATTGCTCGAGGAGGTGTCGCGCCTCCACTTCCCCAACCCGCCCGCGACTCCGGCACAGATTGAAACGTTCGAGCAACGGATGGGATGGCGCCTGGATCCGGACCTTCGCGCCTTCTACCTGCACTGCGACGGCGCCAACCTGTTTGACCGCATCGACCCCGCGTTCGCCTTCATCCCGCTGGCGATGATTCGCCGTGCGCGCGTGGTCATGCTCCAGGACGACACCGACAGGTCCGGGCCCGCATCCTGGTACGCGGCCTGTGAGGTCCGGGATGGCAACTACATCCTGCTCGACGTGAGTCAGCAGCACGACGGCCGCTATCCCCTTCGCGATGGCTACCGCGAAGGGTTCCCGGACCCGGCCTACTGCGCGCAGATTTCCGGCTCGTTCTCCGAGTTCCTCGAAGGTGCGCTGCGCTCCAGCGGGCGTTGGTTCTGGTTAAAGAAGCTCCAGGAGGAATGACGACCAGGGCGCACGGACCGTGAATCAGCTCGCGGGCTTCACGCGCACCATCGTGTCCAGCAGGTGCTCCAGCGAGCGGTCCGGATCGTCGCACAGGCCCACGTGTACGGGGCCCGTCTGGAGCATGGTGCTGCGCGGTGCCACCAGCCAGTGCCAGCGCTCCTTCTGCGGCAGCCGTCCGATGGGCCCCGCTTCCTTCCCGCCCACGCACACGCGGCGGAAGCTCTCCAGGTGCCCGCTCAACAGCTCCACGTCCGCGTCCGGTGACAGCGCCTTGAGCCGCGCCTCGTCCAGCTCCACGCGCGCCCCCAGGAAGCGGTGCTGCACGCAGAACAGGACGACGCCCACGTTGATGAACTCCTCGCGCTCCACGCGGGGCACCAGCCGGATGATGGCGTAATCAAACGAGCTGGGCGTGGGCACGCGTCGCCTCCTCGATGAACGCCGGCGCCGCGTCCAGCCTGCGCAGCAGCCACGTCGCGTACGCCGCGCGGTGCTCCGACGTGGAGGCGAACGCCGGCTCCTCGCCCAGCCATGCCTCCGGGATCGCGCCGACGATGCGCTCCACCACCTCCGGCGTCACCCGCTGCTTGAGCAGGTCCCCGGCCTCCGCCAGCCCGTGCGCCCACGGCAGGAGCACGTGGTCCTTGATGGGCGCGAATCTCCCCTGGCTGCGCTCCTCCCACCCGGCCCACGAGTGGTGGAAGTACAGCGCCGCCCCGTGGTCGATGAGCCAGAGGTTGCGGTGCCACACCAGGAGGTTCGGGTTCTTCGGCGTGCGGTCCACGTTGGTGACGTACGCGTCGAACGCCACGATGGCGGACGCCACCTGCGCCTCCGGCACCGGCACCGCCAGCGGATCGAACGTCACCGAGCGCGGCAGGTAGTCCAACGCCAGGTTCAACCCGGCGCTCGACTTGAGCAGCTCGCGGATCTCACTGTCCGGCTCGTTGCGGCCCAGCGACGTGTCCAGCTCCACGAACACCAGCTCCGGCACGCGCAGCCCCAGCACGCGCGCCAGCTCTCCGGCCAGCAGCTCCGCGATGAGCGCCTTGGCGCCCTGGCCCGCGCCCCTGAACTTCACGACATAGAGCCCCGCGTCGTTCGCCTCCACGATGGCGGGCAGTGAGCCCCCCTCGCGCAAGGGCGTCACGTAGCGCGTGGCGGTGATCGTCCTGAGCATCCCTCGTCCTCGGCGGTTCCCGGGCACCCCGGGGTGGCGGCTGTACCACGACCCCTGCCCACCGGGGAACACACCGGCACGCACCCGACCTTCCCACGCCACTCCAATTCAGTTGCGCGCAATTCAATTGTGCACTACATATCTCCCATGTCGCCGGAAGACTTCCTCCGCCTGGACCTCCAGCTCTGCTTCCCGCTTTACGCGGCCTCGCGGGCGATGGTGCAGGCCTACACCCCGCTCCTGTCGAAGCTGGGGCTGACGTACCCGCAGTACCTGGTGATGCTGGTGCTGTGGGAGACGGACGGCGTGACGGTGAAGGCGCTGGGGGAGAAGCTGTACCTGGACTCGGGCACGCTCACGCCCCTGCTCAAGCGGCTGGAGACGCTGGCCTTCGTGCGCCGCGAGCGCTCCAAGGAGGACGCGCGGTCGGTGCGCGTGTCGCTCACGCCGCAGGGCCGCGCGCTGCGCCGCAAGGCCACGTCCATCCCGGAGGCCATCGCCTGCCGCACCGGCCTTTCCCTGGAGGAGCTGTCCCGGTTGCGCCGGGACGTCCTCCGCCTGTTCGAGAACGTTTCCAAGTAGTCCCTGAAAACCCAACGCAGTCCCCTGAAGGAGCACCCCATGGCCCAGGTCACCCTCGCCGAGAAGCTCTACTCCACCACCGCCACCACGCACGGCGGCCGCAACGGCCGGCTGACGCTCACCGAGAGCCCGTTGGACAACCTGGAGCTGGCGATGCCCAAGTCGCTGGGCGGCTCCGGCAAGACGACGGCCACCAACCCCGAGCAGCTCTTCGCCGCGGGCTTCTCCTCCTGCTTCGAGAGCGCGCTGCGCCTCGTGGCGGGCAAGGCCGGCAAGAAGCTGGACGAGAAGGCGGGCGTGAAGGCCACCGTCACCCTTGGCAAGACGCCCGAGGGCGGCTTCGGCCTCGCGGTGGAGCTCCAGGGCATCCTGCCCGGCGTGCCCCGCGAGGAGGCGCAGAAGCTGATGGAGGCGGCCCACCAGGTGTGCCCGTACTCCAACGCCACGCGCGGCAACATCGAGGTGAAGGTCTCCGTCGCCGAGTAGTCCGTCACACCCCCGCCCCGGGCCTCCGCGCAGGTCGCACGCGCGAGCCCGGGACGTCAGGGGGCGCTACACCTTGCCCGCCTCCACGACGCGCACCTTGTCGCCGCCCTCGAAGCGCGCCTCGAACACGGGCAGCCCCTTGGCCAGGTGCTGGAGCGTGTGGCCCAGCTGCGTGGCGGCGATGGCGTTCATCTCCGTGCGCAGGGGCTCGACGTGGTGGGGCGCGAGCTTCACCAGCTGGGGCAGGCGGCGGAAGAACTCCACGTAGTGGTCGCGGTGCTTCGCCGCCACCTGCGGGTGCGCGACGAACACCTGCTTGGGCCCCACCGACGGGGACACGAGCGGGATGGACGACATGTCCCAGAGTTCCTGCTCCACGTACACGCTCAGCACCGCCGCCTCGTCGTGCGCGCCCGCGAGCGTGACGAACTCCAGCTCCGGCATGCCGTTCCAGCGCAGGTCGTGGTACGCGCGCAGGAACGAGCGCACCAGGTCCGGCCGCACGCCGTAGTCCTGCGGCCGCGTGAGCATCAGCTTCAGGTGGCCGCAGCCCAGGTGCGCGGGCTCCAGCAGGTGCTCCAGCAGCGCGGGCCGCGCCTCCGGAGCCGGGTGTGCCAGCAGCGTGTGCCAGCCCGCCTCGTCTTGCAGCGACGGCAGCGGCTTGTTGGACAAGCGCCGGTCGCCCGCCATGGAGGCCACCAGCTTCTCCCACGCGTGCGTGTCGGTGTGCATGTAGAAGCGGCCGAACACCTCCAGCTCCTGGAGCAGCAACTCCTCCACCGTGCGGTCATCCAGCGTCGTACCGGTGATGCGCTCCACGCTGGCCAGCGCGAGCAGGAACTCACCCGCGTCGCCGCCCGGCGTGCCGATGACGCCCTGCTCGTCGCGGCCGTCCACGCACGAGCGCCGGCCGTTGGTGAGCAGCATGGCCAGCCGCGCCCAGCGCACCTGGCTGGGGTCGCCCACGTGCCGCTCGATGTGCTCCTTCGTCAGCGGCCCTGCGATGGGGCCCTCCTCCTCGAAGGTGGGCGTGTCCAGGCTCCGCTCGAAGATGTGCGGATGGCGGGTGGAGGAGTAGCCCGCGCTGCGCCACGCGAGCATCCCGCCCGCGAGCGCCGCCACGTACTGCATGCCCAGCGCGTGGAGGAACTGCGCCGCGAGCCCCGCGCGCCGGCCGCTGTGGGACACCAGCACCACGGGCACGTCCGGCCCCAGGCGCTGGTACACCTCCGCGATGCGCTCCAGCGGCACCCAGAGCGAGCCGGGGATGTGGCCCATCAGGCCCGTGAGCTCCTCCTTCTCCCGGATGTCGATGACGCGCAGCGCTCTTCCCTGCTCGGCGACGAACAGCACTGGCACCCGGGGCGTCATCGAGCCGCTGGCGCGCAGCTCGGTCTTCCACTTCATCTGGAAGAGGACGGTGTTGACGTGCGGGGCCATGGCGTCAGGGGGCGGG
>NZ_RAWB01000439.1 GCF_003612055.1 Corallococcus llansteffanensis
TCCTCATCCTCGGGGCCTGCCGCGACCACGACAGGGCGCCGTCCGACCCGCTGGCGGTCACCCTTGAGCAGCTCAAGAAGGGCCAGACCCGGGTGACGGAGCTCACCTTGCTCCCGCTGTCGCGCGAGGACTGCGCGCGCCTCATCGGAGACACGCTCGGCGCTGACCCACGGACCCTCGCTCCGCTGGCGGCGTTGGTCTGCGAGAAGACCCACGGCAACCCCTTCTTCACCGTCCAGCTGCTCTTCGCGCTTCATCGTGCCGGCTTGATCACGTTCGACCGGGGACGCAACACCTGGCGGTGGAGCGCCTACCGCATTCGCGCGCTGGAGCTGACCGAAGACGTCATCGGGCTGATGCTCGACAAGCTGCGACGCCTCCCAGCCGTCACGCAAGAAGCGCTCAGGCTCGCGGCCTGCCTGGGCGCGACCGTCGAGTTCGAACCGCTCATCGTCACGAGTGGCTTCTCGGAGGAGGCCCTGCGCACCGCGCTGGACCTGGCGGTGCGGGAGGGGTTGCTCCTGTCCCTCGACGGCACCTATCGATTCTCACACGATCGCGTGCAGCAGGCCGCCTACGCGCTCCTCGAGCCCGAGGTGCGCGCCGCCACGCACCTGCGTATCGGCCGCCGGCTGCTCGCGCAGACCTCTCCTCAGCTGCTGCCCGAGCGGGTGTTCACCCTGGTGAGCCAGCTCAACCAGGGCATCCCTCTGCTCGAAGCGCTGGACGAGCGCATCGCGATCGCTCGGCTCGACCTGCTCGCGGCCAGGCGGGCCAAGGCCGCCTCCGCATATGGCGCGGCGATCCGGTACCTCCAGGCAGGCCAGGCGCTGCTGGCTCCCGATCCATGGACCGCCGATCATGAGCTCGCCCAGAGCCTTCACCTGGAAGAGGCCGAGAGCGAGCTGTGCGCCGGCAAGCTGGACACGGCCGAGCGCATCCTGGCCCTCGTGCTGGCCCATGCGCGGACTCCCGCCGAGCGCGCCGGCGCCTACCGGGCCCAGATCGACCTTCATACCACCCGGGGTGCCCTGAGCCCGGCCATCGACAGCGCCAGTGCCTGCCTCCGTCAGTACGGCATCGAGCTGAGCTCCCAGCCCACGCTGGAGCAGCTCGAGGAAGCAGATCGCACCGTGGAGCAGCTTCTCGGGGAGCACGCCATCGAGGCGCTGCTCAGCCTGGCCCCCATGCGGGATCAGGACATGGAGGCCGCCATGAGCGTGCTGGCCTCCTTCCTGCCGACGGCCTACTTCTGCAACCCGCAGCTGCACCACCTGGTGGCGTGCCAGATGGTGATCCTCACGCTCCGGCATGGACTGACCTCCGCCTCCACGGTGGGGCTCACCGCCTACGGCTTCGAGCTGGTCATCACCCACCAGCAGTACGCCAGGGCCGCCAGCTTCGCCCGCGTGGCGCTCGCGCTGGTGGAGCGGCACGGCTTCCTCGCGGATGAGGCGAAGGTGTGCCTGGTCGTGGGCGTCGCGCTCCTCCCCTGGGTCGAGCCGGCGCGCTCCCTCTACACCTACCTGGAGCGGGTCCTGCGCGCTGGAAGACGAGCGGGAGACGTGTTCTTCGTCTGCCTCGGGCTCACCCACCGCTGCATGCTGGCGCTGGCCGCGGGCGAACGGCTCGAAGAGGTCGAGCGCGCGGCGCAGGCCGCCGCCGACTTCACCCGCGGCGTTGGGAACGCGCCGCTGCTCCTCTGTGTCGAGATCGTCCAGCGGCTCACCCAGGCGCTGCGCGGCCGCCCTCCGGCGCTCTCCCTCGAGAGGCTCGATGAGGCGGCCTTCGCCGAGCGGGTGGGCCTCCACCCGCCGTTCGCCAGCTTCTGGTACCGCCTCCGGCGCCTCGAGCTCCACCTGTTCCTGGGCAACCGCGCCGCCGCGCTCGCCGAAGCGCGAAAGCTCTCCGGCCTCATCGTCAGCCAACGGGGCCAGTACGGTGAGGCCCATGCCGTCTTCATGGTCGCCCTGGCGCTGGCGGCCCATGGCGAGGAGGCACCCGCGGAGGAGCAGGCGGAGTGGAGGGTCGAGTTCGAAGGCCATCACGCCTTCCTCAGGAACCTGGCGGCTTTCTGTCCCGCCAACTTTCTCGCCTTCGAGGCGCTGGTGACGGCGGAGGTCGCGCGGCTGCACGGACGGGCCGAGGAAGCCGGAGCGCACTACGAGCGGGCGCTCCAGGCCGCGCGCGAGAGCGGCTTCCTCCAATATGCGGCGCTGGCGGGCGAGCTCGCCGCGCGCTTCTACCGTTCCCGCGGCCTGCGCACCGTCGCCGACGCCTACCTCGAGGAGGCCTGGCGCGCGTACCAGGAGTGGGGTGCCGAAGCCAAGCTGCGCCAGCTGGAGCAGCTGTACCCCCGCCTGAAGGAGCGCCTGTCGCGAGTGCTCCCCCATCACCTGTACGCGGAGCCCGCGCAGCTCGACGCGCGCGCGATGGTGCACGCCTCACAGGTCCTCTCCCAGGAGATCGTCCTGTCGCGGCTGCTGGAGAAGCTGCTGCGGAGTGCGCTCGAGCAGGCCGGCGCGGAGCGTGGATACCTGATGACGCTCGAAGGAGGCCGTCCCCTCGTGCGGGTGGCGGCGCAGCTGACGGAGTCCGGGATCCAGGTCTCCGTCTTCGGCGAGCCCGCCGTCCCCGGCGCCGAGCTTCCGGCCTCGCTCCTGACGCACGTGCAGCGGATGCGGCAGCCGGTCCTGCTCGACGATGCATCACAGCCGAACCCCTTCTCTTCGGATCCGTACTTCGCCTCGCTGCGCGTGCACTCGGTGCTGTGCATTCCCCTCGTCCGGCAGGCGGACCTCGCCGGCATGCTCTACCTGGAGAACAACCAGCTCGCGGGGGCGTTCACGTCCGAGCGGATCCTCACCCTGGAGGTGCTGGCCGCGCAGGCCGCCATCTCCCTGGAGAACGCCCGCCTCTATCAAGCGGCCCAGGAGGCCGTCCGCGTGCGCGACGACTTCCTGGCGATCGCCTCCCACGAGCTCAAGACCCCCATCACCGCCATGAAGCTCCAGGTGCAGTCGATCCGGCGGGTGATGGGCACGCGAGCGCCTGAAGCGCACACCGACGGCCGGCTCGTCACCCTGCTCGGGACCTTCGAGCGTCAGGTCAGCCGCCTGGCCTATCTGGCCGACGAGATGCTTGAGGTGTCCCGGCTCAAGGCGGGCGCGCTGGCGCTGGCGCTGGAGGAGTTCGACCTGTCCAGCCTGGTGCGGGAGCAGGTGGACCCCCTGGCGGATCGTCTGAGAGCCGCGAGTTGTCGAGCGGAGCTCGAGCTCGAGGAGACGGTGGTGGGGCGATGGGATCGTATCCGGCTGGGGCGGCTCGTCACCAGCCTGCTCCTCAATGCCGTGAAGTTCGGCGCGGGCCATCCCATCACCGTGCGGACGCGAGTGACCGGCGACCTCGCGCGGCTCGAGGTGCAGGATCGCGGAGGCGGTGTGGATCGTGCGGATCAGGCGCGCATCTTCGAGCGGTTCGAGCAGGCCGCGCCCGCGTACCATTACGGCGGGCTGGGCCTGGGCCTCTATCTCGCGCGTGAGACGGTCCGCGCCCACGGCGGCACGATCACCGTGGAGAGTGCGCTCGGCGCCGGCGCCACGTTCGTGGTGGACCTGCCCCTGAGTCCGCCGGGACCGACCGGCCGTGGACCCGCCGCTTGACGTGAAGCTCCAGAGGCTGGTGCAGGATGGACGCCCATGAGCGCGACCCCTGCCGTGAGCGACGAGCTAAGAGGCATCCTGAAGTCGCGGAGCAACCCTCGCCTCGCCGAGGCGACGCGCCGCTACTTCCCCACGGACGTCCGAGCCCTGGGGGTCAGCAATGCGGAGGTGCGGCGCATCGCCGATGCGTTCGTCAAGCAGAAGAGCCTGTCGCCCGAGGAGCGCCTGGCGGTGACCGAGGACCTGCTCGCCCAGGCGACCCACCACGAGGAGGTGCTCCTGGGGTTCGCTGTGGTCCGCAAGGCGGTCGGGCGCTCGTTCGACGAGGCGCTGCTGGACCGCTTCCGGTATTGGTTGGAGCACTCCGTCTGGAGTTGGGCCCAGTGCGACGACCTGTGTCTGACGGTGATGTACCCGTTCTTCCTCACCCGGACGCCCGCCATCACCCGAATCCAGCACTGGACCGGGTCCCGTTCCCCCTGGTGTCGGAGGGCGGCGAACGTCGCGCTCGTGAAGTTCGTGAACCGCGAGCTTCGAACCTCCCGGTACATGCTGCCCCGGGAGGTGATCCTCGGAAATGCACAGCGATTGCTTTCGGATCCAGAGCCGTACGTGCAGAAGAGCGTGGGATGGCTGCTGAAGGTGGCGGCGGACCACCACCGCGAGGCGGTGGTGGGGTTCATCCAGGAGAATATCTCCGGGATGCAGCGGGACACCCTGCGCTATGCCATTGAGCGGCTGGACCCGGAGCAACGGAAGGCGCTGCTGGCGCTGGAGTACAAGGTGCGCAGGAGCAATGCGTCTTGACCTGGGAGCTGCGCCCGCGACGGATGGATTCCCCGTGGCGCGCATACCCTTTCGGATGGCCACCGATCATGCGATGACGCGGCCTATTTCGAAGGGCAATGAAGAAGGCCCCGAGGCTCCCTCCAGCGTGTGCCAGGAGCCCCCGTCATGGTATTGCAGCGCTGCGTAGGGCGGGTCGCCAATGGACTGGTAGCGGATGGAGTCAACGCCCTGGTTGTCGCGGGTGAACATCTTCGAGGGCTTGAAATTGAAGAGGATCACCTTCTTGTAGAGCGGCTCGGTGAAGAGACGGGTCTGCTCAAAGTCGCGACGCGTGCCAGCGGAATCCTCCGCCCAGTCAAACAGCATGATCCCCACGCTGCCATGCCCTTGTGCCTTGCTGTTGCTCAGGGTTGGCAACGTGGGTTCGGGCGCCAGCAGTTGATCCAACAGGGCCCCCACCAGCGGATTGATGTGGGTCGCATTGGTGATGGGGTAATACCTCTGGGAATCCACGTCTTGACGATCCGACGACGACTGGTAGATCGCCGCGATGTTCAATTCGTTGACGCGATAGGAATCAAACCTCCGCGTCCCAACCCCGCCAGTGTGGTCGTGCCAGGCGTCGTACAAGAGGTGTCGCACCGCGTTCATCTTGTCGGCGTAGGTGAGCGTCTTGTGCGGGCCGCTGTATTTCCAGGTGTAGAGCGACTGCGCATGCAGCGTGCTGACCCGCTTCCTGCCATCGGAGGCGGGGGAGGTGATCCCAAAATAGGGATTGTTGTCGAACCGGGCTTCGTCCTTCAGTTGATACAGGTCCAGCCCGAACGCCTTCCGCTTTCCATGGGGGACCTCGGGATCCTTGAAGACGCGCCACAGCAGCAACTTCCCCTTCGCCTGACCGAGCGTCATCCGCAGGAAGTCCTCCGCGGTGTGCCGGGTGTTGAAGTCCAGGCTCTTCCTCTCGTGACTGGCATCATCCACGCTCTTCCAGATGTCGTGGATGCGGGTGTGGGTGTCGTAGTCAGCGGGCTCCGTGTCAAGATTGGTGTGGTCGCAATCCACCACCTTCATGATCACGCACTCGTCGCGGTGCTCCGGCTTGTTCATCCAGTCGTAGATGCGCGTCAGGACGGTCTTGAAGGACAGCCTTCCGCTGGTGGGTTGTGCATAGTAATCCCCCACGTCCTCAATCCCATGCACGACCTTCACGCCCTGGGGGCCATCGGTCTTGATGCGCACGTCGAGGAAGCGGACCCCTGCATCCAGCTGCTGCTCGAGCGTGGCATACTGCGTCGTGGAGATGGGCTTGCACGCATCCAGGCGGCTGCACGAGTCATGCGTTCCGGGGATCGACAAGTCCTTCAATTGGACGTTGGGATTGATTCTCGCGAGTAGCGACATCCAGTTGGAAGGATCAACAAGGTGGTCAATCAGTGGAACGCTCATCGTGATGCTCCGCAGGGGGAATTGGCAGGAACGGCGGTGCCCCGGAAAGGGACGTGTCGCACCACGTTCCAAGAATGGTGCCAATGCCTGTGGACCCTCTACGGCCTGCGCGCCCCGGGAGAAACGCGTCATACGCAGGGGCCCCTGCGTCCGGGCAATACGCGGCGCGTCTCGTGCGAACGCAAGAGCCTCAGCAACGGTGACGGGGACGGGGAGCTACAGTCCCTCCCCAAGAACCCCGGTGACCTCGTAGGCCAGACGCTCCGCCTGCTCGGCGGTGATGTCGCCGAGCAGCCCCTCGACGATCATGCGGGCCAGACCGAAGGTGAGTGCTTGGGCCGCGAGGACGCCCGCCGTGCGGCGCACGAGCGAGGGAGTCGCCTCGCCGCCCCGCCGTTTCCCGAGGATCAGGTCCATCGCCTCGATATTCATCGCTGACATCCGCTGCAGGGGAGGGGAGGCGGCGATCACGTCGGCCCGGCTGAGCACGGCGAAGTAGGCGGGCTCCTCCACCGCGAACCGGACGTAGGCCACCCCGCGCGCGCGGTGGGCCTCGGTCGGATCCTCGTGGGAGCGGGCCGCTGCCTCCATCCGCGCCTGCAGCCGCTGTGCGGCGTCTTCCGCCAGTGCGACCAGCAGGGCCTGCCGGTTCGGGAAGTGCCGGAAGGGCGCCGCCACCGAGACCCCCGTGCGGCGGGCGAGATCGTTCATCTTCACTGCGTCCACGCCGCGCGCGGCGATCGTCTCCAGCGCCGCCTGCAGGAGCGCTGTCCGCAGATGCCCGTGATGGTAGGCGTCGTCCGCCTTGCGCTCCGGCTCCGTCTTGCTGCTCCTGCGCGCCACCGCCGACCTCCTTCTTGCTTGCTCACCCAGAGGAGTGGATGCTATCGATGTGAGCGTCACTAACATGGATCGTCGTGCCCTGGAGCGGAAGCAGCGTGCTGTCCGCCCTTTTTTCTACCTGGATGTTAGTCGGATTTACATCGCATGCCGGCAAGGCCGCTTGCGCCGGAAGAGGAGTCGGTCATGAGGTCAGCGTGGGTTTGGCTTTTCCTGTGCGTCAGCGTCGGCTGGTCCACGCGTGTCAGGGCGGAGGAGGGAAGACGTGGGCTCGTGCTCGGGGCGGCCTTCGGTGTCTCATCCATCCGGACAGGGGTGGACGCGTTGCCAGCCCGGATGGAGCTCTCAGCGTCGTTTCCGAACTTGAAGATCGGGGCAATGCTCCGGCACGACACCGCGCTGGTCCTGCACCTTCCCGGCAGCATCTACCGGTACAAGGGGGCCGGCAGGGAGCGGGACCGGGGCTTCGAAGGCGCCATTCCCTCCCTCCAGTTCTGGCTGATGGACCGGTGGTGGGTGATGGGCGGTGTCGGGCTGACGCTCGATGCGCCCGCCTTCTACGATGTGAAGAGCAAGGACGAAGGGAAGTTCCATCTGGGCCCGTCCGTGACGCTCGGGACCGGCTTCGAGGTCTTCAGGGCGGGGCGCTTCGTCGTGGACGTCCAGGGCCGGGGCCACTACGGCACCGCCCGTGTCCCGGAGGGGACGCGCAAGGGATTGGCCTTCAATCTGCTGGCCGGCATCAACTGGTACCAGGGGCGATGACTCACCTGCGTGTGGAGGCAGACCGAGCCGTGGTCACCGGGACACGCGCCTTTTTGTCCTTCAGGGCTCCGTGCGTTGGAGCCACACCTCACCCACTTCGGGCGAGGTCTTCTCGAGCACCTTGCCGTCGCGGGCTACTGTGGACGTCTCACACACCACGCCCACCAGGCCCAGGCACGCGTCGGCGAGCACCACGGAGCACGAGGTGTGTGGCAGAGGTTCCGTGCCGCAGCGGTCAACGGTCTGCCAGGCGAGTTGCTGTTCGGCGCGTACGGCGGGGGACGGGCTACGCTCCGCCTCGGCGCAGGCCTCTTCGCTGCAACGCAGGGCCGAGGGGCAATCCATCACTCCACCATCACAGCCGCCCGCGCGGGCGCGGCAGGTGTCCGCCGCTCCCCGCACGGCGGCCGAGGAGCCGCACGACCACTCGGAGTGCCTCGCACACGGACCGGTGAAGACCTCCGCTTCCTCCTCTGTCAGCACCAGACTGGAGGGCATCTTCTCCCGCGGGGGTGAGCCCTCGATGCCGAGCAGGACGCCACGCTTGGGGCGCGCCACCGTGTCTTCCGTCCCCTGCGCGAGTTTGCCGAGCGCCGCCGCCTGCTCCGAGAGGGCCAGGTTCACCGCCGCCCCGGAGCTGCCCCCTCCCGAGCCGTGCTCCGTCCACTTCGCCCCGCAGCCGTACACGGGCGCCTTGCAAGCGCTCGCCTTCGTGAGGGGAGAGCACTGGCCGGGGCCGGGTAGCGCCACGCTCACGCCCAGCGCATGCAGGTTGAAATAGGCGGCCTTGCGCGTGCGCTCCGCGTCTGGGGGCAGCTCCGCCTTGCCGGGGGCCGCCAGCCGCACGGCGCGCAGGTTGGCGCGCACCGCTTCGGCCGTCCTGTACCGCACCGGATTGTTGAGACACTAGATTGGTTGTAATCAGGCCGCTTGCTTCTGCATCAGCTCTCGCCGGGCCTGACTCGGCGAGAGGAAATGGTGGCGCTCCAACAGCCAGTGCTCGTTGTA
>NZ_RAWB01000043.1 GCF_003612055.1 Corallococcus llansteffanensis
CCCGAGGCCATCCCCATGAAGCGTTTCACCCGCGCGACCCCCCTGCTCGCGCTCCTGACCCTGGCCTGTGGGGGCGGGCAGGAGCCTGCCGTGGTGCTGCCCTACGTGGGCCCCTGTGACGGCCTGGCGCCCCTGGCGGTGACGGCGGAGCCGACCACGGTGCGCTCGGGCAGCGTGGCCACGCTGACGGCCACTGGCGGCAGCGGCCACTACAGCTTCCGGACGGAGGCGGGTGGCTCCTCCGGAGAGGTGCGCGGCGACCGCTTCGTCGGCGGCGCGACGCCGGCCGACGACACGCTGGTGGTGGTGGACGAGCAGTGCGGCGGCTCCGCGACCACGCGCGTGAAGGTGCTCGCGGGCTTCGGCGTCTACCCCGCGAAGGCG
Source organism: Corallococcus llansteffanensis (assembly GCF_003612055.1). Classification (GTDB taxonomy): domain Bacteria; phylum Myxococcota; class Myxococcia; order Myxococcales; family Myxococcaceae; genus Corallococcus; species Corallococcus llansteffanensis. Next base: position 385 of record NZ_RAWB01000043.1, read on the forward strand.
ATGCTGCGGCCGGGCACGACGTTTCAAATCCTCATCGAGGGCCTGGTGGGCACGCCCTCCTTCACGCTCACCACCAACGGCTCCGGTGGCACGCTCACGGAAGGGGGCGTCTACACGGCGGGCACGAAGGAGGCGCTGGACGTCCTCACGGTGCGCGACGCGAAGTCCGGCGACACGGCGGTGCTCCAGTACACCGTGAGCGCGGCGGCGAAGCTGGTGGGTGACCCGCGGTACCTGGGCGTGCCGTCGGGCACGTCCGCGCCGCTGGGCACGGCGGGTGGCACGGACCGCGTGGTGTGGACGAAGAAGTCCGGCCCCGGCACGGTGAAGGACGGGCGCATCGTGGTGGAGCCGGGCGTGTCCGGGCTCATCTCCCTGGAGGCGAAGGACGTCTTCACCGGCGACGTGGCCCCGGTGGCGGTGCGCGTGCTGGACGAGCTGTCGCGGCCCCTGCTGGCCCACGGCAAGCTGTCCGACGTGGCCATGATGGTCACCGCGGACTTCGACGGGGACGGCATCCAGGACCTCGCGGTGGGGCAGCGCGAGAGCGAGCTGGCGCGGCCCACCGGCGGCGCGGTGTTCGTCTACAAGGGCAGCGCGTCCGGGCTGCCCGCGAAGCCCACGTGGGTGCTGGCGGGTGAGACCGAAGGCGCGCTCTTCGGCGACATGCTGGCCGCGGGCGACCTGGACGGCGATGGGCGCGCGGACCTGGCGGTGTCGTCGCCGGGCGCGGACGTGACCATCGGCGACTCGGGCGCGGTGTACCTCTACACGTTCAAGGCGGGGCAGCCGCCCGCGCTCCTGCGGCCGGCGCTCACCGGCCTGGGCCGGGGCGGGTTCGGCACGGGCATGGCCATCGCGGACGCGGATGGCGACGGGGACCTGGACCTGTTCGTGGGCTCGCCCGCGGGGGACCTGTCCTCCCTCCCCGGCATCAGCCGGCGCGGCGTGGTGGACATCTTCATCCTGACCAAGGGCCAGCCCGTCCCGGACCTGCCGGTGGTGCGGCTGGGCGGACAGGACCTCAAGCAGGACGGCACGCTCGTGCTGCGCAGCAACACGGAGCTGGGCCGCGCCATCGTGGTGGCGGACCTCAACGACGATGGCCGTCCGGACCTCGCGTCGCTCAGCAAGCTGTCCCGCTACCGGGCGGATGGCACCGTCGAGGCGCAGCAGATGGGCGTGGCGGTGTACTTCGCGCGCGACGCGGCGCCGCGCTTCCGCTCCACCGCGGACCTGTACGTGCTGCCGTCCAACCTGCCCGAGGGCCTGGGCGGCGAGGGCACGTGGCGGCTGGGCGCCATCCCGGGCGAGGGCTCCCGGCCTCCGCTGCTGCTGGTGATGGCGGACCGCTCGGACTCGCCGGACCTGAGCAAGGTGGGCGGCGTCGCGGCCCAGCAGGACGCGGGCGGGGCCTTCCTGTTCGAACTGCGCGGGAACACCGCGGCGGGTGACCCGGCGGAGAAGCCCGTGCAGGTGCCGCTGGCGAACGCCTTCGCGCGCCTCTACGGCGACGCGCGCAGCATCGCCGCGTCCCGCAGCTGGGCGGTGATGGACGTGGATGGCACGCCGGGGCCGGAGCTGCTGCTGGGCGCGCCCTACGCGACGGTGGGCACGGGCGCCTCGCAGCTGGGCAACGCGGGCAAGGTGCTGGTGTTCCCGCTGGCGACGCTCTCGAAGAGCAGCGTGCTCAACAAGCCGGCGGTCGCGCTGGGCGGCGCGGCGAAGTCGGAGATGCTGGGCGCGGGGCTGGCGGCGTGGACGCTGCCGACGGGCCCGGTGCTGGCGGGCTTCTCCGGACGGGCCTCGTCCGCGCAAGGCGCCTTCACGGGCCGCGTGGACCTCTTCCAGAAGGCGGGCGGCACGCTGGCCGAGTGGGCGCGCAGCGGCGTGGAGGTGACGACGAAGGCCAGCGTGGAGCGCTTCGGTGAGTCCGTGGCGGTGGCCCGGCTGGGGGGCCTCACGGTGGCGCTGGTGGGCGCGCAGGGCTTCTCCGGCCCGGGCCCCAACAACGACGGCAACGACCTCAACGTGGGCCGCGCGTACACCTTCGACACGGCGCAGCCCGCCAAGGCCACGGTGGCCGCGGAGGGCGCGAGCGCGCCGTGGGTGGTGGGCCGCAACGTGGGCGTGGACGTGGCGTTCACCGACTTCAACGGCGACGGGCGGTCGGACATGGTGGCGAGCTCCACGGGGCTCGTCATCCCCGGCACGACGTCCGCGGCCGTGGAGCGGGACGTCTACGTGCAGAACGCGTGCATGGGGGCGAACTCGCAGTCGCAGGGCGGTCTGCTGGTGTCGCTGGGCCAGGCGGACGGCAGCTTCAAGCAGGCCTACCGCGTGTTCGCGCCGTCGGTGATTGAAGGCTGCGACGACCCTGCGGCCGCCCGGTGCAAGCGCTCCGCCATCGGCCGGGGTGTGGTGGGCGGCTTCGACTTCAACGGCGACGGCAAGCAGGACCTGGCGGTGCTGCGCGACAGGGGCTTCGACCTGTTCCTGGGCCGCTCGCCGGAGGATGCCACGCTCGCGAAGCTCACCCTCGCCTGCGACCCGCTCTACTCCTGGCCCACCTCCGCGCAGCAGACCACCGCGGCCGCGACGCTGGGCGACCTGAACGCGGATGGCTGCGACGAGGTGTCGTGGCGTTACTCGGACGGCACGCGCTCCGGCATCGTGGTGCTCTACGGCCACGACGCGGGCGGCGCGCGGTGCGGTGGGCGGACGACGGCGTCCATGGTGCGCATCGCGGGCGACGGCGAGGTGCAGACCAACTTGTTCAACCTGGGCATCGCCACCACGCGCGCGGGCCGCTTCCTGGGCGACACGCGGGACTTCCTCGCGGTGACGGCCGCCACCTTCCCGGTGGAGGGCGTGACGCAGCCGGCGGTGCTGCTCTACGACGTGGCGAAGATCAACGCGCTCCGGCCCGCGTCCGGCGAGGCGCTGGCGCCCGCGCTGGGCGGCACGCTGACGCCGCTGACGGTGACGTACCGCGCGCGCGCGGTGGGCTTCGGCACGTCGCTCTGGGGCGGCAAGGATTTGACCGGCGATGGGGTGCCGGACCTGTGGGTGGGCGCGCCGGGCGCGTCGGTGGCCTCGGACGGCGGCGGCGCGGCGTTCCTCTTCGCCGGCGGCCCGAAGTCGCAGGGGGCGCTGTCGCCCTTCATGACGGTGGTGGGCGACGGCAGCGAGCGCGGCTCGCTCGGACAGTCGCTCTCGGTCGTCCCGGGCGTTGGGACCACCACGCCGCCGCACATCGTCATCGGCGCGCCGAAGAGCTACCGCACCGGCACGCAGAACGGCACCGCGTTCTCCCTGCCCCTGGACTTCTGAGGGCAGGACGCGGTCAGGCCGGAGGGGCTTCCGGAGGCGGCTTCGCCTCCGGGGGCTCGCGGTTGGCGATGGCCGCCGCGGTGAGGATGAGCACGCCGCCCGCCAGGAGCGACGGCGTGAGTGGTTCGCCCAGGAGCGCCACGCCCAGCGTCACCGCCACCAGCGTGTCCAGCAGCGCCATGGCGCCCAGGGCCGCCAGCGAGATGCGCGGCAGGAGCCAGTACAGGCACTGGTAGGTGAGCACCGTGCCGCCCAGCGCCAGGTACAGGAGCGCGCCCAGCGCCCGGGGCGTCCAGTGCACCGGCTGATCTCCCTCCAGGAGCGTGGAGGCACCCAGCAGCAGCACCGCGCTGCTCAGCGTCTGCACCAGCGTGAGCAGGTGCGGCGGCACGTGCGTCATGTGCTGGCGCACCAGCACGTTGGCCACCGCCACCACCGACGCGGCGCCCAGCGTCATCACGCACCCCACCACCACCTGCCGGGACAGGCTCAGCGACACGAGCTCCTGGTGCTGGAGCGCCACCACGCCCGTCAGTCCCAGGAACGCGGCGAAGAGCTTGGTCGCGGTCAGCGGCTGGTCCGGCAGCAGCACGCGGCCCACCAGCAGCAGCCAGACGGGGAAGGTGGAGAAGAGGAGCGCGGACCAGCTGGAGGGAATCCACTGCTGCGCCACGAAGAGCAGCGCGAAGGGCACCGCGAGCTGGAGCACGCCCAGCCCCGCGATTCTCCACCCGGTGCCGCCCCCCAGCGCCGTGCCGCGCGAGCGGGCGAAGGGCAGCAGCGCCACCCCGGCGATGAGCATGCGCGTGCCCACGAAGCGCAGGGGCGGCAGGTCCTGGAGCCCCACCTTCACGACGGCCCAGGTGGACCCCCAGGTGAGGAAGCAGGTGGCGTAGGCGAGGGCGATCTTCCACCGCGGCGCGGACTTCGCGGGGGTGCTGACGGTGATGACGGACGACATGGCGGCGCGGGCAGTAGCACGCGCCGCGCTGCTTTGGCGAACCTCCGTTGAGGGCGCGGCGCGTCAGCCTGCTCCCTGCCCTGCTGGCTCACTCCTCCGGCAGCGTCTGCTTCGTGCGCAGCGCGGGCGCGAACAGGTCACCCACGGCGTCCAGGCGCTTCTTCAGCGTCTTCAGGCGGAAGCGGTGCGGATCCAACCGGCCGTCCACCTCGCTCCAGTCGAGCGGCGCGGAGAACGGCGCGCCCTCCACGGCACGCAGGGAGTAGGGCGCCACCACCGTCTTGCCGCGCGCGTTCTGCATCGCGTCCAGGTAGAGCCGGCCGCCGCGCTGGTCGATGGAGCGCTCCGTGGTGGCGATGTCGCCCAGGGCCTCCTCCAGCTCGGCGGCCCGCGCGTTCGCGAACGCCTGCGTCCGGGCGTAGGTGTGGCCCGGGGCCAGGGGCACCAGCACGTGCAGGCCGCGCTTGCCGGACGTCTTCGGGAAGGACTTCAGGCCCAGCGCGTCCAGGCGGGCGTGCAGGCGCCTGGCCACCTTCACCACGTCCTTCCAGCCGCCGGTGCCGGGGTCCAGGTCGAACACCACGAAGTCCGGCTGCGCCAGTCGGGGCGCGTGGCTGAGCCACATGTGCAGGGTGAACGCGGACTGGTTGGCGAGCCACAGCAGCGCGGACGCGTCCTTCACGTTCACGTGGCGCAGCGTCTTGTCCTCGTGGCGCACGGTCAGCGTGGGCATCCACGCGGGGATGCCGGACAGCTCGTGCCGGAAGAAGCCCGGGGCCGCGATGCCCGCGGGCCACTGCTGGTGCGACAGGGGCCGGTCCGCGAGCACGGGCACCAGGAGCGGTGCCACCTCGCGGTAGTAGTCGAACACGTCCTCCTTCGTGAGGCCCGTCTCAGGGAACAGCACGCGGTCGCCGTGGGTGAGGGCCACCTCCACGTCGTGCGTCGCGGACCGCCTCAAGGCCTTCGTCGACGCCTTCGTCGCGCTCTTCGTCACGGCCTTCTTCGGGGCTTTCGCCACCGTCTTCGTCGCCGCCTTCTTCGCGAGCTTCGTCGCCGCCTGCCGCGCGGCCGCGTGCGTCGCGGTGCGAGCGGAGGCCTGGACCGGCGCGCGCCGCGAGCCCTTCCGGGCGCGTGCACCCTCGGTGGGCGCGGGGTTTTCGCGCACGACGTCCTCGGGGACCTTGTCGCTGCGCAGGCCCTGGAACACGGGGTGGCGCAGGCGGCCGTCCCGTGTCCATTCCGTGAAATGCACCTGGGCCACGTACTTCGGCTTCACCCAGACGGTGTCCGAGCGCGCGGGAGCATCCACGGCGGCCGGCTTCTTCACGCGCGTGGCGTCCAGGAGCCAGCGCAGCTCGCGGCGGTCCTTCGTGGTGTAGCCGGTGCCCACCTTGCCCACGTCGTGGAAGCCCTGCTTGCCCCGCACCCCCACGCGCAGCGCGCCAATCTCCGACTTCGCCCTCGCGTTCTTGATGGGCAGGTAGCCCAGGATGACGACCTCCTGGCCCGCGACCACCTTCAGCTTCAGCCAGTCCCCGGAGCGCGTGCCCGTGTAGGGCGAGCCCCGGCGCTTGGCGATGATGCCCTCCCAGCCCCGGCGGCGCGCCTCCGACAGCGCGCGCGACAGCGGCAGCTCCAGCCGCTCCGACAGTTGCAGGGGCAGCTCCACGGAGGCCATCAGCTTCTCCAGCCGCGCGCGGCGCTCCTCGTAGGGCAGGGCCCGCAGGTCCTCGCCGTTCAGCCACAACACGTCGAACACGATGAAGCGCTGCTCCACGCCGTCCTCCGTGCGCTGCAGGAGCTGGAAGCGGGAGCGGCCCTTGTCGTCGAGCGCTACGATCTCCCCGTCCACCACCACGTCGGACGCGGGCAGGTTGCGCAGGGCGGCGGTGAGCCGGGCGAAGCGTCCCGACAGGTCATTGCCCCGCCGGCTCTGGAAGGAGACCTTGTCGTGCGTGAGGGCGAACACCGCGCGGAAGCCGTCGTACTTCACCTCGTAGTCGTGCGTGTCGTCGTGCACCTCGTCGGACACCGCCAGCCGCGCCAGCATGGGCGGCCACACCCGCTCCAGCAGTTGCTCCGGGTTCGCGGGCGCCTTGCGAGGCCTCTTCGCGGCCGCCTTCGCCACGACCGGCTTGCGGCGGAGCACCCCGGGCTTGCGCGGTCCCTGGGTCGCCACCTGGCCGCTCTTCACGGACTCGGGGCGCTCCACGGTGACGTCGTAGTCCGGCCGCGCGAAGCCATCCTTCGCCTTGAAGAAGAGCCACTGCGCCTTGCCGCCGCGCGGGCGGGTGCGGATGAGGTGCCAGCGGCCCTGGAGCTTGGAGCCGTGCAGCACCACCTCCAGGTGCCCGCGCGCGAGCTGGGCGTCGGCCTGGTTCGGAGGCACCGTCTCGAAGGTGCCGGACTCCCACAGCAGCGAATCCCCTCCGCCGTACTGGTCATCCGGGATGTGGCCCTCGAAGTCCGCGTAGGAGCGCGGGTGGTCCTCGGTCTGGACCGCGAGCCGCTTCTGCGCGGGGTCGAAGCTGGGGCCCTTGGGGATGGCCCAGCTCACCAGCACGCCGCCAATCTCCAGCCGCAGGTCGTAGTGCAACCGGGTGGCGTCGTGCTTGTGGATGACGAAGACGGGCGCGTCCGTCAGGGGCGCCGCCGCGTCCGGGGCCGGCTCGGGCGTCAGGTGGAAGTCGCGCTTCGTTCGGTAGCGGCGCAGGCGCGCCTCGGCATCGGAGGTCTTCACCCCCCAACGCTCTGCACCAGAGCGAGCAGACGCAATTCCTCACACTGGCTGGAGGGCGGGCAGGCGGGCAACCCCTCCCTTCCATTGAGGCCGCCTGCTGTCCCCGGGCTGTCCGCCTGCTCTGGGTGCGATGGGGCAATGGGCCTCCGGCAAGGTGGTTGGTTCCCACGGGTGGGGCCCCCACATTGTTCGGGCTTCTGCACACGCAGCGAGGAGGCGCCGATGGCCGACAAGTCCGAAGTGGCCCGCCTGATCAGCCTGGCCCATCTCGATGCCGACGCAGTGGGGGCCTACGACGTGGCCATCTCGCGCATCGGTCCCGCCCTGGTGCGCGAGCGGCTCAACAGCTTCCGCGCGGACCACCTGCGCCACGTGCAGGACCTGAACACGCTCATCCGCGACCTGGGGGGCGAGCCGGTGGCGCTGCGCTCGGACCTCAAGGGCTCCGCGATGAAGGGCCTGACGGCGATGACGGGCCTGATGGGGACGGAGGCCACGCTGTGGGCAATGCTGGGCAACGAGGAACTCTTCGACCGGGCCTATGAGCTGGCGCTCCAGTTCGAGTGGACCCCGGAGGTGAAGGTCCTCATCCGCCAGCACCGCGAGGACGAGCGGCGCCACGGCACGTGGATCCGCGACGCGGTGCGCACCCGCCCCTGGGCGGAGGCGCGCGCGGCCTTCCTGGAAGGCTCCGAAGTGGGCGCCTGACCGAGCGTCTTCCGCTGCTGCGCTCCCACGAGGGCTGGCATACGCTGCCGCGCGTGAGCGACATCACTGTCTATCAACCCGACTTCCTCTTCGTGGACGGGCGCTTCCACCCGGGCCGTGCGCTGGCGGTGGGCGCGGACGGCCGCGTGCTCGACGCGGTGCCCGAGGGCGCGCGCGTGGAGCGGCTCGTGGGGCGCGCGCTGCTGCCAGGGCTCGTCAACGGCCACTCGCACGCGTTCCAGCGGCTCATCCGGGGGCGCACCGAGTACGTGGCGTCGGGACGGGGACAGGACGACTTCTGGTCCTGGCGCGAGGCGATGTACCGCGCCGCGGAGGCCCTGACGCCCGAGGAGGTCTACGTCGCCTCCCGGCAGGTGTTCGTGGAGATGGTGCTGTCGGGCATCACCGCGGTGGGCGAGTTCCACTACCTGCACCACCAGGCGGACGGGACGCCCTACGCGGACCGCAACGCGCTGGCGCACGCGGTCATCCGCGCGGCCACCGACGTGGGCCTGCGCATCTGCCTGCTGCGGGTGGGCTACGCGCGCGCGGGCTTCAACGTGCCAGCGAACCCTCGCCAGCGCCGCTTCATCGACGCGGACGTGGACACGTTCCTGTCCACCACGCAGGCGCTGGCCCAGGCCGTGCGCGGCGACGCGCGGGTGAACGTGGGGCTGGCGCCGCACAGCGTGCGCGCGGTGTCGCGGGATTGGCTGACGCAGGTGGCCCGCGCCGCGCCGGCGGGCATGCCCATCCACATGCACGTGGCGGAGCAGCCGAAGGAGATTGAAGCGTGTCTGGCGGAGCACGGCCGCCGCCCGGTGGAGCTGGTGGCGGACGTGGGCCTGCTGGGGCCGCGCTTCACGGCGGTGCACGGCGTGCACCTGACGGACGACGAGGTGACGCTGCTGGGCCGGGCGGAGGCCATGGTGTGCGCGTGCCCATCCACGGAGCGCAACCTGGGAGACGGCATCGTCCCGGCGGACGCGCTGGTGAAGGCCGGAGCGCGCGTGAGCCTCGGGTCGGACAGCCAGACGGCGGTGGACCTGCTGGACGAGGCGCGGCAACTGGAGCAGCACCTGCGGCTCGTGCGGCTGCGCCGGGCGGTGTTGGATCCGGGGACGGGCACGCTGGACGGGCTGGCGGCGCGGCTGCTGGACATGGCCACGGTGCAGGGTGCGCGCAGCCTGGGGCTGGACACAGGAGCACTGGCGCCGGGCGCGCCCGCGGACTTCTTCACGGTGGACCTGACGCACCCGTCGCTGGTGGGCGCGGGGCCCGCGTCGCTGCTGCCGGCCATCGTCTTCGGCGCGACGGCGGGGACGGTGCGGGAGGTCGCGGTGGCGGGCCGGTGGGTGGTACGGGACGGCCGACATGCCCTCTCGGACGAGAGCGGCAGGGCCTTCCAGCGGCTCGCGGAGCGACTGTACCCGTGAGGGGCTGGCGGGGAACGATATGGCCGCGCGGGGACGGGCGTTGAAGCCCCGACGACGCTGCTCTGGCAGGGGGAAGTGGATGCGCTCGGGACTCTGGCTGTCACTTGTGTTGGTGGGACTGGCGGTGGCTTGCGCGGGACGGCAGGAGCCTGAAACGCCGGACTACGAGGCCATCTACGACGCACCTCTCGAAGAGGTGTGGCCGTCGGTGCGCGAGTACTTCACGGATGCGAATCTGAGCTTCCGCGAGGACAAGGGCAGCCGCGTGTTGCAGACGGAGTGGAAGGAGGAGTTCGGCGGCTCGAAGATCTCGGGCTACTGGCACCGCTACCTCGTCATCGGCAAGCGGGAGACGCCCACGAAGAGCAAGCTGTGGATCATCCGCATCACCAAGACCGTGAACAGGGCGCTCTCCCAGCCCGGCAAGGAGATGGACTGGGGGGTGAACCGGGGCCTCGGAGGACTCCCCACGGACCGGAACGCGGGGGCTCCTGGAGATGCCTCCTCGACGGCGAGCGGCGCGTTCGGTCTCAGCACGGAAGACGACGAGGACCGGCTCAACTTCCCGCGCGGAGAGAACGGCTTCTATGCGGAGTCAGGGCAGGGCACGCGCGACCTGCACATGGAGTGGAGGGTCTTCCGCGGCATCGCGCCCCGGCTGGCGAAGAAGCAGGAGTCCGTGCCCGCGAAGCTCGCGGCCCGGGCCCCCGGTACGAAGGAAGCGCCCGCCTTCACCGAGTGTGGCCAGGCCATCATCGGCCTGAAGAACCGCGTGAAGCCGGGTGGGGTGGTGCTGCTGGGCGAGCTGCACGGCACGCAGGAGGTGCCGCGCTTCATCGCGCAGGCCATCTGCCAGCTCGTCACGTCGGGCACGCCAGTGTCCCTGGGGTTGGAGCTGCCTCTGGAGAATGAGGAGCGCGTGAAGCACTTCCTCCAGAGCCAGGGACAGGAAGCGGACTGGCTCAAGCTGATGGAGTCGCCCTTCTGGCGCAGCCCGTATCCGGATGGCCGTGGCAGCGAAGCGGTGGCCAACATGCTGGAGCAGCTGCGACAGCTGCGCGCGCAGGGGCTGGACGTGTCGGTGTTCGTCTACGACCACCCGAAGCTCACGGGCCAGCAGCGCGAGGACGCGCTCGCGGCGACGGTGCTCTCGCACGTGAAGGCGGAGCCCGCGCGGTTCCACCTGGTGGTGAGCGGCAACGTCCACTCGCGCACCGCGAAGGGCCTGCCCTGGGACAAGGCCTATCAGCCCATGGGCCGGCTCCTGAAGGAGCAGCTCGAGGACGTCACGGCGTTGGACATGGCCTACGACAGCGGCTCGGCGTGGATCTGCGCGGCGGATGAGAAGGGCCGCAAGCTGGACTGCGGCGTGAAGGCGACGAAGGGGAAGGACAACGGGGACCGCTTCTTCGTGCACGTCTGGGATTCAACCAACGCGGCGGGCTACCACGGGGTGTTCTACGTGGGCCGGGTGAACGCGTCGGAGCCGGCCATCCAGAAGGGCCTGGGGCAGCCTTCGGACGCCGTGCCCGCGCAGGAGCCGAAGAGCGCTCCGGTGCCGCCGACCTCCGGCCTGTAGCGCCAGGCGTCGAGACAGGGGCCGTGCGAGTCACCGGAGACGGTGGAGCGCACGGCCCCTTCGCATTCCAGGTGCGCGAGGGATCGATATGTCCCCCGTCGAGCCGCCTTCTCTCTGCATCGCGGGACAGGATGAAGGAATTTGCGAATGCGCTCGATGCCGAAGCTGGGATGGCTGCTGATGCTGTGGGTCGTGGGCTGTGCCGGCCGACAGGCGCCCGAGACGCCGGACCATGAGGCCATCTACGACGCGCCACTGGAGGAGATGTGGCCTTCGGTGCGCGAGTACTTCACGGACGTGAACCTGCGCTACCGCGAGGACAAGGGCAGCCGCGTGCTGGAGACCGACTGGAAGGAGGAGTTCGGTGGCTCGAAGATCTCCGGCTACTGGCACCGCTACATGGTCATCGGCAAGCGGGAGACGCCCACCACGAGCAAGCTGTGGGTCATCCGTATCACCAAGACCGTGAACAAGGCCCTCTCCCAGCCCGGCAGGGAGATCGACTGGGGTGTGTTCCGCCCCCCGTCTGCTGATGGCATCCCCCTGTCCGTGGAGGACGATGTGGACCGGCTCGCCTTCCCACGCGGCGAGAATGCCTTCTACGTGGACTCCGCCCAGGGCACGCGCGACATGAACATGGAGTGGAAGGTCTTCCGTGGCGTCGCGCCGAAGCTGGCGAAGAAGGAGGAGGCCGTGCCCGTGAAGCTCGCGGCCCGGGCGCCCGACGCGAAGGAGACCCCCACCTTCACTGAATGCGGTCAGGCCATCATCGGCCTGAAGAAGCAGGCGCAGCCGGGTGGGGTGATGCTGCTCGGCGAGCTGCACGGCACGCAGGAGGTGCCGCGCTTCATCGCGCAGTCCGTCTGCCAGCTCGTCACGTCCGGCACGCCGGTGTCCGTGGGACTGGAGCTGCCTCTGGAGAACGAGGAGCGCGTGAAGCACTTCCTCCAGAGCCAGGGGCAGGAAGCGGACTGGCTCAAGCTGATGGAAGCCCCCTTCTGGCGCAGCCCGTATCCGGATGGCCGTGGCAGCGAAGCGGTGGCCAACATGCTGGAGCAGCTGCGACAGCTGCGCGCGCAGGGCCTGGACGTGTCGGTGTTTGTCTACGACCACCCGAAGCTCACGGGCCAGAAGCGCGAGGACGCGCTCGCGGCGACGGTGCTCTCGCACGTGAAGGCGGAGCCCGCGCGGTTCCACCTGGTGGTGAGCGGCAACATCCACTCGCGCACCGCGCAAGGGCTGCCGTGGGACAAGAGCTACCAGCCCATGGGCCGGCTCCTGAAGGCGCAGCTCAAGGACGTCACAGCGTTGGACATGGCCTATGACAGCGGCTCGGCGTGGATCTGCGCGGCGGACGAGGTGGGGCGCAAGCTGGACTGCGGCGTGAAGACGACGAAGGGCAAGGACAACGGCGACCGCTTCTTCGTGCACGTCTGGGATTCGCCCAACGCGGAGGGCTACCAGGGCGTCTTCTACGTGGGCCGGGTGAGCGCGTCGGAGCCGGCCATCGAGAAGGGCCTGGGCAAGCCGGACGCGGATGAGACCCCGGTGTCCCTGCGGGCGGTGGACGCGGACGCGGTGGCCTCCTCCGGACGCTGAAGCCACGGGCGGCTGGCATCGCGGCGCGGGCGGTGGCATGCAGGTGGCCTGACTGGAGGCCATCCCATGAGCGACACGCTGCCCGCGCTGCGGGCCACCCTGGCGGAGCTGGTGGCGCTGGACACGACGTCCTCGCGCCCCAACGCGCCCCTCATCGACTACGCCCAGGCGAAGCTGGAGGCCGCGGGCTTCAGCGCCGAGCGGCAGCACTACACCGACGACGCGGGCGTGGCGAAGGTGAACCTCGTCGCGCGCAAGGGGGACGCGGACCGCGCCGCGCTCGCGCTGGTGGGTCACTCCGACTGCGTGCCCTACGACGCGGCCTGGACGGACGCGCTGCGCCTCACCGAGCGGGACGGCAAGCTGTACGGCCGCGGCGCGTGCGACACCAAGGGCTTCATCGCCTGCGCGCTGCACGCGGCCACGCGCAAGGACCTGCCCGCGCTCGCGGCCCCGCTGCTCGTCATCCTCACCGCGGATGAAGAGGTGGGCCTCGTGGGGGCGAAGAAGCTGGTGTCCGCGGGCCTGGGCCGCGCGCGCCACGCCATCGTCGGAGAGCCCACGCGCCTCATCCCGGTGCGCGCCAACAAGGGCTACTGCCTGGCGGAGGTGGAGGTGCTGGGCAAGGAAGGCCACAGCGCGTACCCGGAGCTGGGCGCGTCCGCCATCTTCCGCGCCGGCCGCTTCCTCCAGCGGCTGGAGACGCTGGCGAACACCGTGCTGCGCGAGGACCGCGACGAGGGCTTCCAGCCGCCCTTCACCACGGTGAACGTGGGCCTCATCCAGGGCGGCAAGGCGAAGAACGTCCTGCCCGGCTCCTGCCGCTTCACCGTCGAGTGGCGCCCCATCCCTGGCCAGTCCACCGAGCGCGTCCCGGAGCTGATGGAGCACATCCGCCAGGAGCTCACGCGCGACGAGCCCGCCTACGAGGCCCGCATCAAGGTGCTGCGCACGGACCGGGGTGTCCACACGCGCGGGGACGCGGACGTGGTGCGCTTCCTGGAGGAGGTCAGCGGCAACGCATCCGAGACGGTGTCCTTCGGCACGGAGGCCCCGCAGCTCACGGAGCTGGGCGCGGAGGCCGTGGTGTTCGGCCCCGGCGACATCCGCGTCGCGCACCAGACGGGGGAGTTCGTCCCCATGGAAGACCTGGTGCGCTGCGAGGCCGCCCTGACGCGCGCGGTGGCCCGCTTCTGCGCCGGGCGCTGAACCCGCGCCGCCCTGTCAGTGCCGGGGCAGCGCGCAGGTGCCCAGGTCGCGCAGCATCTTGTGCGCCTCCCCGAGCAGCGCGTGCCCCTTCACCTCCGGGGGCACGCGGGCGATGAGCTTCATGTCCGGCGTGAGCCGGTAGTAGCCCTTGGAGCGCTGCACCAGGGCCGCCACCTTCATGCCGTCCAGGAGCGCGTCGCCACCCAGCGCCATCGACAGGCGGTTGGGGCCGCCTTCGAGCGCGCGCAGCCGCAGCTCCCGCATGTCGATCTTCAGGAGCGTCACCTCGGAGAGCGCGTCCACCTCGTCGGGCGCCTCGCCGTAGCGGTCCACCAGCTCCGCGCGCAGGTCCGTCACCTCGTCCGGGTGGCTGGCCTGGCTGAAGCGCTTGTAGAACACCAGCCGCTGGTGCACGTCCGCCACGTAGTCGTCGGGGATGAGCGCCGGCAGGGGCAGGTTGATGTCCGGCTCCACGTGCACCTTGGGCGGCTGGCCCTGCAGCTCCGCCACCGCCTCCTCCATGAGCTGCGCGTACAGGTCGAAGCCGATCTCCGCGATGGCGCCCGACTGCTTCTCGCCCAGCAGGTTGCCCGCGCCGCGGATCTCCAGGTCGTGGCTGGCGATGGAGAAGCCCGCGCCCAGCTCGGTGAAGTTCTGCAGCACCTCCAGCCGCCGCTGCGCGTCCTTCGTCACCGGACGGCGGGTGGGTACCAGCAGGTACGCGTACGCGCGCTCCTTGCTGCGGCCCACGCGGCCGCGCAGCTGGTAGAGCTGCGCCAGGCCGAACTGATCCGCCCGGTTGACGATCATCGTGTTGGCGCTGGAGATGTCGATGCCGCTCTCGATGATGCTCGTGCACAGGAGCACCTGGTACTTGCGCTCGGTGAACGCCAGCATCACCTTCTCCAGCTGCCCCTCGCCCATCTGCCCGTGCGCCACGCCGAGGGTGACGTTCGGCAGGAGCTTCTTGAGCTCCTGCTCCATGGAGGCCAGCGACTCCACGCGGTTGTGCACGAAGAAGACCTGCCCGCCGCGGGCGATCTCCCGCTCGACGGCCTCCTTGATGACGGTGTCGTCGTACTTCATCACGAAGGTGCGGATGGCCCGCCGGTCCTGCGGAGGCGTGGCGATGATGCTCATGTCGCGCACGCCGGACATGCTCATGTGCAGCGTGCGGGGAATCGGCGTGGCCGTCAGTGTCAGCACGTCCACCTGCGTGCGCAGCCGCTTGAGCGCCTCCTTCTGCTTCACGCCGAAGCGCTGCTCCTCGTCCACCACCAGCAGCCCCAGGTCCTTGAAGGCCACCTCGCCCGCCAGGAGCTTGTGCGTGCCGATGACGACGTCCACCCGGCCCTCCTTGGCGCGCTTGAGGATGTCGCGCACCTCCGGGGGCTTGCGGATGCCGGAGATCACTTCCACCGTGACGGGGTAGTCCTTGAAGCGCTTCTTGAACGAGTGGAAGTGCTGCTGCGCCAGCACCGTCGTGGGCACCAGCACCGCCACCTGCTTGCGATCCAACGTGGCCTTGAAGGCGGCTCTCATCGCCACCTCCGTCTTGCCGTAGCCCACGTCGCCGCAGACCAGCCGGTCCATCGGCTGCGGCTTCTGCATGTCCGCGAGCACGTCCTCGATGGCCTTCGCCTGGTCCGGCGTCTCCTCGAACTCGAAGTCCGCCTCGAACTGGGCGTAGTACCGGTCCGGCGGCTGGAACGCGTAGCCCGGGTGCGCCTTGCGCGCGGCGGCCATCTGCAACAGCTCCGCCGCCATCTTGAGCAGCTGCTCCTTGACGCGCTTCTTCGTCTTCTCCCAGCTCGTCGTGCCCAGCTTGTCCAGCTGGACCGTCTCCGGGTTGCCGCCCGTGAACTTCTGGATGAGCCGCATGCGGCCCACCGGCAGGTAGATCTTGTCGCGCCCCGCGTACTCCAGGACGAGGAAGTCCCCGGGGACGCCCTGCACCTCCATCTTCGTCAGGCCCGCGTAGCGCCCGATGCCGAAGTCGGTGTGGACGATGAGGTCGCCCTCCTTCAGGTCCTTGAAGCCCGCGGCGAACGCGTCCAGCTTCTTGCTACGCTTGACGCGGCGGCGGGAGCGGACGCCGAAGATCTCCTCGTCCGCGAGCACCACCAGTCGGCCCTCCGTGTCCACGAAGCCGTGGCTCACCTCGCCGGTGAACAGGTGCGCGAACACCGAGGGCTCGTAGAGCTTCGCGGGGTCCTCCAGGGCTTCCGTGTGCACCTTCACCATCACGGAGCGATCCAACAGCAGCCGCTTGAGCCGGTCCGCCTGGCTCAGCGTCCCGCACGCCACCGCGCACGCCACGCCGGTGTCGCGCCAGCGCTGCAGCCGCTCCACCAGCGGGGTGAGGGCGCCCTCCTCGCCATGGTGCGCGAGGATGGCCTCGCGCAGGTCCTGCGTCGTGCCGAAGGTGAAGGCCACCGGCACTTCCGTCTGCGTGAGGGACAGGCCGCCGCCCTCCATCACGCGCAGGGCCTTGAGCTGCGCGGCCACGCCTTCACGCGACAGGAAGTGGTGCTCCGGCGAATAGGTGAGGTCCTGGCGCGCGTCCGCCTCCTCCACGCCCTTCGCCAGCTCCGTCCACAGCTCGTCCACGGCGCGGTCCAGCCCCACCGGGTCGTCCAGGTAGACGACGGGCTCCGGGGCCCACGCGCGCAGGTAGTCGAACACGGTGACGAGCCCGCCCTCGAAGAAGCCGGGCAAGAGCCCCTCCAGGCCGAAGCCGGGCAGCCCCTCGCGCAGCGCCTCCAGCCGCTCGCGCAGCTTGATGGTGGGCAGGTTGATGCGGTCGGCCACGTGCCGCGCGGCGGCCTCGGCGCGCGGGCGCGTGTCGTCGGTGAGGAGCAGCTCGCGCGCGGGCACCAGGTCCACGGCCTTGAGGGCGTCCACCGTGCGCTGCGACTCCGGATCGAAGACGCGGATGGACTCAATGGTGTCCCCGAAGAACTCCAGGCGCACCGGCCGCTCGTACAGCGGGCTGAACACGTCCAGCAGGCCGCCTCGGACGCTGAAGGTGCCCTTGTCCTCCACCAGCGGGCTGTTCTGGTAGCCCATCAGCGACAGCTGTCGCGCCAGCGTGTCGCGGTCGAAGTCCTGCCCCACCTCCACGCGCTGGGCCAGCTGGGCCATCACCGCCAGCGGCAGCACGCGGCGGTGCAGCGCGCGCACCGACAGCACCAGCGCGGGGAACGGTGTGCCGCGCGCCAGGTGGAACAGCGCGCCCAGCCGCTCCGTGATGGGGCCGGCTTCCGGCGACAGCTCGTCGTAGGGCAGCACCTCATCCGCGGGCAGGCGCAGCACCCGGGGCTCCAGCAGGCTGCCGGTGCCGCCCAGGAAGAAGGCCAGGTCGTGCGCGAGCGCGTCCGCCGCCTCCTCGTCCACGGCCACGCACACCAGGGGCGCCTTCAGCTCCCGGTGCAGGCGGGCGAGCAGGTGCCCGCGCGCCGCCCCCTTCACCCCCTGGGTCCGTGCGCGGTGTCCGACGTGGAGGGTGGCCAGGAGCCGGGCGAAGGCGTCTGAAGACGGAGGCGTGCCGCCGGGCCAGGGCGTGGCGTCTGACTTGGGGGGGAGCAAGGTGTCCATGCGTGGGCCCGGGAAGGGCCCTCGTGGCTAATTAGGGTGCCCCCCGCCCCAAATCAACGCTGGATGCTGACTGCCCCTCCTGCGGCCGGAGAACCGGACGGCCGCAGGGCTGCGCTTCAGGGCGCCGCGCAGGCCGCCGTCAGCCGGACGTCCTTGTAGGTGACGTTGGAGGAGGTCGCGGCCAGCGAGTCGCAGTCCATCACGCTGGACAGGCCCGTCAGCGGCTCCACCATCAGCACGCTCTTGACGCGGTTGGAGGTGAACTTGAACTGGATGGAGCTGTCCGTGGGCGCCGCCGCGGCGATGGCGGCCGGCGTGCCGAGCGACCCGCGCAGGCAGTCCATCCTGTTGAACACCGGCCGCCCGGAGCCCGGCAGGAAGCAGAGAGCGTGCATCGACGTGGCGTTCATCGTGGACGGGATGACGACGTCCGTGCCCGTCTCGCTGCAGCACTCGGGGTTGGTGCGGCATGACGTGTTCAGGCAGGTCGCGCTGGGGCACGCGTCCAGGGTCCATACGTCCGGAGCGCTGAGGTTGTCTCCGCACTTCAACCGCTCCCAGCGGGCCACGGTGTACGAGCGGCCGTCCGGCTGGGGGACGTTGTTCTCCACCACGAACCGCACCGGCTGGTTGGTGCTGATGGCCAGCTGGCGCGCCCTCAAGGCGGACGACCACAGCTCGCGCGTGGCCGTGCCCTCGCGCTGCCCGTTGATGCGGCCCTGCATCCCCGCCACCGCCAGGGTGATGAGCACCGCCACCACCGCCACGGCCGTCATCAGCTCCAACAACGTCATGCCTCGCGTGTGCCTCATGGCGTGGCTCCCGTCGGCTCCGCCGGCTTCCGGATCATCCCCACGGACATGAAGTTGCGCGGCTCCACCTTGAACGTGAAACGCCGTCGCTTGTAGCCGTCCCGCACGTACCCCTCCTCATCCGTGCCCGCCTGGACCGCATCCTGGTTGGAGCGGCGGGTCCGGACGACCAGCGTCACCTCCAGTTGGCGCACCCGCTGACGCAGGCGCGTGATGAGCTCCGCGTCGCTGGCGGGGGCCGCGGGGGTGGTGCCATCCGACTCCTTGCCGCCCAGCCAGCACGCCTTCGTGCCGAAGTCCGCGGTCTTGCACTGGGAGATGGGCGGGTGCGGCTTGGCCAGGTTGTAGGCGTTGGTGCCGGGGTACCAGTCCAGCGTGTTGTCCGCCCGGTCGAAGTCCATGACGCCCTCGCGCACGGTGAGCTGCTCGACGTCGCGGCTCACCACGACCCAGGCCGTCTGTCCCGCGGCCCGGTACTCCAGCGTGGGGATGTTGTTCTTCCAGTTCACCCGGTAGGCGCCGCCGCCCATGCGCAGGGCCAGCCAGTTCTCCACGTCCCCGGTCACCGTGCCCTTCTTCCAGGTGGGCGCGCCGGGATTGCAGGCGGCGGACTCGCTGGCCGGTCCGTTGATGGTGAGCGTGCCCGTGGGATCCGGCGCGCTGTAGCTCACGCTGACGATGTTCACGGGGCAGGACACCTTGAGTCCCCCGCTGACCAGGATGGCGGGCGTCGCGCTCATGGCCAGCGCGGGGTTCGGCACCGTGCAGAAGCTCGTGGCGTTCTGGCGGAAGGAGTTGCTGGTGCAGGGGGCCAGGGTGACCATCCCGCTCGTCTCCCCCCAGTAGATCTCCAGCGCGTCCGACGCCAGTGCCGTCGTGGGGGCCGGCGCGAAGGTGGGATCCGGGCCCATGGTGCCACCCGCGCCCGCCACGCCCACCGCCATGTCCGGCTTGTACCAGACCGTGATGGCGGACCGGTCCCCGTACGAGAAGGACAGGGGCGTGTTGCCCATGCCCGCGCCCGCGCGCGCCAGGTCCAGCGTGAGCAGCTCCTTGACGGCGCGGCCCGTGACCTGCGCCATCATCGTCTGTTCCTCGAAGAGGGCGCGCTTCTGCATCTGCGTGCCCACCACCAGCCCCGTGGTGAGCACGACGACGCCCAGGGCGCTGGCGATCATCACTTCGAGGAGCGTGAAGCCCCGGTCGCGGAGGGAAGACGGTCTCATGGCGCCATTCGGGTCTGGAGGACGATCATCTGTCGGCCCGCGCGCACGCCCGGCTCATCCCAGCTCACGGTCACGCGCACGTTCACGATGTTGCCCGCCGTGGTCCCGGACAGGGGGCGGTTGATGGCGGGCTCGCCCCACTTGCTCCCCTCCACGCTGCCGACGGCCGCGGAGTTGTCCACGTCGACGTTCACTTCGTACTCCCGGGCCACGACCCCGGGGCCCACCGGGGCCGTGTCACTCAGCTCCCCTCCGGCCGTCTGGTAGACCTTCCGGGTGGAGATGTTGCCCAGGTTGTTGCAGGGCGGCGTGCCCTGGCAGCCCATGGTGAGGATCTCCTCCAGGGTGCGCTCCGCGATGACCTGCGCCTGGTTGGCCGTCAGCGTCCGGCGGTTGGCGCGGGAAGTCTGGCTCACCACTGTCATCGCCGCCGCCACGCCCAGCAGCATGACGGCCATGGTGGCCATGACTTCCAGCAGGGTGACGCCCCGCGAGCTGCGCTGCTTCATTGCGGCAGCCTCCCGTCAGGCAGCGGTTCCCACAGCATGATCTGCGAGCGGGGGACGCCGCTGGTGCCGGCCTTGTTGTTCCAGTTCTCGTCGCCCATGACCTGCATCTTGCCCGTCGCGGTGAGCACGAACAGATGCTCGTCGTGAACCACCGGCGGGGAGATGGCGTGGCCCTGCAGGTTGGTCTTCTTCAGCGTGAGGCCGGCCGCCTGGTCGGTGGAGTAGGACATGCCAGACTTCGTCTCGCTGAGGTTGCAGATGTCCGCGGCCTCGCCCACGGCGGTCGCCGCGAAGACGTTCTTCGCGCTGAGCGTCACGCCGCCCCAGAGCTTCTGGCCGGCATCCATCTTCTGCACCCACACGGGGTCCAGCCCCGCCGGCGGGCACGCCTTGGAGCCGGAGGGATCCGCGTCCTCGAAGGCGAGCAGGTGGTACTGGTACTTGGGGTCGTTGGGGTTCGCTTCCGTGGGCCCGTCCGTGTACTCGTCCGGGTTGTCACCCGTGCCGAAGTAGAAGCGCACGGCAGGACCCGCGTCCGTGCTGACCAGCTTCACCGCCAGGTTGGAGTAGAGCTGCTGGTACTCCAGGCCGGTCTGGTAGGCGTCGGCGCGGCCCGCCAGCGCCGTGGAGGCACGGGCCACCATGCACTTCTGGATCTTGCTGCCCAGCTTCTGGGTGGTGTCCACCTTCTTGAGGTTGACGCGCCACACGCTTCCGGACGTGGTGGGCACGTACATGACGTCGTACGTCCCGTCCTGGTCCAGGTCGAGCAGCGCCGTCTCCGCCGCGATGCCGGAGCCCTTCTCGAAGGTGATGACGCCGGCGAGCAGGCCCGCGACCCCGGTGCCGTAGTCGAGCGGCCTGCCCGTCTTCATGTCGAGCAGGAACACCGCGCCCGCGCGCTTGTCCGCCGGCTTGTAGTCGGTGCCCACCACCGCCGCCCAGCGCTTGTCCTTGTCGTCGGAGCCCCACGCCAGCCGGGCCACGGAAGGCGCGTGCCGCGAGCCGGTGTTGTCCGGCAGCAGCAGGGTGGGGGTGATCACCTGCGCCGCGCTGAAGGCGGTGTTCACGACGCTGTCCGCGAGGCTGAACTCCCACAGGGGCAGCGGGTACCAGGACTTGGTCGGGTCCGTGATGTCGAGCGAGAAGACCACGGGGTTGGTCTTGCCCGTCGCGGACACGAGCACCGTCTTGGCGCCGCGCTGCTTCTGGGCCGTCGTCGCGGGCGTCCAGGTGTACTTGGTGGTGTCCTTCCAGTCGTCGGTGTCCCCCAGGTCCACGTTGGCGATGCTGGCGGAGGCCTCCATCTGCGGTCGCACCAGGCTGCCCGAGCCGCGGAAGCGCACGTACTGGTTGCGGTACTGACCCAGCATCAGGCGCGGCATGTAGGAGAAGACCTCGTTGCCCGAGCCGTACTTGCGCGGGGCCGGCGAGGCCGCGTCGCCGCAGGACTCCGGCACGAAGTAGCCACGCTGCTGGTCACCCGCGATGCAGCCGTCCTTGAGCGCGTTGCGGAAGTCGCCCGTGTCGAAGGCGTGGAGCACGCCGCTCATCGTCCCCACGTAGGCCCGGGTGCTCCGGGTCTCCAGGGGCTTCATGAAGTTGTTGCGGTACAGGTCCCGCTCGGCCGGCTTCGCGTTCTGGTACCAGTTGTCCTGGTACGGGGGCACCGCCACCGCCACGGTGGAGAGGTTGATGCCGCCCATCGGCCACGGCCGGCGCGCGTTGTTGCCAGCGGCCGGGTGCCGGTTCTCGTAGCCGTAGAGCCAGTCCACCAGGAAGTCGCGGTCGTTGGTGTCCGTGTCGTCGAACTTGTCCGGGAACTTGGTCTTGTCGACGGTGGGCGTGGCGCAGCGCTCATCGTGGTTCAGGTCGTAGTTGAAGCGGTTGTCGATCTCACTGAAGTCGTTGCAGAGGCTGTCGGGGAACAGCGGGCTTGACTTCGATTTCGCCAGCTCCGTGATCTCCTGGCGATTCAGGCTGTCGTCCATCGAGTACAGCTTGCGCGCGCGCGGGTCGTTGATGGCCAGCGACAGCGCCATCACCCGTCCGGCCTCCCAGCGCAGCTTCGGATCCGTCTTGGTGGTGAGCTCCGGGTTGTAGAGCGACTGGAGGTACAGCCGGCCCCGGATGCCGAAGTCCTTGGTGCCGTCATAGGCGCGGATGCCCGGGCCCGGGAGGCTGCGCTCGGCGCTGCTCCAGCCGGTGCCCCAGGCCTGACCGGGCGTCTCGTTCACGCCCCAGACGGCGACGTTGCCCAGCGTGCTGGGGCTGGAGCGCGCGTAGCTGCCGGAGCGCACCGCCTGGAAGCCGATGTCGACGTCGTCGATGATGGGACGGCACCGCTCGTTGGGGCTGCTGATGTCCACCTTCCAGCACAGCTGCGAACCGGTGAGGCCCAGCGCCAGCAGGTCCAGCTCCACCTCCTGGGTGGGCGGCGAGGTGTCGGGGAAGGGCACCGCGACCCAGTTGGGCGTGAGGTTGGGCACGTACTCACCGGTGCCGCTGTCGATGACGCGGCAGTCCACCGCGATGGAATAGGTGATGGTGGGCTTGACGCCGTTCGCCGTGCAGGCATTGGACCCGACGGGCTCCTCGGTCCAGCAGGGCGCGCTCGTGCAGCCCGTGCGGATCTGCGACGGCGGGGGGCCGGGCTTCGCATAGGGCGCGATGTCGTCCTGCCGGCGGAAGCGGACCTTGGTGATGGTGAAGTCCGGGCCGAGCGACTTCGTCATCGTGTCGGCGGACACGGTGGACGACTTGGCGCCGCCGCCGTTCTCCTTGTTGATGACGAACACCACGTCGTTGAAGTCGCGGTCACCGCCGCCGTTGAGGTCCTCGAAGCCGAGGATCCACCGGAAGGGGTCCGTGGTGGGCGCGCCCACGATGACGTGGGGCATGTAGTTCATGCGGTCCAGGGCGGTGTTGACGGGCGTGGTCTCCGTCCCGGGCCGCATCACCGTCACGCCCTCCTTGGGCATGGCCAGCTTGCCGTAGGCGTTCGTGTTCAGGCGCAGGAGCGTGGCGTCGTCCAGCCAGCCGCAGGCCTTCTTGGAGGTGTTCACGATGGTGCAGGCGTTCTTGAAGTCGGGCGCGCTGCACTTGTCGGAGTAGTCGCAGCCGATGTTGCGCTCCGCCACCGTGTTGTCCGCGGGGCCCAGGAAGTTCTGGTCCAGGTTCCAGGCGGACTTGGAGAAGAACACGGAGACGGACGTGCGCAGGTGCAGCAGGCACTTGCCGTCCTCCACCGGGGAGTCGACGAGCTTGTTGTAGGGCTTGCGCTTGAGGCACGGGGCGACCGTGTCGTTGTCCACGTTGTGGCGGGCGTCGTAGAAGACGACGGTGAAGAAGATGATCTCCTTGCTGCCCGCGATCATCCCCAGGTCGACCGTACGGTCAAAGACGCTGACGCCGTCGTCGGGGTTCACCGGCCGCTCCAGGCCGCTGTAGTCGTACTTGGAGACGTCGTAGTCGGGGACTCCGTCGTTGTCTTCCGACGCGTCCTGGACGGGGCCCAGCTTGCGGAAGACGTCCTTGTCGCTGTCGTCATCCGCGAGCAGGAAGACCATCCGTCCCAGGCCCATGTTGCCGTTGGCGGACGACTTCGGCTCCAGCAGGTTGGGGATGTGGGGGAAGACGCCGTCGTCGGAGGCGTCGTCCTTGTCCAGGTCCTTCGGGTCGTCGTAGTCGGGGTCGCCGTCGTCGTTCTTGCCCAGCTTCATCTGGAGGCCGACCCAGTCCGCCTTGATGTTCTTGGTGCTCGAGGTCCGACCCGGCCGCGCGTCCGTGGTGTCCAGCTGCGACTCGAACTTCTCGTTGCAGTCCTTGTCCATCGCCAGTTCGGGATGGCTGTACTTGAAGCCCCCGGACATGAAGGTCTTGCTGGTGCAGCGCCGCGCCTTCCCGATGTACTTGTTCTTGAGCGGTGAGGTGTCGTCCGGCGGCGTCAGGTTGTAGATGGCCTCGTGCAGGTCGAGGATGCCGTTGCCGTTCACGTCGACGAGGTTGCCGTTCGCGTCCGCGTAGCCTTCCTTCTTCACGTCGTCCATGTACATGTAACCGAGCGCGTGCGAAGCACCGGCGGACTCGTACACGTAGCTGATGGTGACGCGCTGGTCGAACGGGAAGGTGATGTTCTCCGTGTCCAGCTTCTTGAGGTTGGTGAAGAGCTGCAGGCGGCCGTCGGGCCGCAGCTCGATGGTGTTGTTGTCGATGCTGAGGTCGTTGGGACCGATCTTGAACGGGGGCTGCTTGTCCTTGGACAGGTCGTCCTGGCAGAGCTGGTCCGGCGCGGGGGTCTGGGCCACGGCGAGCAGCGGGGCCGTGACCATCAGCATCGCGAGGGCATGAGAGAGCGTCCGCATCACTTCTTCCCCTGGTTCGTCGGCTGGGACTTCGGTTCGACCTTCTTGCGCCGGGCCTTCTCCGCCGTCTGTTGCTCCACCTGTTCCCGCAGCAGCTGGTTGCGCGGCGGCGTCGCCGGCACCGTGACCGTGGCCAGGTAGCCCATCAGGGCGTCCAGATCATCCGGAGCCAGCAGGCGCGTCTCGCAGGCCGTCTTCGGGTTGACCCGGTAGGGTGCCTTCACCCAGGTCCGGACCTCGTCCAGGTTCCGCTTCCGCATCACCTGGCTCATGGCGGGGCCGACCAGGGGCTGGCCGCCGAAGAGGGTGTTCTTCTGGGCCTGCGTCGGAGCTTGGACCGGGTGACAGCGAGCACAGGCCTTGTTGAAGGCCAGCTCGCCCCGGTCCTGGGCGCTGGCGAGCGCAGGGAGCAGGAGCAGCAAGGGGGTCAGGCGTTTCATGGAGGGGCTCATGGAAAGACGGGTTACTGAATGACCCTGACGTCGTCCGAGGGAGGGTCCTGGTCCGTGGGGTTGTCGTACGTCATGTCCGGACCGCAGCCCTTGGTGATGCAGCCGGGCGCGAAGATGGACTCGCTGGTCGCGTTCCTCACGAGCGCCTGCACCACGGAGCGCGTCGGACGACCGTTGGCGTTGGTGACCTCGCCCACGGCGATGACCCACAGCTGGCGGTTGGTGTCGTTGAGCAGGTCGTTGTCCTCGTCGTCATCCCGCACGAAGACGCGGTAGCGCACGTTCTTCTGCTCCGGGTAGTCGACGCCGGCGCCGACCTCGCTGGTGTCCAGGGAGGTGCTGGTGAGCTTGTACTCGTTCCACTTGTCCGTGCCGCTGCCGGGCAGCAGCTCGTACCAGGGGCGGGTGGCGGAGCCCAAGCCGGGCACGCCGGTGACCTTCAACCCGAAGTCCGTCATGGGGATCTGGTTCTTGGTGGAGGCTCCCATGACGATGCGCACCGCCTCGCGCCCTTCGGCCAGGCCCGCCTCGGCGGCGAAGAACGCCTGCTTCTGGCGGCGGGTGTCTGCCTGGCTGTCGGCCTCACGGCCCACCACGCTGAAGCTGAGCATCACCGCCATCGTCACGACGGCGACCACGCCCAGCGCGAGCAGGAGCGTGAAGCCCCGCGGCTGACGGCGGTGGAGATTGGACTGAAGCACCATCGAGGACTCCTTCGCGCGCCCCTGGGGGGAGGCACAGCGGTGAGTCAGATGGTGAGCAATTCGCGTGCCGCGGGGGCTGGCACCCAACCGTCCGGAATAAGGGGGGTGGGTTGAACTGGGGGGTGCCGTTTGACGTCACGCGGCTGCGCAAAGTTTGCGAGCCCCCCATTTCCTGCGGCGTCACCGCCCTTTTCCAGCGGGGATGGCGCTAGCGCTGGCCGCCGCGGAGGGCGGCGCGCAGGCGGAGCATGTCATCCAGGACGCCCGGGTCCACCAGCTCCAGGGCGGCCTGCTGGGAGAGGCCGCGCGAGGACTGGCGGAACTCCTCCTCGTCCTCCTCGCCGCCCTTGCCGCCCTTCTTGTCGTCGCCGCCGCCCTTGTCGCCGCCGCCCTTGGGCATCAGCGCCACCGGCTGGGAGACGCCCGGCTCCAGCCGGGGGAAGGCATTGGCGTCGGCGCGCACCGAGGCGAACAGGCTGACGAGGGACAGGCAGAACACGATGGCGACAGTGAGGGTCTTCATGAGCGGCTCCGATTCTCGCAGTCCCATGACGCCCGGGCGCCACGGGTTATTCATGCGGCGCGCTACTTCGCCTTGAAGGTGCGGATGTATCGCACCAGTGCGTCCATCTGCTCCGGGGTGAGCCGGTCCTTGTAGGCCTTCATCTTCGGGTTGTGGGACGAGCCGTTGGCGATGACGTCGCGCAGCTCGGCGTCCGTTTCGGCCTGCTGCCAGGCGGCCCGACTCATGTCGACGATGGACTCCTTCTGGCCCATGCGCGTCTGGGCGCGGCCATCCGGGCCGTGGCAGGACTTGCAGCTCTTGCTCCAGAGGTCCGCCGCGTCGTCGGCCCGGGCGGCCGGGGCGCACAGCAGCAGGGTGAACAGCAGGCACAGCCGCGTCGTCATGCACCGTCTCCGCGAGAGGGGCCGTCAGTATAGCGGGCGGCTCAGGAGCCCGCGCGAGGCCAGAAGGGTGCGTCCGGACGGCCAGGGGGCTGGAGCCAGACGGACTCCAGGAAGCGCACCGCGTTCTGGTCCGCGGTGTCGTTGCGGGTGAACGCCGCCTGGGCCCCCACCAGCAGCCCCAGCGTCGCGAGCCCCGCCGCCCAGGCTCCGGGGGAGGCCATGCGCCCGGCCGCGTCGCGCCCCAGGGCGAGGAACACGGCCCCCGCCACGCCCACGAGCGCCGCGATCAGCAGCGCGCCCGCGAGCCCCGTGGGGAGGCCCACGAAGGCGAGGACGCTGGGCGGGTGGTAGCCCGCCTGGAGGAGCGGCCGCGCCAGCGCGAGCACGGGGGTGGAGACGTCGTCGGGGATGTAGTTGACGAAGGTGGCGAGGCCGGTGACGAGCACCGACGCCGCGCACAGCATGGCCGCGACGCCCGACAGCCAGGGCCGTCCGGCCTCGCGCAGCCGCTCCAGCACCAGCGCCGCGGGCAGCAGCAGGAAGGGCACGAGCCCGGTGAGGTGGCGAGGCCCCGTCGTCCAGCCCCACGAGTCGTAGGTGAACGACGACGTGAAGTACGTGTAGCCCGCGAGCGTCACCGCGGTCAGCCAGAACAGCGCGCGGGACTCCGGCGCCGCGTGTCCCGCCGCGTGGCCTCTCTGGCGCAGGAGCACGAGGCCGGGCAGGGCGAGCAGCAGGAACGGCGACAGCGTGAACAGCCCCCGCAGCGGGGAGAAGAACGACAGGAAGAAGGCGCGCGGATCCGGCGTGCGGATGCCCAGGAAGCCCCCCAGGTGCCACGGCTGGTAGGCCGCGTCGTTGAGGTGCTTGTAGCCGGTCTCCAGCGGGTGTCCGAAGGTGGCCTGGTGGTAGAGCATCAGCGCCGCGAGGAAGGGCAGCGCGCCCAGGAAGGCGAGCCCCGTGGCCCGGCCCAGCTTCCGGAGCCGCAAGGCCCACGGCCCCCCGGTCCCCAGCAGGTTGAGGGCCGCGTAGAGGATGAGGCCGAGGACGCCCAGCGCGCCGGTGTACTCGGCGGCGACGGTGGCACCCGCGCAGGCCCCGGCCACGACGTAGCCCCGCTCGCGCCACTCGCCGCGCGACAGTCGCCACAGCGCGTAGAAGCCGGCGAAGAGCAGCACCGCTGTCGTCTGGTGGCTCATGAAGAGCAGCGAGTAGCTGAACGCCAGCGAGCCCAGCGCGTACGTCACCGTGACGGCGTCCGCGACCGGGGGCGACACGAAGGCCCAGAGGAAGCGGCGCACCAGCAGGAGCAGGAACAGCGTGGGCAGCACCGTGAGGAAGAGGCGGCTGAAGAAGACGAGCGGCACCTCCGGCACGGCGTAGCGGTGGCCGCCGCCCACGGCGCGCAGGACCGCGTACACGGGCACCGCGGCGAAGGACAAGAGCGGCGCCTTGGACGGGTAGTACTTCCCGTTCATCACCGACAGGTCGCCCACGGGCCCGTAGTCACGCAGGGCGCGGTTGATGTCGAGCGTCCCGTCCTCCACCAGCGCGCGCGTCTGCCACAGCCGGCACAGCTCGTTGGGCGAGCGCAGGCCCGGGTGGTAGGGGAAGAGCACCACGTAGAGCGCCGCGACCGTGGCCCACACGGCCCGCGGGAGGCCCGGGGCCCGGCGGGGCTCCGGCGCGGTGGAGGCAGGCGCCGGGGC
>NZ_RAWB01000440.1 GCF_003612055.1 Corallococcus llansteffanensis
GAGGGGGACAGGCCCCGGCTCCCCCGGAGGATTTGAACGGGGCAGGTGACGGCGGCCTCCAGCGCCAGCCACTGGGCCTCGTCGAAGCCCTGGCCGAAGCGGCGGCGGTGGCGCGGGTCGAAGGTGAAGGTGACGTCGCCCTCGGGCTCCTGGCGCGTGCCGTGGCGGGCGAAGAGCAGGGCCGCCTCCGGGGACAGGGTGGGGTTGGCCTGACGCAGGCGCTCCGCGGCGGCCTCCGCCGTGGGGTAGCGCTTGCGGTTCGGCGGCCGGCGCGCATCGTCCAGGAAGCCGCGCAGCCGCTGCAGCGCGCCTTCGGGCGGGCCGCCGGAGGGGCCCAGGCTCTCGATGAGGGTCAGGCTGAGGATGCGCTCGGGGCGCGCGGCGGCGTACGCCAGCGCGACGATGCCGCCCAGCGAGTGCCCCACCAGGTGCACCGAGGGCAGGGCCAGCCCGTCCAGGGCGGCCTCCACGTCCAGGAGGTGGTCGCTCAGGTGGTACGCGGCGCCGGGGCCCGCGTGGCCGCTCTGGCCCATGCCGCGAAAGTCGAGCAGCACCGTGCGCCAGCCTTCGGGCAGGTGCTCGCAGAGCGGATCAAAGCCGTGGGAGTGGTCCAACCACCCGTGGAGAAACAGCACGGCGGGCGTCCCGTGCGGGTGGCGCTGGCGCACGTGCAGCGGCAGGCCTTCGGCGTCCAGGGTGAGTGATTCGAATGCGGCAGCGGGCACGGGTGGCTCCTCGTGCTCCGCCTTACTCCGTCCCCCCGGGCGGTGGCGATGGCTAGACGACGCTGCTGGACGACGCGGCACCGGGGCGCGGAGGACCCCCGCTGTCGGGACGGCCGAGCACCATGGCCAGCTGCCGCGCCTGGGTCTCCGTGGCGCAGCGATACTCCTGGGTCTTGCCGTTGGGGCGATCAATCCGAATCACCCAGACGTCATTCTCCTTCGTCACGACCGGCGCTTGGGACATTGCTTCCCTCCTTACCCGGAAAGAGAAGCATCCTTCGTGCCGCCCTTGAGGCTTGCGCCAAAGCCCTGAAATCCGGACCCCTCCCCACAGGGCGATGGGTCAGGTGACAAATTTCGTTCAGCAAGCCGACAATTTTCGGGCACCTGGCTCGCACTCCTTGCGTAGTCCCCCAGGGCGACGCCCTCCAGGGCCGACAAAAGTCGTTGGGACGACAATCATTGCTCAAGGCTCAGGCCGGGTCCGGCCACTCCCAGGCGGAGCGGTAGCCGCCGTCGGTCTGCGTGCCTTCGATGAAGCGCGCGTAGAACGCGTGGCTGCTCAGGGTGGCGGAGTCGCCCACGACGAACAGGTGCCGGCGGGCGCGGGTGAGCGCGACGTTCATGCGGCGCAGGTCGTTGAGGAAGCCCAACTGCCCCTCGCTGTTGGAGCGGGTGAGGCTGACGAGGATGGCGTCCTTCTCCCGGCCCTGGAACGCGTCCACCGTGTCCACCTCCACCTCCGGGTGCACGGCCTCCAGCGCCTCGCGGAGCTGCCGGGCCTGCGCGCTGTAGGGGGCGATGACGGCGACCTCGCGCGGGGACAGGCCCAGGGCCAGCAACTGGCGCACGCGGGCGATGACGTAGTCGGCCTCACCTGGGTTGAAGAGGCTGTGCGTGGTGGGCTCCACCTCCTCGTCGAAGCCCTTGCCGGCGGTGTCGAGGAAGAGCACGGGCGGGGCGTCCACCTCCGCGCCGGGCGTGAGGACCTGCGCGAGCGTGCGGTCCGCCACGGACGCGTGCGCGCGCAGCTCCCCGGCGTACATCTCCCGCGAGGGGAAGGCCATGATGGTGGTGTTCATCCGGTACTGCTCGCGCAGCATGCGCTTCACGTCGTCGCCGTGGTCCTTGAGCAGGCGCTCGAAGAGGCTCACGCCCAGGCCCGCCTTCGCGGCCTCCTGCGACAGCACGGTGGGCGGCAACTGCTGCGGGTCTCCGGCGAGCACCACCTTGGGCGCGCGCAGGAAGCCCAGCAGGGCCAGGGGTTCGGTGGCCTGGGTGGCCTCGTCCAGCAGCGCGCGGTCGAACTCCTCGCCCGCGAGGATGCCGGAGCCCAGGCTCGCGAGCGTGACGCAGACGACGTCGGAGCGGGCGAGCACCGCGCGCACGGCCTTCTTCTCCAGCTTGCGCGCCTCG
This sequence comes from Corallococcus llansteffanensis, assembly GCF_003612055.1. Classification (GTDB taxonomy): domain Bacteria; phylum Myxococcota; class Myxococcia; order Myxococcales; family Myxococcaceae; genus Corallococcus; species Corallococcus llansteffanensis. The sequence goes on from NZ_RAWB01000440.1 coordinate 2,142, forward strand.
TCCATCAGGTCCTTGGCCTCCGCGGTGGAGGAGCGGGCGTTGGAGAAGCGGTCGCGGCTGCGGCCCTGGCTGCGCTGCCGGCGCGCGTAGCCGAACAGGTCGAAGGCCTCGTCGAACAGGTCGCGGCTGATGATGCGGTCCGGGTGGTCCTCCACCACGATGTCCAGGGTGTGCTCCTGGAGCCGTGCGGCGACGCGGGCGGGGTGGCCCACGCGGATGGCGCGCAGGCCCTGCTCCAGGCACAGCTCCAGCAGGTGATCCACGGCGGCGTTGCTGGCCGCGGTGCACAACAGGCGCTCGCCGCGCGCGACGGCCTGCACGGCCACCTCCGCGAGCACGGTGGACTTGCCGGTGCCGGGCGGGCCGTGGATGAGGAAGAAGTCCTCCGCGGCCAGCGCGCGCTTCGCCGCGTCCAGCTGCTCCGGGTTGAGCGGACGGCTGGGGGTGAAGTCCTTCGGGTTGTCGAAGCGCGGGGGCTCGTTGCCCAGCAGCACCTCGCGCTTGTGGCGCTCGGCGCCCTTGTCCAGGGCCTTCACGCGCTGGAGGCCCGCGCGCACGCGCTCGTAGGTGACGTCGTTGGGGACGACGTCCAGGCGCAACAGCCCTTCGGAGATATACGCGGGCGGGTCGCGGTCGAAGGCGAGCTGGATGCGCGTGGAGGAGGCGCGCGACACGAGCGCCTTCGCGGGGTCCTTCACCTCCGCGCGGCGGGGCAGCACCGCCACGAAGTCGCCGTTGGACAGGCGCGTGGGCAGCCGCCCCCGGTCCGCGCGGGCGAGCGTGAGGAGGATGCGGCCGCCCAGGCCCACCTCCTCCTCGACGGCTTCCAGGTCCAGCACCGACAGGCCCTGCTCCTCGCGCTCGCGCAGGGACAGCCCCTGCGCGAACGCGGCCATGCGGGCCTTCTCGGCCTCGCGCTCCTGGGCGAGGAGGGAGCCGAGGGTGTCGAAGAACGAGACGTCACGGGCCATGGGGCAGGTCATGCCACCACAGGCGCCCTGGCGGCCAGCGCGCCGTCAGGGACCGTGTCCGTCAGTGGCCTGCCCGATGAGCTGCCGGCCCCGGCCCTACTGGCAGGCGTACGTGTACGAGCCGGGGGTGCTCCAGGTGCCGTCCGGGTTGATGAGGCGCACGGTGTAGCCGCTCGACGGGTAGGTGGTGCCCCAGCAGTCGCGGGCGCGCACGTCGTTGCGCAAGGCGGTGCCCAGGCTCCAGTTGCCCAGCCGGCGCTGCTTCTCATACGCGGCCACGCGGTCCACGGCGTCCACCCAGGTGGAGTCCCCGGCGAGCACGTCCCGGCGCTTCTCCAGGAACTTCTGGAGCCAGGCGTTCTCCGTGATGCCGTTGTAGCCAATCACCGGCGCCACCTGGCCGCTGTTGCCCAGGGCCGTGTTGGCGCTGCGGATGATGGCCTTCGCGCCGCTCTCGCCGTGGTTGATGGCCGCGTCGTACAGCGCCGCCTTGGTGAGCGCCTGGGTGAAGCCCCAGCGCGTGGCCTCGTTCATGATGGGCGTATAGTAGAGCGCGTCGCTCACCTGGTCCTGGCACAGCTTGAAGTCCGCCTTCGTCGCAGCGGTGTTGAAGCTCGCCGCCCAGTCCGCCGTCCAATTGCCCACGGCATCCAGCTCCGCGGTGGAGGCCTGCGACTCACCGGTGGACAGGAAGCGGTTGTTGATGACGGTGAGCGCGTTCCAGTACTTCGCCAAGCGGTTGCCGTTGGCCTCGGTGCGCAGCGCCCGGTAGCACTGCACCACCTGGATGGCGTCGCCGGTGCCGGTGCAGAAGCCCGCGCGCCCGCTGGTGTAGCCGCGCCCGTCGTCGATGTTCTCCGAATAGGCGTAGTCGAGCGTCGGGGTGTCGTTCTCCCAGATGCTCGTCAGCGCCTCCGAGACCTTCTTCTGGTTCGCGGTGAGGCCGGTGCCCGGGGGCGGCGTCGTGCCCCCGCAGCTGTCGGACTGCACCTTCACGTTGGTCGCCGTGAACGACGTGTTGGAGGTCGTGGAGTAGTTGAACGTGTACGACGCGTTCACCGCCACCGTCAGCGCGGAGGTCCGCGTGAAGGTGCACGTGCGGCTGCTCTGCGTGTGCGTCCAGCCGGGCTGATCATCGTCACACGTCACGCCCGACGGCACGTCGATGGAGATCTGCGGATTGGCGATGGCCACCGTGCCCGTGTTCTTGAAGACGAGCGTGCCCCAGTAGTCCACGCCCACGTACGTGTTGGTGGTGATGGAGTGCGTGCACGCGCCCAGCGCCTGCTCCTCCGCGTCGGGGGCCGCCTGCGCGCCGTCCGCCTCCTGCGCCGCGCCACACCCCACCGCCGCCACCGCCAGCCCCACGGCGAAGAACCGCTGCACCCACCACGTCCGCGAACGCCTGGTTTCCATGTGCCTGCTCCTGTCCGGGAGGGGGATGCCTGCTGGAGGCGTATCCCGGATAGAACAGGAATAGTGGAACTCAGCGGGAAGCTCCAGGCCTGTCAGCCCGGAGCGTCGGGCAGGGGCAGCACGCGCCAGAGCTGGGGCTTGTCGTACTGGGGGGGAATCATGCCCAGGGGCCAGCCCTCCGCGGTGAGCTCCGCGTAGCGGTAGCCGCGTCCCCCGAAGGCGATGCGGGTGCCGGTGCCGGGCAGGCCCACGCCGATGGCCGCGTGCGCGAGCGCGTCCGAGTACAGCATCACCGCGTCCACGCCCGCCTGCCGCAGCAGCATCAGCGCGAGCACCGCCTTGGAGTCGCAGTCGCCGCGGTCCTGCGCGGGCACCAGCCCCGGCGGGACGATGCCGAACGGCTCGTCTCCGGGCAGCTCGTAGTGGACGCGGCGCACGAAGCCGAGGATGAGCTCGGTGGCCTGGACCGCGTCCAGGTCGCGCTCGCGGATGGACGCGGCGAAGCGCTCGCCTAGAACGCGCACCGGCTCCGCGTTGCTGCGCATCAGCTCCGCGTAGATGCAGCGCATGTCCGCGCCGCACCCTGGAGGCGCCACGTAGGTGAAGCGCTCCGGGCCCATGGCGCGGTAGCGCAGGCTCACGCTGTAGTCGCGGTGCGCCTTTTCCAGCCCGCGCTCCTCCGCCTCGCCCAGGCCGAACGCCAGCTCTTGCCGGGCGGGCGTCAGCCCCTCCACGCGCCAGTCATACGCGCGCGCCCGCTCCAACGGCGTGCCCTCTGGGACGAGCACCGTGCCCAGGTCCAGGGAGGCTTCCAGCGGAGCCTCCTCCTTGGAGTCTTCCGTCCACCCGGACTCCGCGAGCCGGCCCGCGTTCCTGCGGACGTCCAGGCGCCAGAGGGCCGCGGCCAGGGCGGCTCCCAGCAGCACCAGCGCGAGCAGCAGCTTCGTCTTCCCACTCCAGGAGCGCGCGACCATGCGGGGCTCAGGCGGGCGCGCGCAGCATGCCGGTGGGGAGCTGCGGGAAGGGGATGAGCCCGTTGAGCGCGGCCTGGAGGCCGGGCGCGGTGAGCAGGGCGATGACGAGCAGGAAGGCGCACAGGATGAGCGCGGCGGCGATGTTGCCCTTGCGCACCTCCGCCAGCTCGTCGATGCCCGGCGTCATCCGGTCGAACAGCCGCACGCCCAGCGCGAGCACCGCCACGCCCACCGCCAGCGACAGCGCCACGTGCACGAGCGACAGGCCCATGAGCTGGAGCACGGCGACGGGCGACACGGGCGGGTTCTGCACCGCGATGTCCACCGCGTCCCCGGTGGCCTTCAGCGCGTGCTGCACGAGCAGGCCCAGCGACACGAGGCTCGTCGCGTGCACCAGCCCGGCCGCGATGTTGCCCTGGCGCAGCTCCTCCACGGGGTGGCTGTCCAGCAGGCGGCCAAGGCCGTGCATCCCCAGGCCGATGCCGAGCGCGGCCACGAGGCCACCGAAGACGACCTTCACGAGTCCGACGAAGAAGAGGGTGAGGTCCATGGGTGCGCGAGGGACTGTAGCGGAAGTCCCCCGTGCCGCCACGGTCCATGCTCACGCGTCCGGCGCGGCGCCCTTCCGACGGCGGGAGAGCGTCCAGCCAAGGAGGAGCAGCGCCGCCCAGCTTGCGCCCGAGGACGGCCCGCTGCCCACGGAGCACCCCAGGCCCCGCTGCATGTCGGCCGTCGGGTCGTACTCCACGGCGACCTTGAAGCTGCACAGCGCCGCGTTGCCGGCCGCGTCCAGCGCCGTCACCCGCACCGAGTGCACCCCCGGCGCCAGCAGCGTGCCGGGTTCGGGGCTGTAGCTGAGCTCCGTCTGGGACACGACGTCCAGGGCGGTGGCGAGCGGGTACTCGGCGCGGGTGCCGGCCATCACGGCCGTCTTGAGCGCGACGTCCGCCGGGCAGTTGAGGACGGGAGGCCGCGAGTCGCGCACCTTCACCCGGATCTCGCATGTCCTGCTGTTGCCCGCCTCGTCGATGCTGGTGAACTGCACCGGGGTGATGCCCAGGGGGAACAGGTCTCCGGAGGCATGCGTGCTGGTGACGGTCGTCTGCGACGAGACGTTGTCGGCGGACGTCTGCTCCGGCCAGGACGCATGCGCGCCGTCGGGCCCCTCCGCCTCCACGCGGACCTCGCTCACCTTGCAGGCGGGGGCGGGAGGCTGTTCGTCGCGCACGGTGACGGGGAAGGAGCAGGTGCTGGTGTTGCCCGCCCTGTCCTGGGCCGTCATCGTCATCCGGGTCGTGCCCAGGGGCAGGAGGCTGCCGTCCTCCGGGCTGTACGTGACGAGGATGTCGCCGCCCGACTCTTCCATCACCTGGATGCCCGGGTAGAACACGAGGGCGCCCTTCGGCGAGCGCGCGTTGAGGGTGAGCTGCGTCGGGCAGCCCTTGAAGACGGGCGGCGTCAGGTCGCGCACGGCGACGTCGATGACACACGCGGCGACGCGGCCCTGCGCGTCCTCCGCCTGGTAGCGGACGCCAAAGCTCATCGGCATGGACAGCGGCGTGCCCTCGGGGTGGCTGGTGCGCACCGTGAAGGGCGCCTGTCCGCCGGTGAGCGCGGGAGGGGGCAGGTGCATCTCGGTGCCCTGGGGATTCGTGGCGGCCACGTCGAGGTGGGCGGGGCAGCCCTGGAAGGCGGGCGCCGTGGCGTCGCGGTCCAGGCGCCACAGCGCCAGGCCGGCGAAGGGATCCCCGGACGTGACGAGCAGCGCGTCGCCGAAGGGCAGGAGCTTTGTCGGCGTGAAGTTCCGCTCCGACGGCAGCCGCGCCAGGCGGTACGTGCCGCCAGCGATGCCGTCGGTGCGCCACAGCTCGCTGCCCCACATGTTGGGAGCGGTGATGAAGACGAGCTCCTCACCCCAGGCGGCCAGGAAGCGCGGCACGACCGGCTCGCCCGCCTGCTCCAGGGGGATGATCCGGGTGCCCGCCGACGTGCCGTCCGTCACCCACAGCTGGGTGCCCGAACCCACGCCCCTGCTCACGTAGTAGACGCGCGCGCCCGCCCGCACCAGCGTGGGCTCCGAGGTGTAGGGCTCGCGGTCGCGGGGCAGGGGCTTCACCGGCAGGGTCCCCGCCTCGGTGCCATCCGTCTTCCACAGCTCCAGCTGGCCGCCGTCGTTCACGAGGAACAGGAGCGTGTCGCCCAGCACGGTGAACTGGCTCAGGACGGGCTCGGCGGGGCCCGGCACCAGGTCGCTCACCTGGCGGGTGCCCGCCTCGGTGCCGTCTGTCTTCCACAGGGCGCGGCCGTGCTGGCCGTCGTCCGCGGTGAAGAAGCAGGTGGAGCCCAGGACGGCGGCGAACGTGGGGTTGGAGGACTCGGCGCCCGCGCGCACGTCGCGCAGCAGCCGGGTGCCTTCCTCGGTGCCATCCGTCCGCCACAGCTCCCGGCCCTCGGGACCGTCGGCGCTGAAGAGCATGGCGTCGCCACACCGGCCGAGGACGAGCGGGAAGGAGCCCTTGCTTCCAGGCGCGATGTCCTTGAGGCGCACGGTGCCCGCCTCGGTGCCGTCCGACTTCCACAGCTCGCTGTCGTTGAGGCTGTCCTCGGCGGCGAACAGCACGGAGTCCCCGAAGGGAACGAGCGCGGCTGTCATGCGCAGGCCGCTGGCCCCGCCCGGCTGGACGTCGCGCACGAGGCGGGTGCCCTCGGCGGTGCCGTCGCTCGTCCACAGCTCGCGGCCGGTCGTGCCACTGCTCCAGGCGGTGAAGAACAGGCGTCCGGGCACCGCGGACAACGTCATGTGATCCATGACGGCGGAGGCGGGCAGCAGGTCCTGCACGGGGCGGGTGCCCTGGGCGGTGCCATCCGTGGCCCACAGCTTCAGGTGTCTGTCGTTGATGTCGGTGATGCGCGGGCCGGTGAAGAAATACAGCCGGCCGTTCAGGGTGACGGTGGCTGGGTCTCGACGTTCGTGTTCCAGCCG
>NZ_RAWB01000441.1 GCF_003612055.1 Corallococcus llansteffanensis
GGCCGCCGCCACCCCAGCAGCCGCGCCCCCCGGGACCGCCACCCCGCGGCAGCGGGCGGGCTGAAGGCCGCGCCGCGCGCTCAGCGCGGGACGAACCAGCGGGGCAGCCAGTCCGCGCCCTTCGCCGTGGTGAGCCGCGTCTGGCCCGTGCCGTCCGCGCGCATGAGGTACAGGTCGGTGTCGCCGTCGCGCTCGGAGACGAACACCAGGGCCTTGCCGTCCGGGCTCCACGCCGGCATGTCGTCGCGGTGGGTGCCGTCCGTCAGCGCCACCGGGGCGCCGCCCGCCACCGTCGCCACCCAGATGCGGCTCTTGCCGTCCTCCAACCGCGCCACGTACGCCACGCGCTGGCCGTCCGGACTGAAGGCCGCCTCGCGCTCGTCGCCCGCGAAGCCCTCGCCGGACAGGGCGCGCACGTCGGAGCCGTCCGGCCGCACCAGGTACACCCGCTCCCGGCGCTCGCGGTTGCTCACGAACGCAAGCCACCGGCCGTCCGGGCTCCACTGCGGCGAGCGGTCCTCCATGTAGAACGTGGTGATGCGGCGGGGCTCGCCCGTGCCGTCCGCGCGGTAGACGTAGACCTCCGGGTCTCCCTCGCCGCTGCACACGCAGGCCACCTCCGTGCCGTCCGGGGACACCGCCGGCTCGAAGCAGCCCTGCTTCACGTGCGTCACCGGCGTGTCGACCGCGTTCGCCACGAGCGGCAGGCGCACCACGTCGCTGAAGCCCTGCGCGTCCGACTCGGTCACGAGCCACTTGCCGTCCGGGCCCCAGCTCGCGTTGCGCGCGCGGGGCCTGGGCGGATGCAGCGCCACCGCCGCCCCTCCGGAGAGGGGTTGCGCGCGCAGTTGCTGGAACACGCCCCCGTTCGCCTCGCCCGACGCCACCACCAGCAGCGTGCGGCCGTCCGGCGACGGCGGGCCGGGGTACTCGTCCTCCGGCGCGGAGGTGACCTGCGTCTCCTCGCCCGCGGGCGTCACCCGCCACACGTCCTTCTGTCCCGCCCGCTCGGAGAGGAAGACGATGGTGCCCGGCAGGGCCCGCCGCTCCGCTTCCGAGAGGGACTGCGATGGGGAGGGGACACCGGGGGCCGTGGCGGAGGCGCCGCCACAGCGGCCCTCGCAGCCCACGGCACCCAGCAACCCGAGCACGGCCCACCAGCGCCGTGCCCGGAGGGGCCCGAAACGCGGCTTCCGTTCAAGGCCCCGCGTCACGTCAGCGCACCCGGATGGCGTCGGCGATGACCACCGAGCCCGCGGCCTGCCAGCGGCTCAGCTGCACCTTGTTCCAGCCGGCGCTGAAGTTGTACGTGCCCAGCGCCACCCACTTGGCGCCATTGATCTGCTGGTTCGTGGTGGCCGTGCCCAGGTTGGCGCCTTCCGCGTTGAAGGAGATGAACGCCGCGGCGGTGGAGCGGTTCGTGCCCGCCACCCACCAGCCGTCCACCGTGCGCGTCTGCGCCGTGGGCAGGTAGAACCAGAACGTCGCCGGCGCGGAGATGGCCTCCGTGGCCGCGAAGTAGTAGCCGCTGCCGAAGTAGCCGGTGCTGGAGCCCGCCGTCCACGCGCCCGTCAGCTCGAAGCGGGCCTTGGCCGCGTCGTTGTTGGCGTTGTTGCTGTCGACGACGATCTCACCCGCCGGCACGGTGCCGCCGCAGTAGCTGTTGATCTTGCTGATGTACGTCGACCACGGCCAGTTGGGACCCGGGTCCGTGCGCGTCGCGGGCTGCAGGCGGCCGTGCGCCACGATGTGGTAGCTGTCCTTCACGATGGCGTTGTCGCGCGCGATGTCGCACGACAGCTTCGCGGACGCGTCGATCTGCCCCGCCGGGAAGCTCGTCTGGCTGGCGAACCCGCCGTGCTCGATGCCGATGGTGAAGTTGTTGGCCGACGTGCCGTTGAGCCAGCACTCCTTGCCGCCGTTGAGGTTGCAGTCGTAGGTGGCGCCGATGTGCCAGCCGCGGCTGGACTCGCGCACGAGCTGCGAGACCTCGCTGCCGCTCTCGTTCACCACGTAGTGCGCGCTCACGCCGGCGTCGGGGTTGACGAGCCAGCCCCAGCACCCGGCGTAGTTGCCCTCACAGGTGTGGATGATGATCATCGACGGGTCGCCACCGGCGCCCGCGGGACGCGCGTTGTAGTTGGGCGACGGATGCCAGATGGCCGCCGCGTAGTCCGGACCCGCCGCCATCGCCCTCACCTGCGGGCGGGCGAACTTCGCCTCCACCTTCACGGGCTCCAGGGAGGCCGCCACCGAGCCATCCGTGTTGAGCGCCACCGCGCCCTCGTTGAGGACCGCGTACACGCCGCGGTGCACGTGCTCCGCCTGCGCGTCCGGGTTGCGGATGCCGCTCAGCCGCGCGACCACGGACGCCCACGCGCCCAGGTCCCCGCGCTCCACGTTCGCCTCCGTGGCGAGCCGGGAGAGCAGCGCCGCGCCCGCGCGGATGTTCGCCGCCGCGTCCGTGCGCGCCGCTTCCACCGACACGCCCGCCAGCGCCGCGCCCTGCTCCAGGTCCGTGCCACGCAGGGCCATCAGGCCGAACGCGGGCGACTGGCCCGGGAACTCCTCCGTGCCCTTCACCATCTGCCAGCGCGTCTCCGAGTAGGAGACCGCCTTGAGCAGCTCCGCCGGGACGTTGAACTCCTGGGCGGCCTGCGCGAACAGCGGATCCAGCTCACGCGGCTGGCTGCTGCCGGCCGTGTCCGTCGACGGCTGCGACGGCGTCTCGGCGGGAGCGGGCGTCTCCGTGGGCTGCGCCTGGGGACCACACGCGGACAGCACCAGGGCTGCGGCGGCCGCCGCGAACGGATTGCGGAACGTTGACATGAGGTGACTCCAAAGTCGGGGGAGGGACTCCACGGGCCGCCCCCGCATTCCCACGGGAGAGACCGGCGCCGCTTCTACAGCACCATGCGTGCCAGACCCTTCCAGCCCGTTACCTTCGTCCAGTTTTCTTCCGCATCGGTGCATCCATGCACCACTTCCCCAAAGCCCCCCGAGCCCATAGAGTTCCTCAAACGCCTGAAATCATGGAATTGCCTACATCCCCGGGACATGCTTTTCCGTCCATTGAGAGGAGTGGTGCATGGGTGTCCCACTGACGTGTTCCAGGACATCCGTGACGTAATGGATTGTTACACGACTTCCTGTATTTATCGCTATTTGAAGCCCTGGCGGACCCCCAGGGCGAGCCGCCCTGGGGGCGGGGGCGCGCGAAGGGCCAACATCCGGTCAGGCCATCCGCTATGACGCCAGCATCATGCGGCTCTTCGGCATCGGCGACACGCACCTGCCCTCCACGCGGCAGAAGGACATGCACCGCTTCGGCTGGACGGACCACCCGCTCCCGCTGCAACGCGCGTGGGACGAACGGGTGCGGCCGGAGGACGCGGTCATCGTCGCGGGCGACATCTCCTGGGCCACGCGGACCACGGAGGTGATGGAGGACCTGGCGTGGCTGGACGCGCGGCCGGGGCGCAAGGTGCTGGTGCGCGGCAACCACGACTACTGGTGGGGCGACTCCGCGTCCAAGCTGCGCAAGCTGCTGGAGCCGTTCCGCACGCTGGAGGGCTTCCTGCACAACAACGCGGTGGTGCTGGGGCCGTGGGTCATCGCCGGCACCCGGCTGTGGACCGCGCCCGAGGCCCCGCCCATGCCCGGCGGCGAGATGGGCGACGAGCCCATCGACGCGGGCTACGTGGAGCGCGAGACGCGCAGGCTGGCCACGTCGCTGGAGGACGCGCGCAAGAAGGAGCAGCAGAGCCCCACGCCGCTCACGCGCATCGTCGCGGTGCACTTCCCGCCGGTGTACGCCAACGAGCGGGCCACCGCGTTCAGCGACCCCATTGAGGCCTTCGCCCCCAAGGTCTGCGTGTACGGCCACCTGCACGCGGGCGGCATCGCGGCGGGCTTCACCGGCGAGCGGGCGGGCGTGCGCTACGTGCTCGCCTCGTGTGACGCCGCGGGCTTCGCGCCGATGCTGCTGGACGAGCGCTGAACCGCGCCTGGGAGCGATACGACCCACCACGTCGGGCTGGAATCCCTGTCACGGAACGTTGTTCCCGAGCGTCTCACCAGATAGGGCTCACGGGGCGGGTGCTTTGTCGACAGGTGTGAGTGTCCCGTTAAGCTGGAGTCGGCTTCCTCTCGCGGGAAGCAAGGAGTGGAAGTCATGCCGTCGGACAAGGCCGAGCTCGCCGCCAGGATCGCCATCCTCCAACCAGGGGACTCCGTCCGCGGCCTCATCTTCAAGTCCGTGTTCGGCCTGGTGCAGCAGCACGCGGGCGCGAACGGGATGGAGAAGATTCGCGTGGGGGAGCTGGACCACGACTACGCGGAGCTGCGCTCGTACCCGGCGAAGGAGCTGCTGCTCCTGATGTTCGCCGTGGCGGACCTGCTGGAGGGGACGCTCGGGTCGGTGGAGGCGGTGTTCCAGGCCTGCGGCGAGGTGAGCATCACGCGCTACTCCACCGGACCGGGGATGCTCATCTTCGGCATCATCTCCCGGGGTGATCCGCAGAAGCTCTTCGCGGGCGCGCAGATGGCGTACAGCGCGGCGGTGTCCTACGGCAACCGCGAGTACCTCACCACGGGGACGAAGTCCGGCACCCTGCGCATGCGCCGGGACATGATGCCGCCCGCGTACCATGTGGGCATCCTCACCGGTTCGCTCAAGGTGCTGGGACTCACGGGCAAGGCCACCGCGAGGCCGCAGGGCATCGACCGCGTGGAATACGACATCCAGTGGGCCTGACGGAGCGCTTCAGTCCACGCGGGTGAAGGTCACGTCCAGCTGCGCGACGACGCGCTCGCCCACCGACGCCGTGCAGGCGAAGGTGTGGTCGGCGCCGCGCACCTGCTTGCGGTGGGCCCCGAAGACGACGGTCTGCCCCGCGTAGGCCAGGCTGTCCGCGGACAGCTTCACGTCCTTCGCCACGAAGCGGGCGGTGTCACACTGCTCCAGCGAACGGCCCAGCGTGGTGGCCATGCGCGTCATGCCGCCCGCGACGACGGCCACCGGCATCACCGGGTGCATCGCGAAGTGGCCCTTGCACAGCTCCGGGGTGACGCCCAGCGACGCGCGCAGGGTGCCGCCCTCCAGCTGCCAGTCCGTCAGCTCCAGCGGCTTGCTGTACGGGTTCTGCCGCAGCTTCGCCCACTCCTCCGGGGTGCGCTGCACGTTGTCCGCGGGCCGGGGCGCGGCGCGCATCTCCAGCTTCGCCTGACCGAACAGGCGGGTGAAGGCGGCGGCGGACAGCACGTTGTAGTCCACCTCCAGCCGGAACAGCGGCGTGCCGTCCGACAGGGACAGCAGCGTGCGCGCCGTGCAGGTGCGCTTGCCCGTGTACTCCGCCTGCGCCAGCGCCCACAGCAGGTCCGTGGTGCGCTCCTGGGCGGAGGGCTGCAGCCACTGACCGCGCGCGGCGCTCGCCAGGTAGAAGTGCTGCCCGTCCTTGGGCGCCACCAGCGCCGAGGCGCACGAGCCCAGGATGGCCAGGTGACGGCCCGCCTCGCCCAGCCCGATGGGCATCGCCTGCGCGTCGGGGTCCATCTGCACCGGAACGCGCGCCACCACCTCACCCGGCAGCACCGTCACGTCCTTGAGCGCGAAGTACGGATCGCGAACGCAGATGCGCGGGTACAGCTCCTGCGCGCTCAGCACCGTGTAGGGCGCCGCCTCCGACAGAGGCATCAGCGGCTGGTTCACCCACGGCATGGCGGACGTCGCGGAGGACGCCGAGGAAGACATGGGGGCAGGGGCGATGGCCTGGAGCATGGAAGGTCTGACCTCGTTTCAGACGCCGGGTGGCGGGGGACACCTGGCCGGAGAGTAACCAAGTTTGCTTACGTCAGGACAGGAATTTTTTCTGCCCCGCGAAAAGATTCTCGATTCATCGGCCGAAGTGTTGCTGCCCCACCGTATTTTTTTATCCAAGCCGGAATTTATGGGCCCCAGCGGGGCAAGATGCGGCAGGAAGGGGCCTCCGTAAACCCCCGTCCGACACGCAGTGTCAACCATTGACGGGTCATATCGACCCCACGGCTTTCCCCCTATCCCAAGTGATTCCAAGCACTTGGAAGTGAGGGGAAACGGCCCGATATCCAGGACGCGAGGTGAGGATTCAAAAGAATTCCTACTCGCGCGGTGAAGTCGGGGTGCGTCAGCCCCGGAGCCCGATGGGGGCTCCGGCGCCGGGCTCCGGCGGCGGAAATCAAAGCTCCACCTGGCTTCCCAGCTCCACGACGCGGTTGGGCGGGATGCGGAAGTAGGCGGTGGCGCTGCGGGCGTTGCGGCTCATCCAGGAGAAGAGGGCCTCGCGCCACACGGCCATGCCGGGCTTCTTGGTGGGGATGAGCGTTTCGCGGCCCAGGAAGAAGCTGGTGCCCATGAGCTGGAACTGGAGCCCCTTCTCCCGGCAGCGCTTGAGGACGTCCGGGATGCCCGGGTTCTCCATGAAGCCGTAGCGGGCGATGACGCGCACGAAGCCCTGCTCCAGGGGCTCCACCTCCACGCGCTCCACGCCCACCACGTGGGGGATGTCCTCCGCGATGATGGTGAGCAGCACCACCTGCTCGTGCAGCACCTTGTTGTGCTTGAGGTTGTGCAGGAGCGCGGGCGGGGTGCCCTCCGGGTTGCCCGTCATGAAGATGGCGGTGCCGGGCACGCGCACCGGCGGGTGGTCCCCGAAGCTGCCCAACAGGTCCTTGAGGCTGATGCTGGACGCGCGCAGCTTGGCCGCGAGGATGTCGCGCCCGCGCTTCCACGTCGTCATGAGGGTGAAGATGCAGACGGCGAGCAGGAGCGGGAACCAGCCGCCGTCGGGGATCTTCACCGCGTTGGCGCCGAAGAAGGCCACGTCCACCAGCATGAACACGCCCACGATGGGCAGCGCCACGGCGCGGCGGACGCCCCAGCGCTCGCGGGCCACCACGTAGGCGAGCACCGTGGTGATGCCCATGGTCGTCGTCACCGCGATGCCGTACGCGGCCGCCAGCCGGCTGGAGGAGCCGAAGCCCAGCACCAGCGCCACCACGCCCACCAGCAGCACGCCGTTGAGGCCGGGCAGGTAGATCTGCCCCATCTCCTCCGCGGACGTGTGCACGACCTCCATGCGCGGGCTGTAGCCCAGCTGCATCGCCTGCCGGGTGGTGGAGAAGGAGCCGGAGATGAGCGCCTGCGAGGCGATCACCGCGGCGGCGGTGGACAGGGCGACGAGCGGGTACAGGGCCCAGTCCGGGGCCAGGAGGAAGAAGGGGTTCCTGGCGGCCTCGGCATGGCGCAAGAGCAGCGCGCCCTGGCCCAGGTAGTTGAGCACCAGCGACGGCAGCACGAGCATGAACCAGGCGCGCCGGATGGGCCCCGCGCCGAAGTGGCCCATGTCCGCGTAGAGCGCCTCGCCGCCCGTCACCACCAGGATGACGGCGCCCAGCACCAGGAAGCCGTGCCACCCGTTGTCGATGAAGAAGGTCACGGCGTGCACGGGCGACAGCGACCAGAGCACCGCGGGGTTGTGCAGGAGCTCCTTCACGCCCAGCACCGCCAGGGTCAGGAACCACACGCACATGAGCGGGCCGAACACCGCGCCGATGCCCGCCGTGCCCTTTCGCTGCACGAGGAACAGGAGCGCCAGGATGACGAGCGAGATGGGAATCACGTACGGCTGGAAGACGGGGGTGGCCACGCTCAGGCCCTCCACCGCGCTCAGCACGGAGATGGCCGGGGTGATGACGCCGTCGCCGTAGATGAGGGCCGCGCCGAAGATGCCCAGGGTGATGAGCACCGGCCGCGCGCGGTGCGACTGCCCCCGGGGCCGCTGCATGGCCAGCGCCATCAGCGCCAGGATGCCGCCCTCGCCCCGGTTGTCCGCGCGCATCACGAAGATGAGGTACTTCACCGACACGACGATGATGAGCGACCAGACGATGAGGGACAGCACGCCCAGCACGTTGGACGGCGTCGGGGGGACGCCGTGCGTGCCGGAGAAGCACTCGCGCAGGGCGTACAGCGGGCTGGTACCAATGTCTCCGTAGACGATGCCCAGCGCGCCCAGCGCCAGCATCGCGATGCGTTTGGGAGAATCCGGCCCCTCCGAAGAGGCGGCCGTCGAATCCGAGGGTGCGTTCACGGCCCCCGCTTTAGCCGAACCCCGGGCCGCCGCAACCGAAGCCGTGCCGTTCCTTTGCTTTCCAACCGCCCCAGGGTGTTCCCATGTGCGCCGCTTGCTTCCTGCCCTCAAGGGTGCCGTGCCGGGGAACGAGGCCCCTGTGGTCCACCAACGGTTGCGGGGTCTGGGTGTCCTGCATCCGTGAAAGCGGGGATGGCGGGACCTTGGACGCACAGCGTCCGGGGCGGGGGCGTGCTCCCATGACAGGGCACCGG
>NZ_RAWB01000442.1 GCF_003612055.1 Corallococcus llansteffanensis
GGGGACGTTGGGGGTCGGCGGGTACGGCGCCGTCTATCGGGTGGAGCCGCTGGATGCGCCGGGCCGGAGCTTCGCGCTCAAGCTCTCCCTGCACCCGGACCCGGCGCGGGCGCTGCGGGAGATGGCGCTGCTGCTGGACCGGGCGTGGCATCCCCACGTCGTCCGCGTCCACGCCACCGGGCGCTGGCCCGACCCTGTCGACGGGCTGCCCTACTTCGTCATGGACTTCATCGAAGGCATGGCGCTCCACACCTGGGCGGAGACGTTCAACCCCACGTTCCGGCAGCTCGCGATGGTGGGGGGGTCGGTGGCGATGACGCTCGACGTGTTGCATGCGCGGGGCGTGCTGCACCGGGACCTCAAGCCGGAGCACATCCTCATCCGTGAGCCGGGCCACGTGCCGGTGCTCATCGACTTCGGCGCCGGGGACCAGATGGGGTCCACGACGCTGACCACCACCACCCTGCCCCCGGGCACGCTGCACCTGCGCAGCCCGGAGGCCATCCGCTTCCAGCAGCTCCACTGGCGGCAACCGGAGCTGCGGTATCCGTACACGGAGTCGGATGACCTCTACGCGCTGGGTGTGTGCCTGTACCGCGCGGCCACCGGACACCCTCCATTCTCCCCCGAGCTGGCGCCGGACCTGCTCACCGTCGTCATCACCACGCGGCCGCCGCCGTCACCCCGGGCCATCAATCCGCAGGTCCCGGAGCCGTTCGCCCGGGCCATCCTGCGGCTCCTGAAGAAGGCGCCGGAGCAGCGGCCTCGCACAGGCGTTCAGGCGCATGCGGAGCTGATGGAGGCCCTGCTCTCCGACGGTGACGCGTTCGAGGCGCGGCTCTTCGAAGAGGCCTCCGACCGCATCCGGCGCCCCGCGTGGCCGTCACAGCCCTATCCCGCGTCGGTGACGGAACCCATGGCACCGCCCGCGCCGCACGCCTCGAGTCGGATCCACATGCTGGGTCTGACGGCGTGCCTGGGGCTGGTGTTGGCGGGAGCTGGGACCTGGAGGGTCCTGGCCCATACAACCCCCAGGGTCCAGGACATGGCCTCCACCTCCACGGGTCATAAATTGGCGATCGAGCCGGAGCGCCCGCAAAGTGTTCCAGTCGCTCCCCCGCCTCCCGAGGTACACGCCGCCGTGACTCCCAAGCCGCCCGCTCCGTCCCCGAAGTCAGGCCGTTCACTCAAGCCCGCCGCGCTCGCCGCGTGTATGGGATTGGCCTGCGCCACCGGTGCGCCCCTGGTGGATCGTCCGCAGCCACCCTCCGAGGACTGCCCGGCGGCGGCGATTGAAGCCATGGAGAAGCTGGGCATCGCCGAGGTCATGTGGGACGCCGAGTTCGACCACAAGTTCGCAAACAAGAATGTGACTGTTCGGGAGGGACGGGCCACCGCGTACACCTCTCAGAGTTGGGGGCGTGTGAGTGCTGGTACCAAGCTGACGGGAACGGTCTATGTCGGCGCCCAGCGGGTCTACGGGCGCTTCACCCAACTGCGGCACAAGAAGACCGGCGAGACCCATCCCGTCTGTATTGAGCTCGTAACGGTGGAGGACGGTCTGACAGGACTCCCTCGCCTCAAGGGCGGCGATGAAGACACGGCGATCCTCTCCAACGAAATTACCATTCGGAGCGTGCTTCGCTACGACGATTAGTCGGAAGGCCCATGCTCCTGTTCCTCCTTCCGCTTCTTGCGACCGCAGATGCCGTGGCTCCCGAACCACCCCAGACGTGTCAGCCCCTCGTGGGCATCTCCACGCTGCTGTCCGAAGGACTGCTGGATCGAAGGGGAATCAAGACCCTGAGGCTCCAGGTTCCTGACCCGCCAGCTCCTGCGAGTGAAGCAGGGATTCTTCACATCGGGAGCTTCCGCTCCGTTCAGCGCGTTGCGCTGCTCATCGAATTCTCCGAAGGGGCGTCGCTGTCGGGCAGGCCCTTTCGGGCAACCCTGAGCGCTCCGGGTCTTCAAGCCCTGACGGTCGTGCAGGTGCTTCAGGTTGATCCGACGCCGGAATATGAAAAGACACGGATCATCGTGGAGGCAGCGGCGACGGTGACGAACGCCCGCGGCGTCTACACGTTGGAGCTCCAGGACGCGGAGGGCAGACGACTCCTCGTCCTGCCCGGGGTGCGATTTCCGCCCGCCTAGCTCGGGGTAAGCCGCTTCGATATCTCGGGTCTGACTGGCAGGCCCCAGCTCCCCCGAGTGGGACCTGGCCAGTCAGACCCGAAACCCATGCCGGTTCTGGCGGGTGGGCGCCTTGCGAAAGGCCTCCAAATTGCCCTCCCCCAAATCAAGAGAGCCCGTGAGCCGGAGAGTCATGCAAAAAATCTTCGGGTTCCCCGTCAGCGCTTCTCCAGGAGGGGGCGGGGGTCGAAGGTGACACGGATGCGGGTGATGCGGCCGTTCTCGACGTGGCTCCAGTTCGCCACCGGCACCGGCGCCCGCTCGGAGGGGTGGATCTCGAACCAGGTCAGCACCTCGTCGCCGTCCACGAAACGGTGCACCACCGTCACCTGGGGCGACACCTTCCACATGCCGTTGACGAGCCCCTTCACGCAGGCATCCGCACCGTCCGCCGTGCCGAGCGCGCCGACGAAGCTCACGTCGGGCGCGAGCGTGCTCCGCAACATCGCCTCATCCTTCGTACTCCACGCATCGAAGTACGCCTTCACCACCTCCGCGGGACTCTTCACGTTCGACCTCCTCGGTGCTCGACGGTTGTGCCCATCGAAGATGGACACGACCATCACCCCTGGCACTGACAGCCCTGTGTCAGGTTTGCGCGCGGCGCGCGCCTTCGCCTCCGCTCAGAACGCGGTGCCGCGCGCGATCTGCTCCGTGCGCTCCACGTCCGCCAGCACCTGCGCGAACTTCTCGCGGATCGCGTCGGGTGCGTCCAGCCCCAGCGGGAGGCGCAACGTCGGCACTCCCGCCAGGACCGCATCCACGATGGCGCGCGCGGCCTTGTCAGGGTCGCCGGGCTGCGTGCCATTCGACTGCGTCGCGAACGTGCGCGTCAGTCCGACCGTCGGGGCGTACTCCGCCATCGCCGGCAGCGCCCGGTACGACGCGCCGAGCAGCTTCGTGCGGAACATGCCCGGCTCGACGATCAGCACCTTCACACCGAGCGGCCCGACCTCCTTCGCCAGCGACTCGGACAGCGCCTCCAGCGCATGTTTCGCCGCGCTGTACGCGCCCGTGCCCGGGTGCGTGGTGATGCCCGCCACGCTCGTGAGCTGCACGATGGTGCCCGAGCGACGCTCGCGCATGTGCGGGAGCACGGCCCGCGTCACCGCCACCGCGCCGAAGAACAGCGGCTCGAACGCGGCCCGCAGCTCCTCGTCGCTCGTCTCCTCCACGGCGCCGAGCAGGGTGTAGCCCGCGTTGTTCACCAGCACGTCGATGCCGCCGAAGCGCTCCGTCGCCGCCGCGACAGCGCTCCGGACCTCGTCAGCCTTCGTGACATCCAGCCGGACCGCGAGGACGCGGTCGGGGGCGCGTGCCACCAGGTCCTCCAGGGACCGGGGATCCCTTGCCGTCGCGACGACGCGCTCCCCCCGCGCGAGCGCCTCCTCCACGATGCTGCGACCGAACCCCGACGACGAACCCGTGACGAACCAGACCCTGCCCTGTGCGTTCATGACTGCCTCCATGACCCACAAGCTACGGTCGGGCACTCCGCGCCGAAATGCGTCGTATCTGCATGCGCTTTGTAGCTACGCTAAAGAATGCGTGACGACCTCTCAGGCATCACAGCGCTGCTCGCGGTGGCGGAGAAACGGAGCTTCACCGTCGCGGCGACGCAACTGGGGGTCACCCCCTCGGCGGTGAGCCAATCCCTCCGGGCCCTCGAGGAGCGCGTCGGCGTGCGGCTCCTCCAGCGCACCACGCGCAGCGTCGGGCTCACCGAGGCGGGCGCGCACTTCCTCTCGCGGCTCCAGCCCGCGATGAAGGGCGTGCACGAAGCGTTCGAGTCGCTGGGCGAGCTGCGCGACCGACCCGCGGGCACCCTGCGCCTGACCGTGCCGCGCTACGGCTACCAGGAGGCGCTCGCGCCCCGCCTCGCGGGGTTCCTCGCGGCCCATCCGGACATCCAGATGGACATCCAGGTGGACGACGCGCTCATCGACATCGTCAAGCAGGGCTTCGACGCGGGCCTCCGCATTGGCGAGCTCATGGAGCGCGAGATGATCGCCGTGCAGGTGAGCGACGACATCGCCATGGCCGTGGTGGGCTCACCGTCGTACTTCGCGACACGCGGCAAGCCCAGACACCCGCGTGACCTGCGCGAGCATGACTGCATCAACTACCGCAGTCGAACGAATGGGAGCGTCCACCGCTGGGAGCTGCTGGACAAGGGAAGGCGGATCGAGGTCGCGGTCGAAGGGCGCGTGTGCCTGGACGACGTGGACTTCATGGTGGACGCCGCGGTGTCCGGGCTGGGGCTCAGCTTCGTCCCGGAGAACCGCGTGCGGAAGCTGGTGGCGGAGAAGCAGCTCGTGCACGTGCTGGAACCGCACTGCCCCACCCTCCCGGGCTTCTTCCTCTACTACCCGAGCCGGACGCACCTCCCGCCGAAGCTGAAGGCTCTCATCGACTACCTGAAGAAGGGCCGGCGCGGCGCGGCGCGATGAACCCCTGGCTTCACGCCCCCATCGCCAGGGCCGGGGGCGTCAGCCACGGAGCCGCCAGCGCTTCGGCCTCCTCCAGCAGGCGCAGGCGCCGGGCTTCGTCCGGTACAGGTGCCACCGTGCTTCGCGGGAGCGCGTCATACGTGCGCCCGTCCAGCACCCGCCCCGTCGTCGCCTTGCGCACGCCGCCCCACTGCTTGAAGAAGAAGGCCACGCCCGCGGCATCACACTGCTCGCGCACTGAACGCACCCACGCTGGATCCAACGGCCTCGCCTTCGCGCCGCTCTCCCCGCCGACAATCACGCCGTCCACGCCCGTGAAGTCCACCTGGCCCAGGTCCTCCAGCAGCGGCTCCACCGACAGGAACCGCGTCCGCGCTGGCGCCGCCCGCAGGTGTTGCACGCGCGGCAGTCCGTAGCGCCGGTCCTCCACGCTCACGCCCCACCACACGTTTGGCAGCCTCGCCGCGAACGCGAGCCGCGTGGACAGCAACCGCTGCATCCGCTCTGAGCGCTTCGTCAGCACCTGGAACGTGTGCCAGTCCGCCAGCGCCATCACCCGCGCCACTGTCTCGATGTACGCCTCTGGCACCCCGTCCAGGAACAGGTCGCTCATCGAGTTCACGAACACGCGCTTGGATGCCTTCCAGCGCAGCGGCTCGGCGAGCTTCCCCGGAATCAACTTCAGGTCGAAGCCCTGCGTGTACGGATGCCCCGGCACGCCCCGGAACCGCTCCGCGAACGTCTCCGCGTAGCAGTGCTTGCACCCCGGGCTCAGCTTCACGCAGCCGCGCACCGGGTTCCACGTCGCGTCCGTCCACTCAATCTTGGAGTTGTCAGCCATGGCGTCCGGAGGGAACACCCAGCCCGCCCGCGTCCATCCCCCCCAGCGCCTACTTCGCCGGGGGCGTGACGGTGATCGACTTCGCGCGCTTCTCCACCGCGCGCAGCGTGTCCAACACCGCGTCCTTCTGGCCCACGTTGGCCAGGAACCCCGGGATGGAGCCCGCGGGATCCACCGTGAACTTGTACACGACCCAGGACTTCCCCTCCCCCTTCGGCTCCACCTTCCAGCTGCCCTCGTTCGTCCGCAGGCGCACCACGTCGCGGCGTGCCGGGAACGCGTCCGGCTCCGCCTTCCAGCGCTGCACGTACACGCCCGTCCCGTCCGGCGCGACCTTCGACTCCGTCACCACGTGCGAGATGTAGTCGCGCGAGGACACCACCGGCAGATCCAACCGCGTGTACGTCAGCCGCCCGCCGTCCTCCGTCTGCTTCACCACCCGCGACTCCTTCACGTACGGCATCCACAGCCGGTAGGACTCCGCGTCCTCCAGCGCCGCCTGCGCCTGCGCCGCGCTCGCCTTCATCTCCCCTTCCGCCCACACGTCCTTGGCCTTGCTGCCCGGACGCGCCCGCACCTTCACCACGTAGGGCTCCGTCGCCACCGTGTCCCACTCCTCCGCGACCGCCACGCCCGCCATCAGCAGCACCAGCGCCGCCGCCACTCCGCTCCACCTTCGCGTCATTCCCACCATGCGACTGCCCTCCGGTCGCGCGCTCCCGGTCCCCGAGGGCGCGCGTCTGTCATCCGTATCCCATCCTTCCGACACCTGGACGACCCACGTCCTGCCCGTAAACCGACGGGAATGCACGGGCCGCTCGACTTTGCCCGCGGGGCTTGGCAAGCCTGCCTCCCATGCGTCCTCATCTCCCCGGTCCCCCGCCTGAGCGTGGCCTGTTCTGCAACCGCACCCTCAACATGCGTGCCATCAAGGCCGTGGGCTACGACATGGACTACACGCTCATCCACTACCGCGTGGAGGCGTGGGAGCGCCGCGCCTACGAGTACATCCGCGACCGGCTGGTCGAGCAGGGGTGGCCCGTCGCCGACCTGACGTTCGACCCGATGCTCGCCATCCGCGGCCTCATCATCGACACCGCCAAGGGCAACCTGCTCAAGGCCAACCGCTTCGGCTTCGTGAAGAAGGCCCTCCACGGCAGCAAGCCCATGGAGTTCGACGCGCAGCGCGAGGCCTACGCCCGCACCATCGTGGACCTGGCGGACCGCCGCTGGGTGTTCCTCAACACGCTCTTCTCCCTCTCCGAGGCCTGCATCTACGCGCAGCTCGTGGACCGCCTGGACGCAGGCCAGCTCCCCGGCCCCATGGGCTACGTGGACCTCTACGAGCACGTGCGCAAGAACCTGGATGCCACGCACATGCAGGGGGCCCTCAAGGCGGAGATCATCGCGGACCCGGAGCGCTACGTCATCGATGATCCGGAGACGCCGCTCGCGCTGCTGGATCAGAAGAACGCCGGCAAGAAGCTGCTGCTCATCACCAACAGCGAGTGGGCCTACACCGAGCCCATGATGCACTTCGCCTTCGACAAGCACCTGCCCGAGGGCATGACCTGGCGCCAGCTCTTCGACGTCGTCATCGTCAGCGCGCGCAAGCCGGAGTTCTTCACCACCCGCTCCACCCTCTTCGAGGTCGTGGAGGTGGGTGGCGAGGCGCTCCTGCGTCCGCACTCGGGGCCCCTCAACCGCAACAAGCCCTACTTCGCCGGCAGCGCGCTGGAGCTGGAGCGGCACCTGGGCCTGTCCGGCGATGAGATCCTCTACGTGGGCGACCACATGTTCGGCGACGTGCACGTCACCAAGAACGTGCTGCGCTGGCGCACCGCGCTCATCCTGCGCGAGCTGGAGGACGAGGTGCGCGCCATCGCCAGCTTCCGCGCCACCGAGCTGCGCATCGGCGAGCGCATGCTCCACAAGGAGCGCCTGGAGGACGAGAGCTGCCAGGTGCGGCTGGAGTTGCAGCGGCGCCGCTACCACTACGGGCCGCGCACCGACAAGGCGGAGGCGGAGCTCGTCGCGCGCCTCACCGAGCTGCGCACGGAGCTGGAGGCCCTGGACGCCGAGATTGGCCCCATGGCCCGCGCCGCCAGCGAGATGTCCAACCCCCACTGGGGCCTGCTCACCCGCGCCGGCAACGACAAGAGCCACCTGGCGCGGCAGGTGGAGCGCTACGCGGACATCTACACGTCGCGCGTGAGCAACTTCCTGTTCGCCACGCCGTTCGTCTACCTGCGCAGCCCGCGCGGCAGCCTCCCGCACGACCCCAGCTTCCCCGGCGGCACGCCCGTGTTCCCCTCCGGGGATGGCGCGGGCACCGGGCCCGCGGAGTAGCCGGGGCCCGGGCCGCGAGTGAGACCGCCCCTGGCGCCTACTGCGTGAGGCGCCAGAGGGCCTGCAGGTCCGCGGGCAGGTTGCTGGCGACCTTGTCCGCCTCGCCCTCGGTGATCTGATCCTGGAACGCGCGCAGCACCGCGCGCACCACCAGCTCCGCGCGCTCCACGGGCATCTCCAGGTCCTCCGCCACGGACTCCACCAGCTCGTGCCGGCCGAAGCGCTGGAGCCGGGCCGGGCGCTCTTCCGGGGGCGGGAGGAAGGCCACCAGCAGTCGCGGGAGCTGGGCCTCCAGGTTGCGCGCGCCCTCCGGCAGGATGCGGCGCTCCAGGGCGCCCAGCACCGACACGGCGGCGCACTCGGCGAGGCCCGCGGGCAGGCCGCTCACCTCCGTCAGGTGGCGGAGGAACGCGGCATAGGTCGCGCGCAGGTGGGCGTCGTGGCGACGCTGGTGCCGCGCTTGCTTCTCGGTTTCGGTTTCGTGGGCCTGGGCCATGGGCACACCTCCGGTGGGGGGCTTCCACAAGCTGCTCACCCCACCCG
>NZ_RAWB01000443.1 GCF_003612055.1 Corallococcus llansteffanensis
GCGCAGGACCTGGCGCTGGCGCAGGAATTGGCCCGGCGGGCGGCGCTGGCGCTGGACAACGCGAGCCTCTACCGGGACGCGCGCCACGCCATCCGCCTGCGCGAGGAGTTCCTGTCCATCGCGAGCCATGAGCTGAAGACGCCCATCAGCGCGCTGCAGCTCCAGGTGCAGAGCCTGCTCGCGGGGCTTGCGCGTTCGGGGGCGCAGTTCGACCCGGAGCGACTCAAGCGGGGGCTGGAGCGGGTGGACCGGCAGGTGAAGCGGCAGACGCTGCTGGTGAACGACCTGCTGGACGTGTCGCGCCTGAGCGCGGGGAAGCTGGAGCTGGTGCGGGTGCCGCTGGAGCTGGGCGCGCTGGTGCGGGAGGTGGCCGAGCGCTTCGAGCCGGAGTACGCGCGCACGGGCACGCCGCTGGAGCTGTCGCTGGCGCCGGAGGCGCGCGGGCAGTGGGACCGGCTGCGGTTGGACCAGGTGCTCACGAACCTGCTGTCCAACGCGCTGAAGTACGGGCGGGGCAACCCGGTGCGCGTGGAGCTGGAGGTGACGGAGGCCAAGGTGCTGCTGCGGGTGAAGGACGGCGGCATCGGCATCGCGACCGAGCACCTGCCGCGCCTGTTCCACCGCTTCGAGCGCGCGGTGTCCGAGCGCAACTACGGCGGCTTCGGGCTGGGGCTGTGGATCGCCCGGCAGATCATCGAGGCGATGGGCGGCCACATCGAGGTGGACAGCGTGCTGGGCGAGGGCTCGACGTTCCTCGTGGAGCTGCCGCGCGGGTGAGGCGGGCCTTCAGCGGCGGAGGAAGGTGGGGAGCCCTTCCGCGATGAAGCCGCAGCCCCGCTGGGGGGCGCGCGGGTGCAGGGCGTGGCAGCGCTCGGGGGCGGCGCAGTCGCCATCGCCGTCGCAGGGCTGGAAGCAGTAGCCGCTGGCCGCGTCGCAGGAGAGACCCGGGGCACAGGGTGTGCGGTCGTCACAGCGGGCGCGACATTCGAAGGCCTGGGTGTCGAGGCTGGGCTCCGCGAAGCCGCGCAGGCAGTCCTGGTTCTTGGCGCAGGGCGCGGCGTCCAGGCAGGCGGGACCCACGAAGGGGTGACAGGAGGGTACGTCGCCCGGAGCGTCCTCGGCGCAGCGCTGGCCCTGGGGACAGGGGCGGTCGCGGCAGCTGGCATCGAGGCGCAACTGGACGGGCTGCTCAGAAAGGTCGGCCTGGGCGGTGAGGTCCGGTCCCGGCCATGCGAGCCACACGGCCGTGCCCACCGCGAACACGCATGCGGCGAGGGTGATGAGCAGGGACAGCGTGCGCGGGTTCACCGGGTGCCGTTCATGATTACAGCGCCAGGAGCAGCAGCGAGGCCTGTTCCTCGGGCGAGGCCGCGTAGAAGCCTACCGGCAGGGTGATCACCGTGGGCGGCACGAAGGCGCGGTCACAGCTCCGCTTGCCTTCATAGACCCTGCCCGGCTCCCTCGCCTTCAGCCGGTACGTGCAGTCGTGCACGTAGACCTTCAGCTCGTCCTGCGACAGCTTCAGCGTCACGGGGCGGCTCCAGAAGCCACCCTTCGCCTCCAGCACCCCGCCCTCCTTCTTCACGTCCAGGTTCACCAGGGACGTGCCGATGTTCCCCTTCACCTCCCCGTCCTCCAGCCTCAACGTCACCGGCAGGTCCGTCACCCGCCCGCGCAGCTCCCCCGGCAACCGGGACACCTGGAACGAGGGACCCGTTACATCGTCCTGCGTGATCCGCAGGTTGAACTGCCCCCGCGCGATGTCGAAAGAGAGGTTCTCCTGGGCCACCGCGACCGCTCCGCCGACTCCCGCGAGCAACCCCAGCACCACCCCACCCCGACGAAACGACTGGCTGTAGCGCCTCATGAACACGGTCCTCCGGGGCCCGCCCGGGCCCCCTGTCGTCATCATCGCCAATGTGTAACGCCCACGCCGGGGAACGTATCGGTCGCTCGTGCAATGGCTGCGCGGGGGAGGCTACTTCCCTCCTGCCGCCCCGCTCGGCGGCCCTGCGGCCGGGCTCCCCAGGTGCTTCTGGAAGAACATCAGCGCCGTCGTCTGGGCCAGGTCCCGGTTGGCCTTCTTCTGGAAACCGTGGCCCTCGTCCGTGGCCAGCAGGTACCAGACGTCCGAGCCCTTCACCCGCGCCGCCTGGACGATCTGCTCCGCCTCCGACCTGGGCACACGCGGGTCATTCGCCCCCTGCTGCACGAAGAGTGCCGCGCGGATCCGCTCCACCGACCCCAGGGGCGAGATGCGCTCCTGCACCTTGCGCACCGCCGGGTCCCGCTCGTCGCCGTACTCCGCGCGCCGCAGGTCCCTGCGGTACGCCTGCGTGTTCTGCAGGAACGACGGCAGCGACGAGATGCCCACCACGTCCACCGCCGCCTTGATGCGCTCCGGGAAGAACGTCACCGCGGCCAGCGTCATGTAGCCCCCGTATGAGCCGCCGTAGACCCCCACCCGCGCCGCGTCCAGCTCCGGCCTCGTGGCGATGAAGTCCAGCGTCGCGCCGATGTCCGCCAGGCTCTGCTCGCGCTTCACGCCGTCATCCATCGCCCGGTACGCCTTGCCGTAGCCGTCCGAGCCGCGCACGTTGGGCACCAGCACCGCCATCCCCAGCTCCGTCGCCATCAACTGCACCTGCACGTTGAAGCTCGGCACGCTCTGGCTCTCCGGCCCGCCGTGGAACAGCACCACCACCGGCAGCGGCCCCTTCACGTCCCGCGGCCGGTACAGGAGCGCCGGCACCTTCACCCCGTCCGTGGACGGATAGCGCACCAGCTCCGGCTCCACGAACAGCTCCGGCGACAGCCCGCCCGTCTCCGACTGTGTCCAGCGCGTCGTCTTCTTCGTGCCCAGGTCCACCATGAAGATGTCCATGGGCACCCGCGCCGACGACAGCGAGAACGCCACCCGGTCCGAGCGCCCCGGCGGGAAGCGGATCTGCGAAATCACCCCGCGCGGCGTCTCCACCGGCGCGAGCGCCTGCGTGCGCGTGTCCAGCAGGTACAGCCGGCCATAGCCCTCCTCGTTGGCGGCCACCGCCAGCCTCCGCCCGTCCGCGGAAAGCTCCAGGTGCTCCACGTTCCAGCGCACCGACTTCGTCAGCGACGGCGGCGCCGCCGGAGGCGTACCCGTCAGCGGCAGCCGGTACACCTCCGCGAAGTCGCTGTAACGGTCCGTGGACAGGTACACGCCCTGCCCGTCCTGCGTGAAGACGGCGGCATCGACGCTGCCCTTGCCCTCCTTCGGCGTGAGCTGCGTGCGCGCGTTCGTCTTCAGGTCCACCACGCTCAGGTCCGAGTCGTCCGTCGCGCGGTACTGCCGCACCAGCAGCTTCGAGCCGTCGCGCGAGAAGTCCAGCGGCACCCAGCTCCCCGCCACCTGCGTCACGAGCTTCGCCTTCCTCGGCTCCGCGGTGGGCGCCACGTACACGTCGGTGTCCTTGCCGTTGCGCCCCGTGCCCGCGTACGCGATCCAGCGCCCGTCCTTCGACACCACCAGCGCCTCGTGCCGGCTCTTGCCGTCCGTCAGCAGCTCCGAGCGCCCCGTGAGCCGATCCAACCGGAACAGCTGGAAGAACTCTCCGCCGCCCTTGTCCTGGAGGTAGAAGACCTGGCGCGGGTCGCCCGGCAGGAAGCGCGCCTTGTTGATGGGCTCCTTCGTGAAGGTGAGCTGCGTGCGCGCGCCCAGCGGCAGCTCCACCACGTGGAGCTGGTTGACGTCCGCGAAGCGCGTCGAGATGAGCACCTGCTTCCCGTCCGCGCTCACGTCCAGGAGCTGCGCGGCGCGGGACTCCAGGTACTGCTGGACGCGCTCGGCCAGCTCGGGCGGCACCGGCGGCACCCCCAGCGCCAGGAGGTTGGGCTGGCCGGGCAGCGGCGCGAGGCCCGGGACGGCGGAGGGGGCCGTCGCGGCGGGCGCCGGCTTCGGGGGCGTCGGCGCGGGCGCCTGCGCCGCGAGCAGGGACACGAGGAGCGGAAGGGACGCGAAGGTCATGGTGCGGCGGACCCTACCAGCGCCGCCGCGCCCCCCGCCGTGCCCCCCGCCAGGCTCCGGTGATGCGTGTTGAACACCGGATGGCCCACGTTCCGGACACAGGCCCGTGATGCCCATGGGTTGCGACGTGCACCGGTGCACAACGTCGGGAGCGGACAGTCCCGGCCCGTGGGGGGTAGCCCGGGTGTGGGAGGGTTCGCACCCTACAGCGGTCGATATCGGTGTCGCGCCGCGTTCGCGGCCCGCCGAGGAGGGGACTTCGACATGGCCTGGATGCGGGGGAAGACACTGCTCGTCGTCGCGCTCACTTCGCTGGGCGCGCTCGCGCCCGCGTGCGGCGGAGGCGATGCGGACGACCCCGGCTCGGACCCCACCCAGGACGGGCCGGTGCTCGTTCCCACCACCACCGCGCAGCTCCGCCTCGTGCAGGCCGCGCCCGGCGCGCCCGCGATGGACGTGTACCTCGCCGGCAATCCCACGCCCGTGGCCCGGGCCGTGGCCTATGGCGCCACCACGCCCTACCTCACGCGGGAGCCGGGCGCCGTGACGGTCGAATTGCGTCCCGCGGGCGCGGCCCCGGGCTCACCCGCCTTCGCCTCCACCCCGGTGCGCCTGGACGCCGGGACGCGCTGGACGGTGGTCGCCGCGGGCCAGGCCGGTTCGACGGACTCCAACGCGGCGCTGCGCACGCTGCTCCTGCGCGACAACACGGTGCCCGCGGACCAGGGACAGGCGCGCGTGCGCGTCGTCCACGCGGGCGCGGATGCGCCGACAGTGGGCGTCGACCTGGGCAATGACGGCTCCGTGGAGGTGGCTTCGCTCGGGCGCTTCCAGGACTCGGGCGAGCAGGCCCTGGTGGTGCCCTCGGGCGCCGCGCTCCAGGTGGGGCTCGTCACGGGCAACGCGGGCAAGGTGCTGACGTCGTTCACCGTGCCCGCGCTCGGCTCCGGCACCGACACGCTCATCGTCGCCACCGGGCTCGTCTCCGAACCCGCGCGCGCGGGCGACAGCTTCTCGCTGCTCACCGCCGGCCGCGACGGCACCCTCGCCATCCTCCGCCAGAACCCGACGCTGTACGTGCTGAACGCTTCGCCGGACGCGCCCGCGCTGGACCTCTTCACCCGCGACCTCGAGCTGTCCGACGCCCTGCCCTACGGCGCGCTGTCCACGTCGCTGCAGGTGCCGCCGGGCACCTACGCGCTGGACTTCTTCGCCAGCACTCCGGGCGCTTCGCGGCCCACGACGGCTCCGGTCGCCTCGGCCACGACGCCGCTGCTCGTGCCCGGTGAGCGCTACCTCATGGTCGCCGCGGGCTACCTCGCACCTTCCAGTCCCTCCATGCCTGCGTTCACGGTGCTGCCCCTCACGGAGCGCTTCGCGAACGACCCCAGCAACCTGCGGCTGCGCTGGGTGCACGCGGCGTCGGACGCGCCCGTTGTCGACGTGGGACCGCTGGGCTCGGAGCGCCGCGTGCTGCCCGACGCCCCATTCCTCGGAGTGCCCTTCGCTTCCGCCACCGCACCGGACGGCTTGCCGCTGCCTTCGGGGGGCACCTTGACGCTGGGCGTGGTGCCGTCGGACGACGCCAACCGCTCACCGCGCGCGCGCTTCAACGTGACGCCCAGGCCGGACACGCGGGTCTTCGCCGTGGCCACCGACCTGCCCGGCGCCGCGCCCGGTGCCTGGGACCTCCAGTTGCTGCTGGTGGACACCACGCGCACGCCGTGGACCGTGAGCGCACAGCCTCGCGAACCCTGAGACCGGAACGCATCAGAAGGCCCAGCCCACGTTGAGCACGAGGCGCTCGGTGAACCTCCAGGTGGTCCGTTCGGAGTGGCTGACGCTGAGGACGCCACCCGACAAACTGCCACTGTCGACAGAAGCGACTGTACGCCGGGCGCCCACGCCGACCCCGCCTTGCAGGGTGAAGCCAGGCTCCAGCACCACGCTGTAGCCCACGACGCCCATGGCCCCCAGGAACCACTCATCCGACCCGCTTTCGATGGAGCCATTGGGGATCTTGTCGTCTCCGAACGTGTAGGAGGCCTGCCCGTAGCCCACCTCCACGCGTGGCGACACCCACAGGCCCCGCGGCGCCGTGCCCGTCAGGTAGAAGCGCATCGAGGGGGCCAGGCCCAACTCGTAGACCTTGGCGCGCGACGCCCCGATGCCGTAAAGCTCTCGTGGTTCCACCCGCACCTGTTCCTTCGTGAAGTACGCGCTCACCCCCAGCCCCACGGAGACGCGCTCTCCCAGCACGTGCTCCCCTTCGAGCGCCACCTGCGGGTCCAGGCCCTGGAGGGGCACCGACAGCGTCACCACGTTGCGATGCGCCACGGGAAACGTCCCCGTCGTGATGCCCTCCTCCGCGAGCACCGACGTCGACACCAACGACACCAACAACAAGCTCCACTGCTGGAACGTCACCATGTGCTCACACCCCGTCACGCGTGCGGACCCTCGCGGTCCGTCGTGCGGGAGCCCTTCGCAAGCGATGTGCCAGCCCGTTCCCAGAGGGAGCGACGGGGCATGGGGCCCGACACCGTGACAAGGTGACGGGAGCGCGCGGACGCGCCCCTGTCAGCGTGTCATGTCATCGCGTCACGGAACGGTGAGCGGGGCCAGGGCCTGCTCGCGGCGGAGCTGGAGCACGCGCACGTCCGGATCCACCACCAGCCGCTCCGGCGCGAAGTCCGAGCGCACCGTTACCCGCGCAGAGACTCCCGCGACGGGCTCCAGCCGAACCCGGGCCTCGTGGAAGTCCTTCGCGGCGCGCTCGCCCTTCACCACCGCCACGTCCACGGGCATGCGGCCGGTGCCCACGTTCGTCACCGTCGCCGTGGTCACCCATTGCGCGCCCTCCTTCGTCACCGTCGTCTCCGTGACGCGGTACTCGGGCACCACCACCTCGAAGAAGGCCTGGCGGGTGAACGCGTCGAAGGCCGCCGCGTCCGGCGCGAAGGGGCGCATCACCGCGAGGAAGTCCTGCAGCACCGGGTGGTCCTCGTTGTTCATATACCGCTGGAGGAAGGCGTGGAGCCCCGCGTGCATCGCGGGCCGGCCCATCAGCTCCTCCAGCATCAGGAACGTCCAGCCGCCCTTCTCGTAGAGGACCACCGTGTCGCCCTCGCGCGAGCCGTCCAGCTTCACCAGCGGCTGCTCTCCGTCCACGCGCCGGTCCTTCGCGTAGCGCTCCTCCATCCGCTTTGCGTTCTGCGCGCGCGCCTCCGGTCCGTCGAGCTGCTCAATGAGCTTCAGCGCCGAGTAGTGCGACAGCCCCTCCGACAGCACATTGCCGCCCGGCCCCTTGCCGGGGATGAGCAGGTTGCCCCACCACTGGTGCGCGGCCTCGTGCGCGGTGACGAGCAGCACCGCGTTCGACTCCGGCGTCGTGCGCGTGAGGAACCCGATGGACTCCGAGAACGTGATGTCCGTGGGGAAGCCCTGCGCGTAGTTGGCCAGGCCGGCGAACTCCGACAGCTTCAACTCCTTCCACGGGAACGGGTGGAACCACTCCGAGTAGTACCGGCGCGCCGCCTCCAGCCCCCGCGACATCTCCTTCACGTTGTAGCCATGCGCCGGGTGGTGGAACACCGTCGTGCCTGCTCCATCCACCCGGGTCCACTTCCCCGCGATGACGTTGAAGAAGCTCACCGGGTGGTCGCTCTTCCACACCGTGGTGCGGCGCCCGTCCTTCACCGTGTCGCTCTCACGCACGCCCACGGAGTTGAGCGTGTAGGCCTCCGGTCCGGAGAGGCGGATCCGGAAGGGGAACGGCAGGCCGCTGCCCCAGGCGGCCTCCGTGGGCCCTTCGTAGAAGTCGTCCGGGTACACGCGCGGCTCGTAGTGGTTCTCCTTGCGGTCCACGCCCCGCTCCTCCTGGTAGCCCACCACCGGCGCGAACGTGGGCTCCTCGCTCGTGAGCACCACGCCCGAGGGCAGGATGAACTCCTTGAGCTCGCCGCCCGCGCGCGACACGCCGTCCGGCACGTGGCCCTGGTACTGGAAGCCCACCTTCAGCGAGGCCCCGGGCGCGAGCGGCGCGGACGGCGTGAAGACATACAAGCCGACGCGGTCCTCCGGCGTCGAGTCCTTCCCCTCCAACGTCCAGCGCACGTCCGTCCACGCATCGCCCCCGCTGAGGGCGAAGCGCTTCAGCGGCACGTCATGCCGGTTCACCAGCGTGTACGTGCCCTTCATGCGGAAGGCGCCCGCCTCCGGCTCCAGGTCCACGTCCAGATCCACGTCCGCCAGCATCGGCTGCGGCGCGTCCTTCCACGTCGCCAGGTTCTTCTGCCAGTACTGCTTCGCGCGCTTCTTCGCCGCCGCCCCCTGGTACCCCTGCCCCACGAGCAC
>NZ_RAWB01000444.1 GCF_003612055.1 Corallococcus llansteffanensis
CAGATCAACGCGGCCCGCAGCGCCCAGGCCCTCACCGAGGAGGAGCTGACGCCCGAGGCGCTCAACCGCGCCCGCATCCAGCAGGAGGCCCGCTTCCTCTTCCAGAGCCTGCTGACCGGCGACGTGCGGTCCGCCGCGGCGGAGCTGACGTACCCGTTCCAGTTGGAGGACAAGCGCTACAACACGCCCGAGGAGCTGGTGCAGA
The DNA here is from genome assembly GCF_003612055.1 of Corallococcus llansteffanensis. Classification (GTDB taxonomy): domain Bacteria; phylum Myxococcota; class Myxococcia; order Myxococcales; family Myxococcaceae; genus Corallococcus; species Corallococcus llansteffanensis. Next base: position 206 of record NZ_RAWB01000444.1, read on the forward strand.
CGTGGGTGAAGCAGCTGCGCACCCGCCGCACCGACCTCGTCACGCTCTACGACATCGAAGTGCTGCCCCTGGCGGAGATGGAGAAGAAGTACGGCAAGCCCCCCGCACGCCTGGGCCTGGACCCGCGCGCGCTCAAGGACACCTGGGCCGCCGTGGGCAACCTCTCCGGCCACGCGGCCATCTTCCTCTTCCGGGGCAACGGCGACCTGAGCTGGCAGGCCTTCGCCTACACGGACTGAAGCGCCGCCACGAAGTCCCGCAGGCGCTTGAGGCCCTTCTGCAGGACCTCGCGCGAGGTGACGAAGCTCATCCGGATGTAGCCGGGCGCGCCGAACGGGTCGCCCGGCACCGCCGCCACGAGGAAGTCGTTGAGCAGGGCCTCGGAGAGCTGGAGGCTCGTCGTGAGCACCGTGCCCTTGTAGGAGCGGCCCAGGAGGGCCCGCACGTCCGCCATCGCGTAGAAGGCGCCCTCGGGCAGCCGGCAGCGGATGCCGTCAATGGCGTTGAGCCCCGCGACGAACAGGTCCCTGCGCTCGCGGTACTCGTTCACCATCGCGGTGATGGTGTCGGACGGGCCGTTGAGCGCCGCCAGCGCCGCCTTCTGGGTGATGGAGGACGCGTTGGACGTGGACTGGTCCTGCACCAGCTGCATGCCGGAGATGAGCGCCTTGGGCCCCGCCGCGTAGCCCAGCCGCCAGCCCGTCATCGCGTAGGACTTGGACAGGCCGTTGGACACGAGCAGCCGGGGCACCAGGTCCGGCGCCACGTTGCCGATGTTGAGGAACTCCCCCGTGTAGAGGAGCTTCTCGTACATGTCGTCGGTGATGAGGATGCAGTCGTGGTCGCGCACCGCCGCCGCGATGCCCTCCAGCGTGGCGCGCGAGTACACCGCGCCCGTGGGGTTCGCCGGACTGTTGAGGACGATGGCGCGCGTGCGCGGGGTGAGCGCCTTGCGGATGGCCTCCGGATCCGGTGCGTAGCCGTCCTCCTCGCGCGTGGGGACGATGACCGGCGTGCCGCCCGCCAGGTGCACCATGTCCGGGTAGCTCACCCAGTACGGGGAGAAGATGAGGACCTCGTCGCCGTCGTCCAGCAGCGCCTGGAAGGCGTTGTAGAGCGACTGCTTGCCGCCGGCCGTCACCACCACCTGATCCGGGGTGAACTTCAGCGCGTTGTCCTTCTCCAGCTTGCGGCAGACCGCCTCGCGCAATTCCGGCATGCCCGCGGTGGCCGTGTACTTGGTGAAGCCCGAGCGGAGCGCGTCGATGGCCGCCTGCTTCACGAACTCCGGCGTGTCGAAGTCCGGCTCGCCCGCGGCCAGCACCACGACATCCTCTCCCTTGGCGGCGAGCGCCTTGGCGCGCGCGTTGAGGGCCAGGGTGGCGGAAGGCTTGATGGCTTGCAGCCGGCGGGCGAGTTTCATGCCGTCAATGCCTAGCCGGAAGTCCCGGGAGGGACAAGGCCCTTCCGGCGCGCTGCGTTGTCCGGTGGCCTACGGCTTCGTGCCGAACTTCTTCCTCAGGCCCGCGTACACGTTCGGGGGCACGAGCCCTTCCACGTCCCCCCCGAAGGAGGCGACCTCCCGGACGAGCTGCGAGGAGATGTAGAAGTAGTCCTCGCCCGTCATCATGAAGACGGTGTCGATGTCCGGCGCCAGCTTGCGGTTCATGTTCGCCAGCTGGAACTCATATTCGAAGTCCGACACCGCCCGCAGGCCGCGGATGACGACGCTCACCTTGCGCTGGTGCACGTAGTCCACGAGCAGCCCGTGGAACGCGTCCACCTCCACGCGGCTGTCCTTGCACGCGTCGCGGATGAGCTCGATGCGCTCCTCCTGGCTGAAGAGAGGTGTCTTCTTCGGGTTCACCGCGATGGCGACGATGAGCCGGTCGAACATCTTCAGGCTGCGCTGGATGAGGCTCAGGTGCCCGTTGGTGAGCGGATCAAACGAACCAGGATAGATGGCAACCGGCATGGGTGACGGGGAGTCTCGGCGGCCCCACGCGGCCGGTCAAGCGCACGTCACGGGGCCCGGTAGAAGCTCACCAGGGTGTCCCCGAACCGGCGCTGGTCGTCCCGGGTGAGTCCCGCGTGGGCCTCCGGAGCCTCCTCGCGCTTGTCGTGCTCCACCACCACCGTGCCGCCGGGGGCCACCACCCCCGACGCCGCCACGGCCTCCAGCACCGTCTCCACGACGCGCGCCGCGTAGGGCGGATCCGCGAAGACGAGCTCGAAGCGCTCCCCCTTCTTGCCCAGCGTCTCCACCGCCCGCGCCACCGGCTGCGCCAGGATGGACACCTGGGCCGCGAAGCCCAGCGCGTCGGTGTTCAGCCGGCAGAGCGCCTGCGCCTCGCGGTCCTGGTCCACCAGCACCACCCGCCCCGCGCCGCGCGACAGGGCCTCCAGCCCCAGCGCCCCGGTGCCCGCGTACAGGTCCAGCACCGCCTGCCCGTCCAGGAACTGGCCCAGCATGTTGAAGATGGTTTCGCGGACGCGGTCCGCCGTGGGGCGGATGTGTCCGGACGACGGCTTGGGCCCCTGCAGGGCCCGGCCCTTCGCGCTGCCTGCAACAATGCGCATGGGCGCCCTTCTAGCCCAGGTCCCCCGCCGGCTTCGCAAGGAACGCCATCGTCGAGGACGCCGTGCGCCGGGCCCCCAGCGCCGCGATCACCTCCGTGGCCTCCGCGAAGGACAGCGCCTCCAGCGTCTCGCGAGCCCCCGGCGTCAGGGGCGGCAGGCCCTCCTCCAGCATCGACAGCAGCTCCCCCGCCGGCATGCCCGCCGCCTGGGCCTTCGCCACCACCTGGGCCCGGTCCCCGGCAGGCCAGGCGCGCAGGGCCAGGGGACCGAACGGGCCCCCGCAGTCCACCTTGCGCGCTCCCGCCGCGACGTAGCTGGACAGCCCCCGCGGCGCTCCCTCCAACAGGTCGCCCACCGTCACCGCCACGCCCCGAGCCCCGGCCAGCTCCACCACCTGCCGCAGGAGCTCCACGTCCGGGTCGCCGTCCCCCAGCTGCGCCTCCGTCACGCGCAGGAAGCGCGGCGGCACCTTCCACTGCGACAGCCCCTCCAGCAGCGTGCCGCACGCATCCAGCAGCCCTCCTGACGAGAGCTGGGGCGCGGACACCTCCAGTGACAGCTCACGCTCCGTCAGCGGGGCGACCAGCGCCGTGACGGCCTCCACCGCCTCGTAGGACGTGAGGCGCGACAGCTCCAGCGACACCAGCGCGAAGCCCGCGTCCACCACGCGGAAGAGCCCGTCCTTGAGCCCATCCAGCACGTCCGCGTCCGTGGAGCTGACCCGCACGGGGCCCGCCTGGAGGAACAGGGGCCGGGTGTGCTCGGCCTCCACGGCCGCCGCGTGCACCGCCATCACGAAGCGCTCCGCCGCCCCCCGGTCCGCCAGCGGGTGCGGACACGCCAGGCCCAGCACCGCGTCCTCCGCCCGCGCCGCGCGCAAGAGCCCCGGCAGCGAGCCCTTGGCCAGCACGGGGAGGCACGGCAGCGCGGCCGGCACGGACTCCAGCGCGCGCAGGAGCTCCCGTGGATCCAGCAGGGGCACCCGGGAGCCCGGGCCCACCCGCGCCACCACGTTGCCCGGCCGCAGCGTCAACACCTTGTCCAGCACGCTCATAGGAGCCGGCGAGAATCCCCGTCCCGCGCCCCTTTCGCAAGGAGGTCAGTGCACCTCGCCCAGGTGGGCATAGGCCTGGCTCTCGATCTGGATGGTGGTGTGGTCGATGCCGAAGCGGTCGAACAGCTCGTGCTTCACCGCGGACAGGATGTCGTCGTTGTTGCAGACCATCGGGTCCGCCACGACGAGGTGCGCCGACAGCGCGTACATCCCGCTGGAGATGGACCACACGTGCAGATCGTGCACCGCCTGCACCCCCTGAACCCGGCCCATGATGGCGCGCACCTGCTCCAGGTCCACGTGCGCGGGCACCGCCTCCAGCAGCACGTCCACCGCGTCCTTCACCAGCCGGAGCGCGCCCACGACGATGATCATCGAGATGAGCACCGAGATGATGGGGTCCACCACGTACCAGCCCGTCCACCACATGATGCCCGCGCCCACCAGCACGCCCACCGACGACAGCGTGTCCCCCAGCACGTGCAGGAACGCGCCGCGCACGTTCATGGAGTGCGTCTGGTGCAGGAAGCCCAGCGCCGCCAGGTTCGCCACGAGGCCAATGGCCGCGACGATGGCCATGGGCCCCAGCTCCACCGGCGCCGGCGTGCGCAGCCGCTGCCACGCCTCCAGCAGGATGAAGACGGTGATGACCAGCAGCAGCACGCCGTTGAGGAGCGCGCTCAAGATCTCCATCCGGTAGTAGCCGTAGGTCTTCTTCAGGTCCGCGGGCCGGCCGGCGAACCACAGCGCCAGCAGGCTGAGGATCATCGCCGACACGTCCGTCAGCATGTGGCCGGCGTCGGAGAGCAGCGCGAGCGAGTTCGTCAGGAAGCCGCCCACCGCCTCCGCCACCATGATGGTGGCCGTCAGGCCCAGCGCGGCCAGCAGCCGGCGCCGGTCCTTGCGCCGCTCCTCCGCCAGCCCGCCCTTCCGGGGCCCGTGGGAATGCCCGTGGCCGTGACCATGGCCATGATGGTCATGGTCATGCGAGTGGTCGTGCCCTGCCCTGCCATGTGTATGTGGGGGTGCGCTCACAGGGGCTCAGGGTACGCGAACAGCGCCGTCCTCGGACAGGTGCCGCTGGATTGATTTCAGACAACCCCGTAGATCCATTGTCCTGATCCGGAACAGGGGGAGGCCCGCGGGGATGGACTTCGAGAAGCATCAGAATCTGCACACCATTGTCATGTTGAGGGATGTCATCCGCAAGTGGTGGCAGGTGGAGCTGTCGTTCGCGGATCGCAACGGGGTGGTGCACGACTGGCAGCGCGGGGATTTCATCCCGCCGCCGAACGACTTCTGCCGCCACTCGCTCGGCTCGCGGGAGGGGATGCGGCGGTGCGCCCAGTCGGTGCGGGTGCTGCACGAGAAGTTCAAGGCGGCCAAGAAGGTGCGCCGAGCGCTCTTCCACGACTGCCACCTGCGCCTGAGCATCGTGGGGGCGCCGCTCTACATCCGCAACGAGTACGAGGGCTTCCTCTTCGTGGAGGGCTTCGCCCGCCAGCCGCTCACGCCCGAGGACGGCCACGTGCTGCGCGGCAAGATGCGCGACATCCTCCCCGGCGTGCACCTGGACCTGGACGGCGCCCCGGAGCGGACACCGGTGCTGGACGGTTCGGAGTTGAGCAAGCTGTCGGACCTGCTGGAGTTCGCGGTGACGGAGATCGCGAACCAGGAGGTGGAGCTCACGCGCAAGGAGGAGACCATCCAGTCCATGGCCTCCGAGCTGTCCAACCGCTACCGCTTCGAGAAGATCATCGGCCGCTCGGGCGCGATGAACGAGGTGTTCCGCCTGATGGAGAAGGTGGCCAACTCCGACTCCACCGTCCTCATCAACGGCGAGTCCGGCACGGGCAAGGAGCTGGTGGCGCGCGCCATCCACCACAACGGCCCGCGCAAGGACAAGCCGTTCGTCGTGCAGAACTGCTCCGCCTTCAACGACAACCTGCTGGAGAGCGCCCTCTTCGGCCACACGCGGGGCGCCTTCACCGGCGCGCTCAAGGACAAGAAGGGCCTCTTCGAGGTGGCCGACACCGGCACCTTCTTCCTGGACGAGGTGGGCGACATGTCCCCCGCCCTCCAGGTGAAGCTCTTGCGCGTGCTCCAGGAGGGCACCTTCCTGCCCGTGGGCGGCACGCAGTCCCGCGAGGTCGACGTGCGCGTCATCGCCGCCACGCACAAGGACCTGGGCGACCTCGTCAAGCGGGGCGAGTTCCGCGAGGACCTCTACTACCGCATCAACGTCATCCGCCTCCAGCTGCCGCCCCTGCGCGAGCGCAAGGACGACCTGCCCGTGCTCATCGACCACTTCCTGCGCAAGCACCACCGCGAGGGGCAGCGCGCGCGGGGGCTCGCCCCGGAGGCCCTGGGCATCCTGGGCGCGTACGCGTGGCCGGGGAACATCCGCGAGCTGGAGAACGAAATCGAGCGGCTGCTCGTGCTGGGCGGCGAGCTGGAGGTCATCCCCGCGGAGCTGCTCTCCAGCCGCATCCGCGACACCGTGGTCCCCGGCGGCGGGCCCTTCATCGCCCCGCGCGCGCACGGCAAGCTGCACGAGGCGGTGGAGTCGCTGGAGAAGGAGATGATCCACCAGGGACTCGTGCGCACGCGCAACAACAAGAGCCGGCTGTCGCGCGAGCTGGGCATCAGCCGCTCCAACCTCATCCTCAAGATCATGCGCTACGGGCTGGACAAGGGGCTGCCCGAGGCGCTGCCGGACGAGGAGGTGGAGGCATGAGCGGCGCGACCGGACACGCGAAGTCCTTCCGTCAGGACTCGCTCCAGGTCCCCGACGGCGCGGACCTCTACTTCCAGGTGCGGGGGGAAGGCGCCCCAGGCATGGTGCTGTGCGATGGCCTGGGCTGTGACGGCTTCGCGTGGAAGTACCTGCTGCCCTACCTGGGCCGGCGTCACCGGGTGCTGCGCTGGCACTACCGGGGCCACGGCAGGAGCAGCGTGCCCACGGACCGCACGCGCATCGGCATGGCGTACACCTGCGACGACCTGGCGCGGGTGATGGACGCCGCGGGCCTGGAGCAGGCCGTCCTCTTCGGCCACTCCATGGGCGTGCAGGTGGCGCTGGAGTTCCACCGCCGCTACGCCCGGCGCGTGCAGGGGCTGGTGCTGGTGTGCGGCAGCTACGGCATGCCGCTGGACACCTTCCACGACTCCACCCTCCTCAAGCGCCTCTTCCCCACCCTGCGCAGCGCCGTGGAGCGCTTCCCCCGACACACCGCGCGGCTCGTGCACGGGGCGCTCACCACGGAGCTCGTCGTCCAGTTGGCCATCCGCCTGGAGATGAACCCGGACCTCATCGCCCGCAACGACCTGGCGCCCTACTTCACCCACCTGGCCCAGATGGACCCCGTCGTGTTCGTGCGCACACTGGACTCGCTCGCCAACCACACCGCCTGGGATCACCTGGAGCACGTGGACGTGCCCACCCTGGTCGTCGCCGGGGAGAAGGACCGCTTCACCCCCGGCTGGCTCTCCCGGAAGATGGCCGAGCGCATCCCCGCCTCCGAGCTGCTCATGATTTCGGAGGGCACCCACACCGCGCCGCTGGAGGTCCCGGGCCTCGTGGAGCTGCGCGTGGAGCGCTTCCTCCACGACCGGTTGGGCGTGGAAACCGGGAATTCGGGGCCCAGGTAGGATAAGCGCGGGGACGGGGGTGGGCCCTTTTGCCTGGCTGCTGGACACCCGCCTTCATTGCAGGCGGCACGCCCCCGGCATATAAGCCCCCGCCTTCCGGGTTCCGGTGGGATTGAGAAAGCCCGTTCTGGGCGTGTCTCTTCGCACCTCTTTCAGTCAGTCGGTCCGCATGATCTCTCGCGAAAACATCCGCAACGTCGCCATTGTCGCCCACGTCGACCACGGGAAGACCACCCTGGTCGACCACCTGCTCCGGCAGGCCGGTACCTTCCGCTCCAACGAGCACATGACCGATCGAGTGATGGACTCGAACGATCTCGAGCGTGAGAAGGGCATCACGATCCTCGCGAAGAACACCGCCGTCTCCTACAAGGGGATGCAGATCAACATCATCGACACCCCGGGCCACGCCGACTTCGGTGGCGAGGTGGAGCGCGGTCTGCGCCTGGTCGATGGCGTCATCCTGCTGGTGGACGCGGCCGAAGGGCCCCTGCCCCAGACGCGCTTCGTGCTCACCAAGGCGCTGGCCATGGGCCTGAAGACCGTGCTGGTCATCAACAAGATCGACCGGCAGGACGCTCGGGCCAAGGAAGTGCTGGACCTCGTCTACTCGCTCTACATCGACCTGGGCGCGGACGATAAGCAGCTGGAGATGCCCGTCCTCTACACGGTCGCCCGCCAGGGTCAGGCCTCCACGTCGCTGGAAGTCCCCGGCAAGACGCTGGAGCCCCTGTACGACGCCATCATCAAGCACATCCCGCCCCCGCCCGCGCCGCCGGTGGACCAGACCACCCAGCAGCCGCTGGTGGGCACCCTGGACTAC